>CAZSMU010000100.1:0-13794 GCA_964607915.1 uncultured Haliscomenobacter sp.
AAGAAGAAGAAGAAGAAGAAGAAGAAGAAGAAGAAGAAGAAGAAGAAGAAGAAGGCGCAGGGGCACGGTTCAAATCCCGTATGTTCGTACCCGCCCCTTCGCCTCCGCCCCGAGGTGTCTCAAATGAACTGCCCGGAACATCGTTCGTCTGGATCGGGGGAAGTACAATCTCGGGCACAGGGACTTTCATTCCCGACAGGCTGCCGCTGGAAGTCGATGTGCCCACCGGAACGTAGAACCGCTTCAGGATGGAGAGCAGGCGTTCCGCAGATATGGAACATTCCTGCCGGGCAGCCACCCGCCCGTCTGGGTTCAGGATGAGAAGGGTGGGTAGCGTTTTGATACCATAGGCATCTACCTGGCGATAGCCGTCGATATCGTCGAAATCTACTTTCACGGCCAGGTAATTTTGCTTCGCAAATTCTACGACCTCCGGATCCATGAAGGTATTGGTTTCCATCCATCGGCAGGGCATACACCAGCTCGCCGTGAAATGTACCATCAGTGGCTTATTGACTTTGGAGGCTTGCTGAATGGCTTCGGGAAGGCGCAGGTTCAGGAATTCAATCCCCCCGGGCGGGGGCATGGCGATGAGCGGCAGGCGTACCGCCATTGCTAAGACAAGTACTTTCCAGTTCATGAGATTTGCGGATTATGTGTGATTTTACAACCACAAATATATTAAAAAAAAATATAATAACAAAAGACTGGAACAGTAGGTCTCTCTTACGAAGATGTATATTACATGTAATACCGCTAAATCCCTGTTTTTCTTGTTCAGGAGATAGAGATTTTACATTTTTTTCACATTTTTGGCTATATACGGGTTGCGGGGAGTCCGTGAGGTGAGAAAAAAGGGGCTTTTTTCACGAAGGCTTTTTGTGGGAATCGGAGCAAGCTATACGACCGGAAAAAGACGCCATAGGGGCAAAAAGAGTTTTTCGACCTTTTGATAACCTACCTCACAAGGAACATGATCTTATTCGTCTTTACCCTGCGTTTTATTTTGGCAGGGAGCCCCTAATTGTTCCAGGAGCTGCAAGTGGCCCTCCAACAAGGTCTGGGCAGCGTGGAACAGTTCTTCGAAGTGCATGGCCACGACATGCAGGTCGCGGGGAGAGGCTTCTTCTGTGTTTTTCACTTTGAAATGGCAACAGGTGTGCAGTCCCTTCATCACCGCTTGAAGTTCTTGTGCTTGCCGCACATAGCGCTGCAGCGATTGTTCGACACAGGGCGTGTCTCCGCTCCCATCGGGCTGCACGTCCTGGCTCAAATCCCTGTGGGTGATGTCCACAATGGAAACACTAAACAACTTCGCTAACTTGAGCAAATTGCATATCTTGGGTTCTGCGGTGCCGTTCTCGTACGAGGCGATATTGCCCCGGTTCAACCCGATACGGACGCCGAGCTCTTCCTGGCTCCAACCATACCTGCGCCTCAGGTAGCGGATGTTCCTGTCAATGTAAACTTGTCCTGTAGGTTCCGGCTTTGCTTCCATGGCGCCATTTGTGATTTTGCCCGTCTTGAAAAGGATACCGGGGTTATGTAATAAGGGCGTAATTCAAAATGTCTAAAAAAACACTCTTCTTTCTGCCTGGTCAAACTTTACTAACCATTCTAACAGGAATACAATTCCTGTATCCCTTAGTTTAGTTTTGTTAATTTTTTTAACAAAGTTTTTTAACTGCTTTGTTTTTCAAGTTATTGCAAAATATTTTTATTTATAAAAAGTCTAAATAGACAAAAAAAATTGCACTCACCTAAAGAATTTTGTATTTTTGTAAAAAAATATTACAAAACAAAACCCTAATAAACCAACGTCTTATGAATAACCAATCAAAAGACCAAATCCAAATACAGCTCGACAAAATCAGCCCCTCCCTGCGCGCTTTTGCGCTCAAGCTGACGACTAATAGTATGGATGCCGAGGATCTGTACCAAGACACCGCCTTCCGCATCTTCACCAATGCCGAGAAATACCACGCGGGGACGAATTTCAAGGCATGGGCTGTCACCATCATGCGCAATATCTTCATCAACAACTACCGGAAAAAACTGCGCCGCAACCTGGTCATTGACCAGACGCCCAACAACTATCTGCTGGACTCCGGTACCGAGGCCATCCCCAACGACGGTGAAACCTCCTTGGAGTTGACCGAGCTCATCGGTATGGTAGAAACGCTTCCGGAAGATTTCAGAAAGCCGTTCATCATGGCATTCGAAGGGTTCAAGTACGAAGAGATTGCCGAAGAACTGGGCTCGCCCCTTGGCACCATAAAAAGCCGCATCTTCTTCGCCCGTAAAAAACTTCAGAAACTCTACCGGGAATATTATCAGGAACGCGCCTGATTTCTCCTTTTTTTGCGTATCTTGTCCCTAAATTCTGAGCGCCCATGGGAAAAATATGCATTCAAGGGAGCAACGGGGAGATACGCCTGCGCAAAAGCAAACGCCTCGTAGGTCTGCGCATGGCCAATTCCAGAAGCCTGTTCACCACACCCGATTATATCCAGCAAGAAATCCACCCTAACCTCGGGGGGTTCCAACTCGTAGAATTGCAAACCGACGGTACCGGCCTCGAGGACAAACTCGACCAGGTACGCCAACAGGAAGAAGTAGAAAGCGGCACCCACGTCTATTTCCCCGAAGGCAGCAACAAGCCTCTAGTGCCTACGGGCATCCTCTATTTCACCTTTGAACCTGGCGTCAGCGAGCAGGAACAGCTCCTGGTACTGGATGAGTTCCACCTCGAGCTCGTGGAGCGCCGCACCCCGGAACAGCTCGTCGCCCGCACCACCCCCCAGAGCTTCAATCCCATCCGCGTGGCCACTCTGGCCGGCCAGTCCTGCCTGGTACGCCAGGTACTGGCCGATTTCGATACTATCCTCGACGAGTACGATGATAATGCCATACCCGGCGACCAGTTGCTCTCCCATCAATGGTATCTGCAAAACAATGGCTTCCTGCCCGACGCACAAGCCAGGCTCCTGCGCGGTGCCGACGCCCGCGTCGTCAATGCCTGGAAACGCCTGGGCAATCTCGGGTCCAATCAAATCACCATTGCGGTCATTGACAATGGATTCGACCTTTCCCATCCGGATTTTCAAGGCAAAGTGTATCGCCCGTTCGATATGTGGAACAACTCTCCCCAGCTATCAGGCGGCAACCCGCAATACGCGCATGGCACCCCCTGCGCCAGTA
Source organism: uncultured Haliscomenobacter sp. (assembly GCA_964607915.1). GTDB lineage: Bacteria > Bacteroidota > Bacteroidia > Chitinophagales > Saprospiraceae > JADJPL01. The sequence continues at coordinate 3,202 of CAZSMU010000100.1, forward strand.
TCGCCATCGCCGCTTCCAACGGCAGCGGCATGGTCGGCGTAGCGCCCAATGCCCGCTTCATGCCCATCAATGGCACTTCCTTCAACAGCATGGCCACCGAGCGCATGTTCAACTACTGCGTGGCCAATGGCGCCGATATCATCTCCTGTAGCTGGGGCACCACCGACCCGAATTACCAGTTGGACGGATTCAAGCAGCAGGCCATTGCTCGCGCTGCACGCGAAGGGCGCGGTGGAAGGGGCTGCGTCATCCTCTTCGCCGTGGGAAACGATTCCAAAACCTACGTCAACTATTACGCCGCCCACCCCGATGTGATCGCAGTGGGGGCCTCAACCAGCGACGATTCCTTCGCCTCCTACTCCAACCAGGGGCCGGAAGTGACCCTCTGCGCCCCCTCAAACGGGGAATGGCCCCTCCTCGCCGCCCGTGCCTCCTGGGATCCGGGCGCGCAAGGGCAATACGGCGAATACCGCTACTGGCTTGACGGCCGCTCCCGCGGCAACCAGTACAAACACTTCGGAGGCACCTCGGGCGCTACGCCTCTGGTCGCCGGCGTGTGCGCCCTCATCCTCTCTGCCAACCCCAACCTGAGCGCTGCCGAAGTCAAACAAATCCTCATACAAACCGCCGACAAAATCGGACGCCCCGAAGAGTATGTCGCCGGCCACTCCAGGAAATACGGCTACGGCCGCGTCAATGCCGAACGCGCCGTACTGGAAGCCCTCCGAAGGAGAAACGCCGCTCCATCCACTCCCCCCACCCCCGTACAAAACCCTTCGAGCACGACGCCCCCCATGACCGGCTGGGGCGTACAGGTCGGTGCCTATGCCAGCTTTGACAGCGCCACCCAGCAGGCAACCCAGCTCCAAGCCTACTTCAAACAGCCCACTTTCATCAAACCACAAACTCTAAGTGGACAAACGATGTACAAACTACTAATCGGGCATTTCACAGATCCCCGCCAGGCGGTAGCGCTTCAGGGACAATTACAGAATGCCGGCATCAATGGGTTTGCAAAAAATTTCGCAGACCTCTGACATAGCCCGTCAGATATCCCGCTTTTTCTCAAACGTATCCCGCTCAAGGAAATACCGCGACGCCTCCTCGTCATCGGGAAGCACTCGGCGCTCCTCGTCGCGCTCTAACTTGTCTTTGTACCAAAACGCAACAACTACCCCTGCACCCGCCCCCAGCAAGTGACTTTCCCACGAAACACCATCCTCTCCCGGTAATATCCCTATGAACATGGAGCCGTAATAGAACAATACCAACCCCGCCAATGCAATGGATTTGAAATTGCGGCGGAACACCCCGGTCCAGAATACAAACGCTACCAACCCATACACTACCCCGCTCGCTCCTACATGGTACACCGAACGCCCAAATACCCATACCAAAATACCCGTCAACAGGTATATCCATCCGATTGCCGGAAGGGCCACCCGGCGATAAAAAAACAAAATCAGGGCGCTCAACACGAAAAAAGGCACCGAATTCGATAGCAAATGACCGAATCCCCCATGTATAAGGGGCGATAGCAATACTCCCCACAAACCTTCTATCCGGCGGGGATAAACGCCCAGAACGCCCAACTCCAGGCTTGTCAGGCTCTGTACTGCCTGTACCCCCCACATCAGGCACAGTAGGAAGAAGGGGATGCGCACACTGGACTGCAACTTACGCGATACGGCTTTCCACATACTTATAAGTATCTCCTTCGGACCAACTTGATAAAGGCCTGGGCAATCTCTATCCGTTCCTCATTGCCCCAGCGGTACTGCTCTGCCAGGTTTATCAAAAAGCCGCGTGCGGCTTCAAAGGCATCGAATCGGTTAAGCAACTGAAGGGACTCGTCAAGTGCCGCCCGATCTCTTCCGAACAATTCATTGATGTACAGCAAGCGGTCGTTTATAGACATGGCCTTGTTCAAGTCGGCAACAGGGCTTTCGCTCAGACGCTCCGACAGTTCTGTCGCTTTTTTAAAGTTGAACAGCTGCGCAAGGGCAGGGTCTAAGCCCGCTGACTCCGCGCGAGGCGGGACAGGAGGTACCTCCCGACGCTCTACCGGGGGAGGCGGCACAGGTACTTCTACCACCGGAGGGGGCGAAACCGGCATCTCCCGCTTTGGCAGCTCAAATGAAAAGGGCTCTGGAGCAGAGGAAGCAACCGCTTGTGGGGCCGGAGGCGCGGCTTCCACGGGCGGCGGGGACACCGGTGGCCTCTCTGCACGGGGTGGCGCATCGTCCCGCTTGCCCATTTCCGTCGTTTTTTGCTGTGTCTCTTCCAAAAAAAGGCCGTATAATTGCCGCAGATAGCTCAGCATGAGATCCCGTTCAATGCTGGAGGGCTGCGGACCAGCCTCTTCGATGCTCTTGAACAGTGCGTTCGCTTTCCGCATGAGGATTCGGGCGTTTTGTAAGTCCATTATGCTTCTTGTTTTTTTACTCGTCCGTTTATGTAGTATGATAGACTTGTCCTGATGAAAAACAGGGCCGGTTTCAAAAATAAGGTTTTTTTTTGAAAAAGACAGATACCGACTCTCGCAACCAGTATATCAGACTTGTTGCGCGGGGAATCATAGAGGGGCGGCCGTACTGAACCCTTGACCGGTTTACCTCGCAACAAGTCTTTCCACACGAAGGCTTTTTGAGGGAGTCTAAGCTCGCTATATGACCGAAAAAGGCACAGTGTGGGCAAAAAAGAGCCTTTTTGACCCCGCGATGATCCCCCGTGCAACAAGTCTAATGATCACCCAAACCAGACACTTATGTTTTTAGAGCCATTCTCAAAGGGGCAGCGCAGCGGATGGATTGAAGTTATCTGCGGTTCCATGTTCTCCGGAAAAACCGAAGAGCTCATCCGCCGCCTAAAAAGGGCCAAAATAGCCAATCAGCGGGTTGAAATCTTCAAGCCCCAGATTGACCGGCGTTATTCCGAGACCCACGTCATTTCGCACGATGCCAACTCTATCCACTCAACTCCTATACAGCATTCCGATGAGATGATAGCCCTCTCGGAAGGTGTCAGCGTCATCGGGGTAGATGAAGCGCAGTTCTTCGATGATGAACTGCCGGAGAACTGCCAAAAGCTCGCCCTGCGCGGCATCCGGGTAATCGTGGCCGGGCTGGATATGGACTTCCGAGGGAAGCCCTTCGGCCCTATGCCCCGCCTGATGGCCGTATCGGAATACATCACCAAAGTACATGCTATATGCCCGCACTGCGGCAACCTCGCTGTGCACTCCTATCGGTTGAACCCCTCCCAGGAAACCGTCATGCTCGGAGAAAAAGACCTCTACGAGCCCCGTTGCCGCACCTGTTTCCACCTGGGCCAGATCCTGGACTCCAAAACCATCGGTAGAAAGCTTGGTCAGGAATAATAGACTTGTTGCGCGGGGGATCCTCGAGGGGTCAAAAAGGCCCTTTTTCGCCCATGCTGTGCCTTTTTTCGGTCATATAGCAGAGCTATACTCCCTCAAAAAGCCTTCGCATGGACAAAAAATGACTCTTTTTTCCCCTCTCGCTGACCCCGCGCAACAAGTCTAGTGCTTTTTCCGACCTTTATCCTTACTTTTGCCGCGCTTTTTTATTCGACTTGTTGTACCAGGTCTATTGCAACTGCCCAGACAAATCTAAAAATGGCCACAAAACGCATTGCTTCAGCACTGATTTCCGTCTTCTCCAAAGACGGCCTGGAGCCCCTTGTCCGACTACTCCACCAATATGACGTGGTATTGTATGCTTCCGGGGGTACCCAGCAATACATCGAATCCCTCGGCCTGCCGGTCATCTCCGTGGAGTCCCTTACCGATTACCCCTCCATCCTCGACGGACGCGTCAAGACGCTCCATCCCAAAGTTTTCGGAGGTATCCTAGCCCGCAGGGAATCTGGACACCTGGAAGAACTCGCTCGGTATCAAATTCCGGAAATAGACCTCGTTCTGGTGGACCTCTACCCTTTCGAGGAAACCCTGGCCTCCACCTCTGATGAAAAGGCAATTATTGAAAAAATAGATATCGGCGGGATTTCCCTGATTCGGGCGGCTGCAAAAAATTACCAGGACGTCGTCATCGTACCCTCGCGAAACGACTACCCTTATTTGGAAAAGCTGTTGCAGGATAAGGGAGGGGTCACGGAGCTCGAAGACCGCTTTGAGCTTGCACGCCGGGCTTTTTTGCTCAGTTCCACTTACGATACGGCTATTTTTTCCTACTTCAACCGCACCAACTCCCCGTCCGTACCAGCAGCACCTGCCGTACCTTCCGAACCCCTGCGCTACGGGGAAAACCCACACCAAAAAGCTGTTTTCTCAGGCGATCTGGACGTGCTTTTCGATAAACTGGGTGGCAAAGCCCTTTCCTACAACAACCTGCTGGACCTCGATGCGGCCCTTTCCCTGCTCGCGGAATTCCAGGACGAAGAGCCCACTTTTGCCATCATCAAACACAATAACGCCTGTGGGGTAGCTACGCGCGAAAGCGTCCTGCAAGCCTGGGAGGCCGCCCTGGCCTGCGACCCGCTGTCCGCATTTGGCGGCATCCTGGCCTGCAACCGGCCTGTAGATATTCAGACGGCGGCGGCTATAGACCACATTTTCTACGAGGTGCTGATCGCCCCGGATTACTCCCCTGAAGCTGCCGAGCTCCTGCTGCGCAAAAAAAACAGGGTATTGCTCAAACTGAAAACCTGGCAACTTCCGGCTACTTCTTCGCGCTCCTTGCTGAACGGTACCATCCAGCAGGACAACGACCTCTCCATCGAACTGCCCGCACAGTGGACCATCGCCACCACAACCGCACCAGACGCAGCGCAGAGCGATGATTTGCTCTTCGCCCTGAAATGCGTGAAACATCTAAAGTCCAATGCCATCTCCATCGTCAAAAATCGGCAGCTCATAGGGATGGGCTGCGGGCAGACCTCCCGCATCGACGCGCTCCGGCAGGCGGTGGAAAAAGCGCAGCGCATGGGTTTCGACCCCGCAGGCGCCGTGCTCGCGTCCGATGCGTTTTTCCCCTTTGCCGATAGTGTCGAGCAAGCCTATGCAGCCGGTATTTCAGCGATTATCCAACCCGGGGGTTCCCTGCGCGACGCCGACAGCATTGCTTTCTGCGACGCCCACCGATTGCCCATGGTGCTCACAGGAATCCGCCACTTCAAGCACTAAAAGCACTTTGGAGATTCAAATAAGCCTTGGAAACAAATTTTTTACGATAGAACCTTTTATTCTACGCATCTTTGCCAATATTTCCGGTGACATCGGCAAAACCTGCTTCTTAATTTTTCGTTATAGCTGCTTATGCAAACCAACCAAAAAGAGGTATGCAACATCTTAATGAACAAAGTCTTTGTCAGACTTGCTGCGGAACATTTGAAAAACCAGATATTTGTCCGTTCATTGCCCGTTTCACCCAACTGTTAAACTAACGCTATGCATCTATCAGGGATTTGGAAAAGGCGCTTCATAGCGACCGGGCTTTGGCTGTTCCTCGGTGCCCACCTTCTTTGTGCACAGGTCTATTATATTCAGCCGAAAGCCAATTCCCCTTACTCCCGCTTCGGATTGGGCGACCCCGCCGACCAGTTTTATGCCGCCGCCGCCGGTATGGCCGGTCTGGGCGCTTCCTACAACGACTACGCTCACCTAAACCTCGTAAACCCGGCTTCTCTGGGCTGGCTACAGGTAACGGCCTTTGAACTCGGCGTAAACGCTCGTTATTCCGGGCTCCGTTCCGGAAATACCTCCTCGGGGATATGGAGCGGGAACCTCAACTACATGTCGCTCGCCTTTCCCATCAAAAATCCCATCAACCAAGCCCTCGAGCGCTCTAAAAATAAGTTCGGCTGGGGTATGGCCGTCGCTCTGCGGCCCTTCACCAATGTGGGCTACAACGTCGAGTCCGTCACAACCTCCCCCGATTTCAAGCAGGCAACTACTTCGTTGAAGGGCTCCGGTGGAACCTACAAACTCTCCTGGACCAACGGCATTCGCTACGGCGGCCTGGCCGTAGGCGCCGATGCCGGTTTCGTCTTCGGCAAAATCACCAACAGCCGCCGCGTCACCTTCGACAGTCTGTACCCGGCCTACTCGACCGAACTGCCCGACGAAATCAGCATCACCGCCCTGCAATACCGATTGGGCGCGCAATACACCCTCAACCTGGAGAAAAAATCTAAAAAGCGGGCGGGCGATATCGGCAAACCCGTGCTCACCGCAGGGGTATTCCTCAATAATTCATCCCACTTCACATCTAACTCCAGCCGTTTTTACTACCGCGACAACCTCGCCCTTTCCGCCCCTACAGATACGTTCTTGTATTCGGCAGATGTCGAAGGGAAAGGGGTATTGCCCCGGGAAATAGGCTTCGGTCTCACGTTCGAAAAGCGGGAAGAACTGCGCATTGGCGTAGAATACTACTTGGGCAACTGGAGTGCTTATTCCAACGAAGCACGCCCGGAACAATTCATGGACACCCGCCGGTTTTTGCTCGCCCTGGAGTTCACCCCCGATATCTCCTCTTACAACAATTACTTCGCCCGCCTGCGCTATCGCGCTGGTTTCTTCTACGGTACCGACCCGCGCAGCGTCAACGAAGAGCAACTGCTGGAGTACGGAATCACCCTCGGTACGGGTTTTCCCATTTTTTTGCCGCGACAAACAACTTCTTATGTAAATTTGGCGCTCCGTGCAGGTCGGTTTGGTCTCCCGGATAGCCTCAAGGAAAATTTTGTACAGTTAAATCTTGGTTTCACCCTCAACGATAACTCTTGGTTCTTCAAACGCAAATTCAATTAAACATGAAAAGGGCTTTTCGTACGTTGGCAATTGGCGTGGTTTCTATGCTCACAGTGCGCGCAGCGCACGCGCAATGTGCAACCTGGGTCGGTTCGCCAAATGAATCCGCGCTGAAAGAAGCGCACGTACTCTACCGCGGTCTGGTCAAAGGGAAATCCTACGCCGACCTCGCTAAGTTCGATGAATCGAACTTTAACCTCACTTTCGACAACTGGAAAAAAGCGTACGAAGGTGCCCCCGCCGCCGACGGCCAACGCGCAGCACACTTCGTGGATGGGGTCGAACTCTACAAAGCGCTTAAAGAGCGCTCCACCGACGACGTCAAAAAGGCGCACGCCGAACAAATGATCGTAAAACTATACGACCAGTATGCGGCCTGCTACCCTAAGGACCTCAGCTATGCCCTCGGCAGAAAAGCAGTAGACATGTTCTACATGACTTCCTTCGGCTACCGCGTCGAAACCTTCAAAGCCTTTCAAGAGGCCATCGAAAAGGGTGGCAACAACCTGGAGTATATCGTCTTCGAACCCCTGGGGATGCTCGTCACCTATCTCTTCCAGAATAAGCTCATCAGCCAGCAAGACGCGCGCAACGCCGTGGTCAAAGCACAGGAAATCGCCGAGTACAACACCGTCAACAACGAAAAACTGGGCCAGTACTACGAAGCATCCAGCGTACGTATGGAGTTCCAACTCGCCGCAGTGGAAAAGGATATCTTTGACTGCAACTACTTCAAAGAAAAACTCCTGCCCGCTTACCGCGAAAACCCGGAAGACCTGGAAGTGCTCCGCTATGTCTATAATACGCTCAAAGCACAAGGCTGTGCCGAAACCGACGAAATCATGGTCGAGCTGAAGTCTAAATACGAGGCTACCGCCCAGGAAGTCAACACCCGCCTCACCGAAGAGTACCTGGCTAAAAACCCAGGACTCGCCGCCCGCAAATTGTACCAGGAGGGCAAATACAGCGACGCCATCGAAAAGTATAAAGAGGCCATCGGACAGGAAACCGATTCTGAAAAACTCGCAGAATTCTACTTCGGCATGGCTTCCATCCAGTTCCGCCAACTCAAGGCCTACTCGGCAGCTCGTGATAACGCGCGAAAAGCAGCTTCCTACAAACAGAACTGGGGCCGCCCCTATATGCTCATCGGCGACATGTACGCCGCCTCCAGCCGCAACTGTGGCAGCGATGGCTATACCCGCGGCCTCGCCGTACTGGCCGCTATCGACAAGTACTCCTACGCCCGCTCCATTGACAGCGAAGTGGCTGGCGAGGCTTCTAAAAAAATATCGCTCTACAGCGCATCCGTCCCGCCAAAAGACGACGTGTTTATGCGCGGTGCCCAAAATACGACGGTAACTGTCCCCTGCTGGATTGGCGAAAGAGTAACTCTGCGCTACTAATCGTCGCCCTTTGCCCGGTCGGTATCCTATGACGGTATAATACCGACCGGGCATATTTTTTCTGGTTCCTTCTCCCCTCCCACAAACCTTTTTCCCTCCCCGCGACCCCTCGTAACAAGTCTATTTATTTTTTCCCAATCCGCTTCGCCTGTATGAAAAACACGGCCTTCCCCTATTATCTGCTGCTGGTTGTCCTGTTCTTTTTCAGCGCTTGCTCGCCCAAAACAGGCGAACAGGCCGCCACGACCACACCTGCTCCAACACCCGCACCTGTGCCGGCCAAAAAGGAAGGCCCCTGCCGTACCTTCAAGGATGCCCCTATCCCCGATGATGCCCTGCGGAATTTTGTACTCTACCGGGATTTCCTCAAAGTGGAAGATTGGGACCAGGCGTATGCGCTTTGGCAAAAAGTCTATACAGAAGCCCCCGCCGCCGATGGGCAACGCAATACCGTTTTTGCCGATGGTATCCGATTTAACGAACGGTTTCTGGAACAAACTACCGACTCTATCCAGCGGGAAAAGATTGTAGATCAAATCTTTAAACTATACGACGAAATAGACCAATGCTATCCGGAAGGAGGCTATGTACCGGCCCGCAAAGCATTTGACCTCTATTATGCCTACCCGCACCGCGCATCCCGAAAAGAAATCTACGACCTCTTCAAACTTGCAGTGGATAAAGACGGTCTCAAAACGGCAGATTTTGTAATCAACCCCTTCTCCTCCCTGCTCGTGGAAATGTACTTCGAGCAAAAAATCAGCCTCGGAGAAGCGCAAAAATACCAGCAAACCATCCGCAATATTCTGGCAAATGGGCTCAAGACCTGCGAGGGGCGCGCCTGCGAACGCTGGAAAGTCGTGGAAAGCTATGCCCCTTCGCGCCTCGAAGCATTTGAAACCGTCAAGGGATTCTACGATTGCTCGTATTACATGGATCGGTTCTACGCGGATTTCCTAAACGACAGCACCAACTGCGACGCACTCCGCGAAGTGTATAGCCGCTTGAAATGGGGCGGCTGCCTGGAATCCGACCCCCGTTTTGCCCGGCTGATCGCCGTCGGAAACGCCAACTGCGCCCCTGAAAAAGGCCCGGTCGAAATTGCTTACAACTGTTTGCGCGATGCCGACTACAATTGCGCCATAGAAGGATTCGAAAAAGCAGCCGAGTCGAGCGACGATCCAGTCAAAAAGGGCCAATACCTGCTCCTCGTGTCCAAAATTTACAACGCCAACCTCAAAAATTTCGCACAATCGCGCAAATACGCCCTCCGTGCCGCTGCTGCCTATCCCAATTGGGGCGAACCTTTTATCCAAATAGGAAGGCTCTACGCCTCCAGTGGACCTTTGTGCGGCCCTGGCCGCGGCTGGGACTCCCAAATCGTGGTCTGGGCAGCTATTGATATGTGGAACCGCGCAAAATCCGTAGATCCCGCCAGCGCAGCCGAAGCAAACCGATGGATCAACCGCTACGCTCAATACATGCCCACGCGCGAAGATGTCTTCCTGCGAAACCTGAAAACAGGCGACCGCTTCTATATCGGGTGCTGGATCCAGGAATACACCACTATCCGCACCTCAGATTGACCTCTTGCCCCTAGTCTATTCCTGTAGTTTTTCCCCAAAAGCCAAGTCACCGGCGTCGCCAAGACCCGGCACGATGTAGGATTTTGCCGTGAGCTCCTCATCCAGGCCTCCCATCCATACATCGGCATCGGGAAATTCGCGCAGTATCTGCTCAAGACCCAACGTTGAGGCTATAGCCGTCATAAAATGGATTTTTGCCGGCGTACCGTACTCCAATAACGCCTTCGTAGCCGTGATAATCGAGGCTCCCGTGGCCAGCATGGGATCAGCCAATACCAGTACTTTGTCCTGTAAGCCCGGACAAGAGATGTATTCGAGCTTGATTTCGAAGCCGCCGCTCTTGTGGTTCTTGCGATAAGCCGATACAAAGGCGCTCTCGGCATCGTCGAATACATCGAGCAATCCCTGGTGCATCGGCAATCCCGCCCGCAAAATAGTAGCGAGGACTAAAGGCTGATCCGGCAAACGGCATACTGCTGTGCCGAGCGGGGTCTCTACTTCGTGCAATGTATATCGCAGGTGTTTGCTGAGCTCGAAACCCATGCACATGCCCAGGCGAGCAAGGTTGTGGCGGAACCTAAGACTGTCCTGCTGTTTTTTTACATCTCGCAACTCTGCGATGTAGCGATTCGCTATGTGGTTTTCTGTACCGAGATTATGGATCATGGCGCATTATTTTTAGTCTTTAACATGTTCGAAACAGACTGGTTGAGAGGCACAGAGTGGGCGAAAAAGGACCTTTTTGACCCCGCAATGATTCCCCTTGCAATAAGTCTAATATACAAAAAAATAGCAAAAGTACAAAGCC
>CAZSMU010000101.1:0-13789 GCA_964607915.1 uncultured Haliscomenobacter sp.
CCTGATTTTCCTGGGCAAAGAGACGATTGACTTCAACGGTTCCGAAGTAGGGGCCATGGTCGCGGAGCTCCTGGACCTGCCCTTTGTATCCTACGCCAGCAAATTTGAATGGCTGGACGACCATACAGCCCTGATCCAGCGCGAAATCGAAGGTGGGGTGGAAGCCCTGGAAGTGGCCCTTCCGCTGGTGCTCAGCGCGGCTAAAGGAATGGCAGAGCAGCGCATCCCCAACATGCGCGGGATTATGATGGCGAAGAGCAAGCCCCTGCAGGTAGTAGAACCCATAGCGGCTGCGGAACAGCTCGAAGTGGTGCAGTTCGAGCTGCCCGCCGGGAAAAGCGCCGTGAAAATGCTCGGTGCCGAGCAGATGGACGAGTTGGTGCGCCTCCTGCACGAAGAAGCGAAAGTGATATGACAGGCTCTAAAAAAATCAAATCATGGTATTGGTAATCGCCGAACAACAGAAAGGACAATTCAAAAAAGCTACGTTCGAGGCGCTCACCTTGGGGCGTAAAACAGCGGAGGCCATGGGGGCTTCCTGTTGCGCCCTGGTGCTTGGCCAGGCCGACAACCCGGCCGAGCTCGGCAAGTACGGGGCGTCGCGGGTATTCACCGTATCCGGGGAAGGCCTGGAAGTATTCGACCCCCAGGTCTATACCGCTGTCATTGCAGAAGTAGTGCAGCGGCAGGGTGCCAAAGTCATCGTCTTGAACCACTCTTCCGGAGGGCGTTCCCTTTTAGGGCGGCTTGCGGCCCGCTTCGATGCGGCCTCGGCCTCGGGGGTGAACGCCGTGCCGGTATATACCGAAAGTGGCCTGCAGGTGCGCAAACCGGTCTTCTCCGGCAAAGCCATCGCGACCTACGCGCTGAAATCGGATATCAGCGTACTGACCTTGGCAGGCAACACGCTCCAGCCGGAAGCCCAGGGTGCAGATGCCCCGGTCGAAGCACTGGACATCCCCGTCCCTGCGAGCCGCATCAAAGTCCGGTCGGTGGACCGCGTGGAGGGGAAGGTGCCGCTCCCGGAAGCCGAGCTCGTCGTGTCGGCCGGCCGCGGCCTCAAAGGCCCCGAAAACTGGGGCATCGTAGAAGAACCGGCTGAGGAGCTCGGGGCTACCACCGCCTGCTCCCGCCCTGTGGCCGATGTAGGCTGGAGGCCTCACCACGAGCACGTTGGGCAGACGGGCATCGCCATACGCCCCAATCTCTACATCGCCATCGGCATCTCCGGGGCGATTCAGCACCTGGCGGGTGTCAACCACTCCAAGACGATTGTCGTAATCAACAAAGACCCCGAAGCCCCCTTCTTCAAAGCAGCCGACTACGGCGTCGTAGGCGATTTGTTTGAGGTCGTACCCCGGCTGACAGAGGCGTTCCGGAAGTTCAAGCAGTAGGTTGGGCAAAACCCTTCTTTCGCCTTCGGCAGGAAAACGATGTTTCTGAACGCGCATCGAAAATCAATTTTCGATGCGCGTTCAGAATAACAGACTTGTTGCAAGGGGAATCATCGAGGGGCTTTTTACACCCCTAATCCAGAGAAAGCATATTATTTTTTCTTTTTCCTTAAAAAGATGTACCTTTGCACCCGCTGTAACTGATTGTAACATCACTAACGGTTCAAAGAACATTATGAGTAATTATCTGACGAAGGAAAAAGTCCAGGAAATTTTCAAAGAGCACGGGGGTTCGGAAGTGAACACCGGCTCGACGGAGGGACAGGTCGCTCTGTTTACGTATCGCATCCAGAAATTGTCGGAGCACCTGCAGCAAAACCGCAAGGACCATGCCTGCCGCCGCACGTTGCTGATGCTGGTCGGCAAGAGAAAGCGCTTGTTGAAGTATCTCGCCCATAAGGATATTATGAAGTACCGCGAGCTGATCGAGCGCCTCGGTATCCGTAAATAATCCGCGATACATACTTTCCGCAGGAAAATTCACACTCGGTTGGGGCTGTCCCATAAGCACTGCACCTCTTTCCCGATGCTTCGGGAAGGAGTGACTGCTTATGAGATGGCCTCAATTAGGTTTTTTCGGTTTGGGTCCACTTCTCGACCCTGCGCCGTTGATCCCGTTCCCTTCGGCCCTGCAACCGGGCCTTTCCCGTGCCAGCCATCCGGCACACCGGCTTTCCCTCCTTTCAAACTTTGGAATATCAAGAGGTTAATAAATTTTAAAAGCGATTTTTTTTATGGGACAACAGATTCCAATTACTACGTCCTTCCACCTTCCTGACGGGCGGGAGGTGATTATTGAAACCGGCAAACTGGCCGCTCAGGCCGATGGTTCCGTCGTGGTGCGCGTGGGGAAGACCATGATCTTTGCCACCGTCGTTTCCTCAAAGGACATCCGTGAAGGTCAGGACTTCTTCCCGCTCTCCGTGGACTATCAGGAAAAATTTGCTGCAGCGGGGAGGATTCCCGGCAACTTTTTCCGCCGCGAGACCAAGCTCTCCGATTATGAGGTGCTGATCTCCCGCCTCGTGGACCGCGCCATCCGGCCTCTGTTCCCGGACGGGTATATGAACGATACCCAGATTATTCTCAATCTGATCTCTGCAGAAAAAGACGTGCTGCCCGATGCGTTTGCCGCCCTGGCAGCATCTGCCGCGCTCTCTGTATCCAATATCCCCTTCCAGGGCCCCATCTCCGAAGTGCGCGTGGCCCGGATAGACGGGGAGTACCGCGTCAATCCCAATAAATCGGTACTGGCGACCGCCGACCTCGACTTCATCGTCGCGGCCACGGAGGAAAACATCATCATGGTCGAAGGGGAAGCCAACGAGTGCTCGGAATCGGATATGCTGGCCGCTATCCAGGTGGCTCACGAGGCCATCAAAACCCAAATCAGGGCCCAGCTCGACCTGGCCGCCAAGGTAGGGGAAAAGGCCGCTGTGAAGCGCCCGGCTCCCGAGCTGCCCGCCGATGAAGAGCTCTCCGCGCGCGTAGCCGAACTGGCCAAAGACAAGATCTATGCAGTATCGCGCGGCGGTCTCGACAAGCAGGTCCGCAAAGCGGAGTTCGACGCCATCAAAAAGATGGTCAAGGAAACCATCCTCGCCGAGAAAGGGGAGGAATATATGGCCGCAAAGGGACGACTCCTGTCGGATATCTTCGATTCCCTCAAAAAGAAGGTGATCCGCGATATGGTCCTCTCGGAACATGTACGCCTCGACGGGCGCGGCCTGGAGGATATCCGCCCCATCTGGTGCGAAGTGGACTACCTCCCTTCCCCGCACGGCTCGGCGATTTTTACCCGCGGCGAGACGCAGTCGCTGACCTCCCTCACCCTGGGTACCAAGCTCGACGAGGCAATGCTCGACAACGCCCAGCAACTGACCTATGAGAAGTTCCTCCTGCACTACAACTTCCCCGGCTATTCCGTAGGCGAAGTGAAGCCACAGCGCGCCCCCGGACGCCGGGAGGTCGGTCACGCCAACCTCGCCGCGCGCTCCCTGCGCAAAGTGCTTCCGGAAGGGCTGCCCTACACGGTGCGCCTCGTCTCCGACATCCTGGAGTCGAATGGCTCTTCATCCATGGCAACGGTCTGTGCGGGCTCTCTGGCCCTGATGGACGGCGGCGTCCAGATCAAATCCCCCGTCTCCGGAATCGCCATGGGCCTGATCAGCGACGGGCAGCGCACGGCTGTCCTGAGCGATATCCTCGGCGACGAGGACGCACTCGGCGATATGGACTTCAAAGTGACCGGTACGAGCAAAGGAATCACCGGCTGCCAGATGGATATCAAGATAGACGGCCTCTCCTACGAACTGATGGGAAAAGCACTCGACCAGGCCCGCCGCGGTCGCCTGCACATCCTCGAAAAAATGGCCGAAACGATGCCTGCGCCCCGCGAAGACTACAAGCCGCACGCCCCGCGCATCGTCGAAATCCTCATTGACAAAAGCTATATCGGCGCCGTCATCGGCCCGGGCGGCAAGGTCATCCAGGAAATCCAGGCCGAGACCGGTACGATCATCAACATCACGGAAGTGGGCGACAAGGGCGTGGTCAACATCGCCAGCCCCGACAAGACGGCCATTGACGCCGCGCTGGCCCGCATCCGCCGCATCACCTTCACCCCGGAAGAGGGCGACGTCTATCGCGCTGTCGTGAAGTCGGTAATGCCGTATGGCGCTTTCGTGGACTTCAGCGGCAAAAGCGGCCTGCTCCACGTCTCGGAAATCTCCCACTCCCGCGTGGAAAACGTGGAGGATTACCTCAAGGAAGGCGATGAAGTCGAAGTGAAACTGATCGAGGTGGACAAGAAAACCGGAAAGATGCGTGTTTCCATGAAAGCCCTGCAGCCCGCCCCGCCTAAATCGGGGGGCGACAAAGGTCCTTCGGGCAATGGAGGCGGTGAGCGCCGCGACCGCGACCGCGATCGCGACCGCCGCGACGGAGGCAACAACCGCGACCGCCGCGACCGTCGGGACTAAGAAAATCCGGATTCTGAAACTATTTTGCGATAAAAAGCGTATTTAATTGCGTATGAAACGTTTTCCGTAGAAAAACACCCTTATGCGCCAATTAAAGATTACGAATAAAATTACCGCACGGGAGAGCCTCGCGTTGGATAAGTACCTGAACGATATCGGGAAAATTCCAATGCTCTCTGCCGATGAGGAAGCTGAACTGGCCCGGCGGATCCGCCAGGGGGACCAGGATGCATTGGAGAAACTGACTAAATCAAACCTGCGCTTCGTGGTGTCCGTTGCTAAACAGTACCAAAACCAGGGTCTGTCGCTGAGCGACCTGATCAACGAGGGCAATGTGGGCTTGATGAAAGCCGCCCGCCGTTTCGATGAAACCAAAGGGTTCAAGTTCATCTCCTATGCCGTCTGGTGGATCCGCCAGTCCATCTTGCAGGCTATCGTAGAGTATTCGCGCATCGTCCGCCTCCCGCTCAACAAAGTGGGCTCCTATAACAAGGTGAACGAGGCTTATCTCTCTTTTATCCAAAAGTTCGAACGGGAACCCACTACGGAAGAACTTGCGGAAATCCTCGAGATGAGCGTCAAAGAAGTCAATAATATGCTCAAAGGCAGCGCCCGCCATATATCCGTGGACGCGCCCCTGAGCGGGGAAGAAGGGGACTCTACCATGCTCGACGTCATCACCGGCTCGGAAGCCATGATCCCGGACGCCCAGATGATGGAGGATTCTCTCAAAGAGGAAGTACGCCAGGGCCTTTCCATCCTCTCTACCCGGGAGGTGGAGGTGCTGTCCGCCTACTTCGGCCTCGATGGCCAGAAACCGCTGACGCTCGAAGAAATCGGGGAGATGTACAGCCTTACGCGGGAACGCGTGCGCCAAATCAAGGAACGCGCCATCCGCCGCCTGCGAAAAGCGTATAACCGAAATGCCCTGAAGTCCTACTTAGGCTGAGTGTGTGTCCGGGAATTTCGCACAGAGGCAAAAATATACCGTTTTTGTGTCCGCCGAAAATCCCGAACACACGCCCCCAAGGGCTTCGTCACCGCAACTAAAAGGACTCACACACCACTATGGGAATATTGGCGCTCTCGGCAATCATCATGGCAAGTACCGGCTTCTACCTGTTCTTCCAGTCTGCTCCCAACTTCAAACCGGGCCACCGCAAAATCCAGGCCGACCTGCAGCTCATCCGCGAGGAAGTGCTCAAAGTGGCCGGCGAACTAGCCCCGGTCAAAAAGGAAGACCTGGAGCTGATATCCCTGCGCGAAGTGCAGAAAAAAGACAAGAAATGGATGGTGCGCAACGTACAGGCTATCTTCACGAACATCTTCGAAGAGCCTGCTGTTGCGTACTACTACCGCGTCTATCTGTCCAATAAACAGGATGCGCTTCTCTTTGCCAAAACGACCCAACATGAGTTCTTCTTCTGGATACACCGCGGGGAAGTCCAAATCGTAGTGGATGAGCAGGCGCTCGGAGCCTACCACCCCGACTCGGGTATCTTGAACAGTGCCCGCACCAAAAAGCCAATCGCCCAACTGAAAAAAAATCGCCAAGAAGGCGCAGAACTTCTGATACAGGGCAAAGAGGTCGGCAAAATGACCCGTCTGAGCCCAAATGCCAAAGATTCCCTCAGCAAAAGGGTTTTTGAATGGGTGAAAAACGACCTGGCGCCGGAAGAAGAAGCAATCGTCCTGGCCCTGGCCATCTTCGAAATGGTACAGGCCGTGAACCCATCTCGTAGCTAATACACCTAATTCTGCCATGGAGGACCTGTCCAAACGCATACACCTGATCATCTACCGCTTTCGGGAAAAAGGCCTGGAAGTGTTCCTCCTCGACCCCACAGATGAAAACGCGTGGACTCTGCCCACCCAGCCCGGTACGGAACACCCGCCTACCCCCCTGCTCATGGAAGCCGATAAGCTCATCGAACTGGACCCGGTAGAACAGGAAAACGGCTCCGTCGAAAAAGGGTGGGCCGTAGAAGCAGACTGGCACGAAATCCCCTCCCTCAAGTCCATGCTCTATGAAGATGCCCTCCAAATCATGGAAAAAATCAGGGAAATGGAAAAAGGCAGCTTCTTCGCGTTCAAGGAAGCTCTCAAAAAAGTACTGCCCCACCAATACGCTTTCCTCAAGGAACTCAAGGAGATATTGAGCGACCGGAATTCCACCAAAAATATTTGAGGCCCCGAAACCGGGATTTTCACGGGGATTTCAGTACATTTATGCGAAATTTTTACGCATACATGAAATTCTTCATAGATACGGCCAACCTGGCCCACATTCAGGAAGCAAAAGACCTGGGGATACTGGATGGTGTGACAACGAATCCTTCCTTGATGGCCAAAGAGGGCATATCCGGCGAACAAAATATCCGAAACCACTACAAGTACATCTGTGAACTGGTGGACGGAGATGTGAGCGCAGAGGTGATCGCCACCGACTTCGACGGTATGGTGGCCGAGGGCCGCAGTCTCGCCGGCATCGCCCCCAACATCGTGGTAAAAGTACCCATGACGCGCGACGGCATCAAGGCAATCAGCCATTTCGCCGAGCGCGGGATTCGCACCAACTGTACGCTGGTGTTCTCCGCCGCCCAAGCCATCCTGGCCGCGAAAGCCGGCGCCTCCTACCTGTCGCCCTTCATCGGCCGCGTGGACGATATCAACTGGAACGGGATGGGACTGATTCGGGAAATCGCGGAAATATACGCCATTCAGGGATATGATACGGAGATTCTGGCCGCGTCCATCCGCAGCTCCCTGCACATCGTAGAAGCCGCCAAAGCCGGTGCCGACGTCGTCACTTGCCCGCTGCCGGCCATCCTCGGTATGCTCAACCACCCCCTGACGGACATCGGCCTGGCCAAGTTCCTGGAAGACCACAGAAAAGCAAACGCTTAGCTTATACAGACGAGAGGCCCCGCGCGGCCTTTCCTCTCTTTTTGGACAGAGGTTATCTATATACCATTTTGAGGAACAGACCGCTACGCGCTGTTCCTCTTTTTTTTGGGGATGCTTGCACATACGGCATCCCTGCCTTATCTTGTCCTACGCTCACGCGTCGTACGGCCAAAACCCAATTCCTGCATGAAAGAAACCCTGCTTTTTGTCCGCTCCAACAGCCAAACAGAGCACTTGTCAGAACTGGACGTCGAGTTCGCCAAGTTACAGGAAATCCTCGGCCTGCGCGGGAAGAAGGAGGATTACCTCCTCGTGATGAGCCCGGTCACCGCTCATGGGCAACTGACGGATATGATTGGGATGTACAAAGAAGACCTGCTGCTGTTCCATTTCAGTGGCCATGCCGGGTTGGACCGGGTACAGCTCCACGATGAAGCGGCGCGTTCGCAGGGCCTCGCGCAACTGCTCGGCCAATGCCCTAATTTGAAGATGGTGTTCCTGAACGGCTGTTCCACCTACGGCATGGTCCGGGAACTGCAGGAGCATATCGCCAACCCCAACCTGGTCATTGTTTCTTCCAGCGCCCCGGTCGGGGATAGCGTCGCCCGCAATTTTTCTGTCGCCCTGTACCGCGAACTGGAGCGCGGCAGCCCCGTCGGAACAGCGTTCAACCTTGCCCTGGGGGACTCCACCTTGAGAAAAGATATCGGCCAGGTCACCCGTGGAATCTTCCAGGAAGAGGGGCCCGCCAATACACCGCTGTGGGGCATTCATCATAAAACGGAGTCCCCGCCGGAATTCGTCCTGCCGAGATCAAGGGCGAAGGTGGACTTGGGCAGCGATATGGCGGCCGTGAGCTGCGACCGAAAAAAAGTGCTCCGCGAATTTGAGCAGGACTTCGACGAGGCGGATCAAAAAGGCTGCAGAGTAGTATCCTTCCTCTTGCTGGAAAAACCCTACGGCCAGTCGGAAAGTTTGGTCAAACGCTTGATGCTCACTCTTTCAGACCTCCGGCCGGGAGAGGTCAAACCCCAGGGCTTCGATGATATCGCCGTCGAAACAGTGGACCTGGACGGTATAGCATCCATAGAGGACAGCCAGGGGAGCTTCCGTAGGGCGGTCATCCGGAAAATGGGTATGCCGCCCCGGATGGGCTCTCTGAAAGAGTTCGCAGCGCAAATCCAGTCCGGCACCACGAAGCTCAGCGGTGCGATCCGGTACATCCCCCACGCGTTTTTGATTCGCTTCGACGCCCCGGCATGGGCGAGCCTGGCAGAGCCCCTCCTGCACTGGGCAACAGGCGAGTTTCTCTACCTGCCCGCCAACGGTGCTCAAGACCGGGTGTTTGTGTTCTTTTTTATCCTCGAACCCCTGCAAAAAGAAGAAAACCCCGGACAGGGGTTTCTGTCGAAGTTTTTTGGCAAGTCGAAATCGGCTAAAAACCCATCGGAGGACCTGCATGCTGCGCTGCGGAAATCCTTCCCCTCCGCCAAGCCGCCCCTAACCCCGGTGACCGTGTTGCCTGAACTGACGAAGGTGGACAAAAATGATCTCGACGACTGGTACCGGCAATTCGAATCAAACCAGGTGTTGCGCAAGGAGTTGGTGGGCAAACTGATCGAAAAACTCCCCAAAAGCGAGGAAGCAAAGTGGGATATGTCCCACATAGAACTCGAGCTCAAGCAGATTGTCGAAGCATACCGAAACAAAAAACGCGGGATTTGAACGCCCGCCCCCGTACGATAAATCTATGGATATGAACTATTACACCGAACACAAGAGCAAGGGTATCCCCGATTACGACGATACCCTCCTCCGGCGCCTGAAGTCGGAACATACATACATCATCTCCCCCGCCCTCCAACGCGCCGTGGACCTGGCGCTCTACCTCGGGCAGCCCCTGCTGCTGACCGGGGAGCCGGGAACGGGCAAAACGGAACTGGCCCGCCACGTAGCCGCCCACTTCAGCACAGACGGCGAACCCGCCCACTTTTATGTGTTCAATACCAAAACTACATCCACCGCCCAGGATCTGTTCTATCGCTATGATGCCTTGCAGCACTTCCGCTACGTGCAGAACAAGGACGTCGAAATCGGCGAGGCCGAGGTCGAGGAAAAATTCATCCGCTACCAGGCCCTGGGGGAAGCCATCCGCTCCGGAAAGCGCTGCGTGGTGCTGATAGACGAAATAGACAAGGCCCCCCGGGATTTTCCCAACGACCTGTTGGATGTGATGGACCAGCTATCCTTCGAAGTGCCCGAACTGGGCTTGACGGGCGATAAAAGGGTGCGCGCCGCCGCCGCCCACCGACCTGTCGTCGTGCTGACCTCCAACTCTGAAAAAAACCTGCCGGACGCTTTCCTGCGCCGCTGTGTGTTCTTTAACATCGCCTTCCCCTCCGACGAGATGCTGATGAAAATCCTCCATGAAAAGCTGGTGTACTTTAAACGCGAACAGTACGAGGCGGTCCTGCGGCACTTTCACAAAATCCGGGACCTTTGCACGCGCAAAAAGCCCTCTACCGCCGAGCTGCTGCAATGGACCGCCGTACTGGAGCAACTGCACAGCGCCGGGCACATCCATGTAGAGGCCATAGACGCCCCTCTGCCGGCAGAGAAGGGGACCTGGCACAGCACCTACGGCATCCTGGTCAAGGACCGCGAAGATTTGAAAATGGTTCAGGACACCTTTTAACCCTTTTGCCCTATCCATACGTACGAACCTATATGGAACTTCTTGAAAGCCCTCGAAGGCGAGGGCTTCGATGTCGGGGTGGATACCTGCCTCCGGGTGGCGGCTGTATGGAAAAAGCTGCCCCATCCGCTGGAGGGCGGGGTCGCATGTGATTTTCTCTGCCCCCTCATCGCGCACAGCCCCGCAGAACAGGAAAAATTCCGGCTCGTTTTCCCTAAATACGCGGCCCTGCTGGGCGTCACAGAGGACCACTCTCCTTCGATGGGCGGCAAAGAAACCCGGAGAGGAGACAGGCCCGGCCGCAAACCCAGTCGCCGGAGATACTTTGCCTGGACCGCCTTCTTCGCCATACTGCTCAGCATCGGGGTGTACTGGCTGGTGCCGCGTCCCGTGCCCGGACGTCCCGGGCCAACTGGTCGGGAGGGCAAAAAAGACACTCTCCCCGTCGAGCCTCCCCGGGACACCCCGGTCGCAGAACCACGTCCTGTTCCGGAGGCTTCCCCCCGGAAGGAGACGCTGGTCGGGCCGGCGCAGGCCGATACGGCCTCTGCACGGCCTGCCCTTGGCCGATATGCGGTCAATATGCCCCGTTTGCCCGAGGTACGGCAGGATTTCTGGTACTGGCTGAGCCGGTACAAGGGCTTGTTCCTCTCCCTTTTCTATACGTTGCTGCTGGTGCTGGCGCTGGGCTTCTTCTTGTGGCAGCAGGCCCGGCGGCGCTATGCCGCGCGGCAGGAGAAAGGCGATGAACCCCCGTACCACCTGCCCATCAAGATAAACCGCCACAGCGGCGTTGTCGTAAGGCGGGAATTCATGGCGGCCGTCAGCCGCTTGCGGGGGCGGGAGGAGAGCGAGCGCCGGCGGCTCAACCTGCCGCGCAGCGTCGCTGCCTCCATCCGGCAGGGGGGGCTTCTGGACCTCCGCTTCGACGCCTATACGCGGCCGGTGGAGTATCTGCTCCTGATTGATAAAAACCGGGAGCAAAACCACCAGTCCCAGCTTTTTGAGTATGTGTTCCAACACCTGCTCCGGCAGGAGGTACACGCGACGCGCTTCTTTTTCGACAGTGTCCCGCTCTGGTGCTGGAACGAACGCTACCCGGAGGGGATAGCCCTGGACCGCCTCAGGCACCTGCACCGCGATGCCCGGCTGCTCGTGCTGAGCAATGGCTACGGCTTCATCAGCGCCCTCACCGGCGAACTGGAGGGCTGGACCGGGCAGTTGGCCGACTGGGACCGCCGCGCCTTGCTCAGCCCCGCGCCCATGGCCGACTGGAACTATCGGGAAGCTACCCTGGCCGGTCTTTTCTCCGTGCTGCCCTCCAGTACGGAGGGGATTGCCCAGGCCGTGCGCTACTTCGAGAAGCTGCCCACGCCCAGCCTGCGCGACTGGAAATACGAGTTGGGTGCCGCCGACAAACCCGTCTCGGTGGATAGCGAACGGGTGGTCGCTTCCCTCGGCGAACACCTCTCGCCGGAGCTGCTGCGCTGGGTCGCCGCCTGCGCCCTGTACCCGGAGCTGCACTGGGACCTCACCCTGTGCCTCGGCGATGCGCTTTCTGACGCGGGCTCCCCGCCGTTGCCGACCTTCGAAAATATCGCCGCCCTGGCGCGCCTCCCCTGGTTCCGGAACGGGATTATGCCCAACGGGGTGCGGAGCCAGTTGCTGGAGCCCCAGGTCCTGAGCGAGGATGAGCGCCGCCGCGCACGGGGCGCCATCCTGCGCGTACTGGAAGAAAACGTGCCCGACAACCCGAGAAGCTACGCCTTCGATGAACACCGCCTGCACCTGGCCATCCACCACCTGATGCTGGCCCGCATGCCGCAGGAAAAACAGCACTGGCTGCGCCAATACCGGGAGCTGCACGCCCAGGGCATCCGGGGCGACCAGGTCTCGGTCGTGGAGCTGGACCGCCACTTCAACCGCTTGCTGGACTTCCCCCTGCCGCAGCGCCTGCGCGACTTCCTCTTCCCGGAGGGGCGGCGGGTGCTGGGCCTCAAGCCCCGCATCCCCCTGCTGTTTGCCGCCGGCCTGGCCCTGTGCGTGTGGGGCCTGGGGCGCCTGCTGCCCGACCCCTGCCCGGGCAGCTTGAACCGCCTGCCCGGCAAAGACGCCTATTGCTGCCTCGCCTCGGCAAGCGATAGCCTGGACTTCTATACGCTGGAAATCGCAGGCCTGCTCCAGCGCGACGCTGCCTCCACCGCCACGGAACGCGCCCGCGACATAAATGAGCGTTTTTCAGACCGGGCAGCGCTCGACGCGTTCTTCCTGCGCCTGCGCAAAATCCAGTGGAACGAAGCCCTCGAAGCCTATCGCGCCCGGGAACAGGACAGGGCCCTCTCCCTGCTCGACACCCCGCTGCCCGGCGATTCCCTCCCTCCCGCCATCGCCAACGACTACCGGCACCTGCGGGGGCTGGTGTTGCTGGCCCTGGGCCGGCGCCGGGAAGCAGAAGAGCTGCGCAACGCACTCGAGGCTTCCTTCCTGCGCCGCAACGTGCCCAACCTGGCCCAGCTCCTGGAGTATGACTTCGTGGATACGCTGCGCGAAGGCCGCGTGCGGGTGCGGCGGGACGCGCGCTATGGCTTCCTCGACAGCCTCGGCACCCCGCTCTGGACGGGCCCCCGCCTGCCCTATGATTTTGCCGCCTCCTACTCGAACGGACAGGCCCTCGTGACCCTCGGGCGCCAACAGTGCTTCGTGGACCGACAGGGCGGTACCCTGCAATGCTTCACCCGCCTGCGGCCCTTCGAAGACCCCCAAAAGCGCTTGTGGGGCTACGAGAACGAACGGGGCGTCGAAATCATCGCCCCTCAATACGACTCGGCCTGGGCTTTCAGCCCCGAAGGGATCGCCCGCACCAAGACCCAGGGCAGCTTCCGCTTTATTCGGGCGGACGGCACAGTGCTCACCCGCCTGACCTACGCGGGGGCCCGCGACTTCCGCAACGGATGGGCAGCGGTGCAGCGCAAGGGGAAATGGGGCTTCATAGACAGAGCGGGCCGCGAAAGCATAGACTTGGAGTTCGACGCTGCAGGCGACTTCAGCACCGGCGGTACCGCAGCGGTGCGCCTGGGTACCCGCAGCTTTTCAATTGACGCCAGGGGCCGCTGTACCGGTGGGGACTGCCCCCCGGTGCGCTACCGCGGCAGCGCAATCCGCGAGGGGACGCCCGGGACCGGCATCGCCGGGGTGCTCGTGCGCGGGGAGGGCCTGCGCGCCGACCTGACGACCGACGGCCAGGGCATCTTCGAGTTCGAACTTCCGGGCGACAAGCGCCCGGAAGAGCTCCTGCTCACCCTGCGCAAAGCGGGCTACGAGGAGGCCCAACTGCGGCCTGCGGTGCAGGACGCCGATCAGGATCCCGTGCGCCTGCGACCGGTGGTGCTGCGCCCGGAAGGCAGCCCCCCTGTCCTCGTGCTCAAAGGCACGGTGCGCGACAGCGCCACCGGCCAGCCTCTGGCCGGGGTGCGGGCTACCGTCCGCAACGCCGCGGCCAGCACCGATAGCCGGGGCGCCTACTCCCTGGAGCTGCCCGGCGACCTCAAAGCGCCCGAATATACCTTGCGCTTCGAAAAAGAGGGCTATGCCCCCCGCAGCATCGCCCTGCGCCCCTCTGAAAACGGCACCCTCGCCGAGGTGCGCCTGCAGGCCGAGAGGGCCCCCGTCCCCCGGCCAGCGATGGGCCTGATCCCCGGCGGTACTTTTCAGATGGGCGACGTGAGGGGGGATAAGGAATACGAGGACGAAAG
>CAZSMU010000102.1:0-13748 GCA_964607915.1 uncultured Haliscomenobacter sp.
ATAGCCCCTGGTTAGTACCCACCCAAAGTTCTTTCTGCTCGGGGTACAGGCAATATACCTCCACCCCTTTCAGCCCGGTCAGATGAGCCGTCGCAGAGGAGTCCCGGATGAGGTACAGCCCCTGGTCCGACCCGGCGAGCATGCCGTTTGAGGGGCTGCGCAGGAACATGTACACCTGGTTGAAGTTGTTTTGGCCCGGAGGAAGATAGTTTTTGAGTTCCCGGGTGCTGAGGTGCTGGATGGGCTGCCAATGGCCGCCTATCCAGAAACTGCCCTCTTCTTCCAGAAGGGCGGTGCCTACGTTGTTGGCCGGATAGACAAAAGGGCTGCTTTGCCCGCTGGAGGGCTCTATGATCCGGGCGCCGCCGTAGGTATTGGCATAGAGCTTGCCGTTGGCCCGGGCGATGCCGCGTATAGAATAGGTAGGGGTATTTTCGCGCAGAAAGACCTGAAAGGGAGGGCGGGGTTTGAAAACCACCCGCGACAGTCCGCTCGGGGTGCTGAACCAGATGGCCCGGCTGCGGTCCACGTAAAACATATTGGTGTTTTTTACGTCCGGGACATGGGTGTTGAGGTTGTAGACAAAGGGGTGGCCCATGGGTTGCAGCAGGATGCTGTCCTGTTCGTTCCAGGCCATATATCCCCGGGAGAAAAAACGGTTCAACTCGGTAGAGGGGATGATATCAATAAGGGGGAAGATATTTTTCGGGAGGGTGCGGAAGCGGGTCTCGCGTATGCGGCCATTCACGGCGGAGAAGCGGCTGTAGTAAGCGACTTTATTTAGTTCGGGAGCAACGGCAAAGGCGATCCAGCAATTCAGGAGCTGGTCATACCACGAAGCCTTACTGATTCTGTTCTCGAAGGGTATGCTGTCGAGAATGGCATAGGTGCTGTCGCGCAGCGTCAGGCTTTTATTATAGACTTGTTGCCACACCTGGTCGGTGGGTGCGGGCTGCCAGGAGCCCACCGCGTCTTTGAGTCGAGCAGCCTGGAAGACCTTTTTC
The DNA here is from genome assembly GCA_964607915.1 of uncultured Haliscomenobacter sp. Classification (GTDB taxonomy): domain Bacteria; phylum Bacteroidota; class Bacteroidia; order Chitinophagales; family Saprospiraceae; genus JADJPL01. The sequence goes on from CAZSMU010000102.1 coordinate 1,005, forward strand.
CAGGTGCCGTCGTAGCGGTATCCCTCTTGTTTATTGCCGATCCAGATGGTTCCGTTGTTTTGGTGGAGCAGCAGGCCCTGGGACAGCAGCGGGATGGAGATGGGTTCCTTTTCGTTCAGGAAGTGGTGCAGGGGCGTGATGGCTTCGTTACGCGGATCGAGCAGGTCCACGTAGACCCGGTTGTTCTGGAGCTTGACGAGCCAGATATGGCCGTGCAGGTCCTGGGTGATGCGTACGATTTTCCCGGCGTCCGGGCTGGCGTTGACCGAGCGGACGGGGCGGAAGGCATGTCCGTCGAAGGTGAACAGCCCGGCGTTGGAGGCCATCCACATGAGGCCATTCTCGTCCTGATGGTAGGCAGTGATGTTCCAGTCGGGAAGCCCGTCCTTCTTGTTCCATTGGTAGCGGAACAAATCGAGCGGTCCGCTTTGCTGCACAGGTTGCGCATGTAGATACCCGGGGCCTGGATTGGTCAGAAGCCATAAGACCAGGTAGAAAGGTTTTAGCCTGCGCAGCGATGGCATCATGTCGTCCGGGTAATTTTTTGTACAAATAAGGCCGCTTTTACATAAAAATGTAGCTGACAAAGGTAGGTCACCTATTCTAAAGAAAACTGCAAAAATTGCCAAGAAAACTGCAAAAATGGGAAGACTGGGCGCGGGGGGAATCCTCAACAGGCAAAACGGCTTCTTTTGCCTATCGGGGACGCCTCGCAACAAGTCTACTGAAAGGAGCTTTTTTTTTACACCTGACAGCAACAAAACAAAAATTACAAAATACTCAAAATAAGTGTTTTGTAAAAAAATAATGGAGTTTGGCCATCACAGGCTAAAAAAAACCTGCTTTGGTGGGCGTGATTGGGCAGGGTACTTTTGTCTTATCAACCCGTAGGGCCTGTTCCAATAAATCATCTTTGTTTCCAATACCATCCGGTTTTCCGGGGGCACTTGTGCGCACAGTGTACGGGGCGGAGATGGTTTGTCGGCACTAATCGGTTGTCTTAACGCAAAAAAAGTAGGACATGAAAAAAATCGAAGCAATTGTACGGTTGTCCCGGTTCGAAAAAATCCGGGATGCGTTGGCGCACATTGGCGTCAACTTCTTTACCCTGCAGGAAGTAAAGGGGTACGGCCTGCAGAAGCGGGAAAAGATGGTGTATCGCGGCAGCGTCTATGATTCCGATTATATCGCCCGTTTGCAGATAGACATCCTGGCAACGCCGGAAATGGTGGAGCCGATCATCAACGCCATCGTCGGTGCCGGGCGCACGGGTGAGGTGGGCGACGGCAAGATTGTAGTACTCGACGTAGAGCAGGTCGTGCGCATCCGCACCTCTGAGATGGGTTCAGAGGCGATATAGCATCCTGTAGGGTGAACCTCTATTTTTATAATGTATAACTTCCAAATGCGATGAACGAAGCAATTTTTACCACGAATAACCTTTGGATTTTGATATCCACTGTGTTGGTTTTTATCATGCACCTGGGCTTCGCCACTCTGGAGGCCGGCTTTGTCCAGAAAAAGAACGTTGTGAATATTTTATTTAAAAATACGATTATCGTAGCGATTGGTCTGCTGACCTACGCAGTAGTCGGTTTCAACCTGATGTACCCCGGCGCGGATTACGCCGGTGGCTTTTTTGGGTTCAGCGGCTTTGGGCTGCACCTACCGGAAGGGGACCCCATCGAGTATGCCGGGGGCAACTATACCTACTGGACAGACTTCATCTTCCAGGGTATGTTTGCCGCTACTTGTGCCACCATCGTATCGGGTGCGGTGGCAGAGCGGATCAAGCTGGGGTCCTTTCTCCTTTTCTCGGCGCTTTTCGTAGCCTTTTGCTATCCCATCACAGGTATGTGGAACTGGGGAGGCGGCTGGCTGAAGGCAGCCGGGTTCTACGATTTTGCAGGCTCCACGATGGTACACGCTGCGGGTGGTTTCGCAGCTTTGGCGGCAGTGCTGGTGCTGGGACCGCGGCGCGGGAAATACACTTCTCATGGCATCAAGCCTATCCCGGGGCACAGCATGCCGCTGGCCACGATCGGCGTATTCCTGCTCTGGTTCGGCTGGTTTGGCTTCAACGGGGGCTCGGTGCTGTCGGCCAATCCCTCGGCGGTTTCCCTCGTGTTTGTCACGACCTCCCTGGCGGCGGCGGCGGGCGCTATCGGAGCCTTTGTCACCTCCTATATCCTGTTCAAATCCCACGACTTGTCCATGATGCTGAACGGCATCCTGGGCGGACTGGTGGGCATCACCGCTGGTGCTGACCAGATGAACCCCAATGAGGCAATCCTGATTGGGTTGATCGCCGGGGTCATCATGCCCTTCTCCGTCGTATTCTTCGACCGCCGCAAGATAGATGATCCGGTGGGCGCAACGTCCGTACACCTCGTCTGCGGCGTACTCGGAACCCTTGCGGTGGGCGTGTTTGGCGCCAAGGCAGGCCTGAACCAGTTGCTGATTCAATTGAGCGGTTTAGCAGCTATCGGCGGCTTTTCCTTTGTTGCCTCCTTCGCCATCATGTATGCGCTGAAAAAGACCATCGGTATTCGCGTCAGCGAAGAGGAGGAGCTCAAAGGCATGGATATCGGCGAACACGAAATGTCGGCATACTCCGACTCTCCTTCTGAACAGATGGCACTGTCTGTTGAATAGACTTGTGGTGAGGGGATCATCGAGGGGTCAAAAAGGCCCTTTTTTGCCCACACTGTGCCTTTTTTCGGTCATATAGCCCAGCTATGCTCCCTCAAAAAGCCTTCGTGTGGACAAAAAATGACTCTTTTTCCCCTCCTCGCTACCATTCACAAGTGCATGTCCTTCCCTATCATCCAATAGGAGAGCCCCCTGCCCGCGAGGGCAGGGGGCGGAATTAAGAAAACGGAAATCCATCTTCTTAGGCAATACAAACATACAAAACCGGGACGTTTCAACCAACTTTTGGGAAACCCGGAAAAGGATCTCCGTTTCGATTTTTCCATTTTTTGCCCTAAAAACGGCATTAAGTTCTTCTATTTTTTAAAAATCGAAATATTCTTTTCCATCATCCATCAAATTCGTATAGTTATGTTGAAATGGTCCCGACTCCGTTCTGCGGTATCCGCCCTCTTTCTTTTTGCATCCCTCGGCAGCGCATGGGCGCAAGACGCCGCGGCAGCAACCGAACCGAGCCCGGCAGCAGCCAGCCCCGCTGCCGAGCCCGAAAAACCAGGCCTACTGCTTTCGGGCTTCGTAGATGCCTATTACCAGCACAGCTTCAACAAGGCCGTCTTCCCGACGAGCTTTACACCCAACAACAACTCATTTTCCCTGGGCATGGCCAACCTGGTACTCGCCAAAGAAGGCAAAGTAGGCTTTGTAGCGGATATCGCAGTTGGACCGCGCGCGGAAGCCGCCAATGGCTATGCCGGCACAGCACTGAGCTTTATCAAACAGTTGTATGTGAAATACGCAGCTACCGATAAACTGACCTTTACTCTGGGTAACTTCAGCACACACGTAGGGTACGAAGTGATTGATTCCAAAACGAACGTCAACTACAGCACTTCGTACATGTTTTCCTATGGTCCCTTCTTCCATACCGGCCTCAAGGCGAACCTCGCGCTCAGCGATAAGTTTGGCGCCATGTTGGGCGTGTTCAACGACACAGATACAAAAATCGACGTGGTGAGCGGCAAGCACATCGGTGCACAGCTTTCTTATACCGGAGACCAATTGTCTGCATACCTGAATTACATCGGCGGCCGCGTAGCCGACCAGACGGAGAATACCGTCGAGACGACGGCGCATCAATTTGATGTGACGGCTGCATACCAGGCGAGCGAGACGTTGTCCCTGGGCTTGAACGCCACGATCAAGAACGTCAAACCGGTAGATGCTGCTTCTTCAAACTGGTCGGGGGCTGCCCTCTATGCGAAATATGCCTTTGGCGATGTGTTCAGCCTCGGCCTGCGCGGGGAGTTGATCAACGACCCCTATGGCTTGATCCTCGGCCTGGAGGATAACCGGATTTCGGCGCTCACCGTTTCAGGGAATATACACCTGGGATCCCTGACCGTCATCCCCGAGTTCCGGATAGATTCTGCCAAACAGGACGGAGCGTATACCAGCCTTTCCGGAGATGCCCTCAAAGCAAGCTCCGGCCTGCTGATGGCCGTTGTGTATTCTTTTTGATGGTATGCACCCTGTATAAGAACGGGGGGATGGGCACTCGATTTTCGCCTGGCGAAAATCGGGGCCCCATTCCCGTTCCTACCTATAAAGGTATATCAATCCAGAATAACTATCCTACCCGTCCAGCTTTCTTGCTGGTGTTGCGCGTGCAGCAGATACACTCCCTGGGGTAAGCCGGACAGATCGAGCATCTCGGCTACTCCGGCGGGAAGCCCGTTGGGAAGGTGACGGGTGCGGATTACCCTGCCGTTCAGGTCTATCAGGCGGACTTGCAGGAGGCCGGGCACAGGAGCGTCCGACCACAGGGCAGCCTGCCCGGAGGCGGGGTTGGGCGCTATTTGGAAGCGCAATTCCGGGACAACTTTTTCGTTTGCGTCGGCCAGTTCGGCCTGGTGGATAAGGACCAGGTCGTCTTCGAGGTAAGTGTCTTGTCCCGGGACAAACACCGGTTTCAGGGCATAGATGCGCCCTTCGGATTTTTTCCAGACCTTGAGTTGGTAGGGTTCTCCCTTTAACATGCCCTGCCGGCCTGTCGCGTAGGGGTCATCGCCCCATACGGGGACGGCCAGGTTTTGCCCCTGGTATTTTGCTGCTCCGACGAGCCTGCCTTCCGGACTGAAGACGCCGATTTCATCGCCTATGCCCAAGCACTCGCCGAGTTCCGCTGCGATGAAAGCCAGGGTGGCGTTAGAGGGGGTGATGTACTGTTCCGGGAGCCTGAATATTTCGGTGGGCTCTTCCGGGCGAGCTTGCCCTGCGTTCGATTTTTGCATGAACGCCGGGGGATAGTACAGGGTGCCAGGGGCCTTTGCCCGAAGTTTGTAGCCCTGTCCCGGCAGCATCCACTGCAAGGCGTTGATACCCAGGCTGGGGATATAGGCCTTGCCGGCATTGTCTTTAAGGATATCCACCTGCCCGACGATAGAGGCCATGGCGCTGCTTGCGCTTTGCTGTCTGCGCCCGAAGTAAGGGATGGTTTGCCATCCTGGCTGGAAGGGGACCGCCACGCTGGCCGGGTCAACGGCAATCCCCCTGATGCGCAGGGTGCCGCTGCCAAGGGCTTCTACCCGGTATCCGCGGGTCACCTGCCAGGTGCCGATGCTGTTTTCTGCCGGGGTGAAGGAGAACAAGCGGAGGCTGTCGTCTTCGACCATGCGCAGCAGGGACGAATAGGGCTTGAACAGGGAGTCGAGCAGCGGCTTTTGGGGTTGCAAATAGGAGGATATGGTATTCCAGCCCGTGAGGAGGGCGATATCCTGGTTTTCTATTTCGTAGGCCAGCAACCCGGTGATTTTGCTGATGCCATCGGCAGTGTATTTGCTGGTAGCATTAATCAACTCATTGACGCCCGCATAGCTCGCCTGTGCCAGCAGTTCCCGTTTTTCCTGTCCCTGCCATACTTTTACTATGAACTCTTCTCCTTCTGACATCCCGTCTTTCGCGGAGGTGCCCGGGTTATTGCCATATACCGGGAAAGAGGTGATGGCCTGTTGCCAGGCACCGTTCCCCGCACAGCGTTCCCCGTCGGGACTGGCGTAAAATATTCCGACATAGTCGCCCTGCTGCAAAGGCTTGCCCGCTATGTTGGACAAAAGCGAATCCGACAATATAATAGTATGGTTTTCAGGAGTTTGGATGAAATTCCAGAAAGTGGGCGGCGGGCTGGGGGCCGCTGCCTGCCATACGGTGAGGGTCCGGCTGGGTACTCCGGCACCGCTCACGGTGATGGTTCCCAGGCGGGGGATGGTGTCCGGATTGGGGGAAGCGATGATTGCGACGCTGCCGTTGTTTGTACCCGTCAGTGCCGACACGCGGATCCAGGTCAGGGATTCGCTGATGGTCCAGTTCACGTTGGAGAAGATGGTCAGGAGAGCGGTATCGGCAAAGGGGGTGAATACAAAGGAATCCGGCACGATGCTCAGGGAAGGTATTTTTCCAAACTGGTTTACGTTGAGGGTCACCGTTGCCAGTCCCGGGCTGCTGAGGGCTACGCTGCCGCTACGGGGCAGCGTGTCGGGATTGGACAGTGCCGTTGCCGTGACCGTGGCATTGCCAAAGCCGCTCGCCGGAGCCACGCTGAGCCAGCTCAGGGATTCTGCCAGGCTCCAGGCGCTGTTAGAGCTGATGGAAAAAGTGCGCACGCCTCCGGTATCGGCATAGCTGAGGGCCAGCGGAGCCGCGCTGAGCACAGGGAGTGCGCCGGATTGCGCGATGCGCAGGGTCCGGGTGGGTGCCCCGACAGCACTGACCGTGAGGAGGGCGCTCCGGGCACCGGTAGAATCGTTGGGCAGACAGACCACCTGCACGATGCGGTTGTTGCTGCCGTTGCTGCTGTCCACGCTGATCCAGGCGGCGTTGTCCGCGATGGACCAGTTGGTATTGGAACTGATGGAAATATTAGCAGCCCCCCCCGTGCTTGCAAAGGACAGGGAATCGGGCAGCACGAACAACACCGCCGGCACTCCTGCCTGGGCGACCCGGATACGCCGTTCGCTCAGCCCCGGACTGCTGAGCAGGATACTCGCTTCCCGCGCAGCAGTGGAGCTGGTCGGCAGGCAAGTGATGACGACGGAATCGCTTTGGGTACCCACACTCTTGTTCAGACTGATCCAGTCGGCGGATTCGGAGAGTGTCCAGGCTACGTTGGCAGAGATGGCAACCTGTGCGCTGCCCCCCGAGGTGCTGAAGGAGAGCGAATCGGGGGTGACGCTCAGGACGGGGGCGGCACCTAATTGGGTGAGGGTGATTTCCTGTTCGGGTACCCCGATCCCGGAAATCGTAATGCTGGTGCTGCGGGGGCTCGTACTGGTATTTTGCGCGTAGGAGACGATGACGGTGCCGTTATCCACCCCGCTGTCGGGGCTCACCGTGATCCAGTCGGCTCCCTCGGATACGAACCAGTTGATGTTGGAACTGACGCTGAACGCCGCGTTGCCCGCTTCCGGGCTCACGTTCAATGCCGTAGGGGATACACTCAACGCATCCGGTGCCCCGGTCTGGGTGACGAGAATCCGTTGGGTGGGGGCCCCGGTGGCCGAAACGGTGATGGTGGCGGTGCGGAAATAGGTGCCGGTACGCGGCTGGCAGGTCACGCGGATAGTCGTATCGTTGCGGCCCGAAAAAGGGCTCACCGTGAGCCAACTGACGAATTCGGTCACGCGCCAGTTAGTGTTGGAAGCAATATCAAAAGTTTTTACCCCTCCGCTCCCTCTAAACGCAATGGTATCTTCGGAGACATCCACTACCGGCAGCGCTGCGGCTTGGGATACATTGACGGTGGCGATATGCCCACCGCTCGTGCGCAGGGTGATGGTCGCAGAGCGCGAGAGCGCATTGAAATTGGGGTAGCAATAGACCGACAAGTCGTTGATTCCCGGGTCTACCGTCAACCATTCGGCGGTAGTTTCCGCCGTCCAGGCGAGCGCGGTGGTCACTGTGAGCAAGGTGTCGGCCCCATTAGAGGAAAAGTTGAGGGTAGCGGGGCTGACCCGGATAAACACTTCGACGCCCAGTTGTGTCACGAGCAGGTTGACGGGCGACACATTGGTCCCGCTTACGACGATGGTGCCCGTCCGCGACAGGGTATCCGGGTTGCTCTGGCAGGTGATGCTGAAACTCCCGTTCCCGCTGCCGGAAGTAGCGCTGACGCTCAGCCAGTCGAGCGATTCGCTGACCGTCCAGGCGACGTTGGCTTCTACCGCTACCGCTGTCGTGCCACCCGAAGGAGAAAAAGTGGGGGTAGAAGGCGATACGGATAAGGTTGGCGACGCGCCGGCCTGTGAAATGGTGATGCTTTTGAAGGCGCCAGCCTGGCTGGTGAAATACACCAGCGCGGCCCGGGGGGAGAACGCGGTATTTTGTTGGTAGGTGATGGTCACGGTTCCGTCCAGGTTTCCGGAGAGCGGCGACACGCTAATCCAACTGGCGCTTTCCGTGACCTGCCAGTCGGCGGTTGCCGCGACCTGGAGGACAGCGCTACCCGCATTGGCCGTCACGTTGAGTTGGGCGGGGCTTACGTCCAACGGCGGTTTGGTGCCGACCTGCGTGATAGCGATGGTACGGGGGGCAACCCCTCCGCTGCCAGAGATGGTGATGGTAGCCGTTCGGGGGTCGTAGCTGCTGTTGGCGGCACAGGTGATCTGGAGGGTGCCGTTGCCCGTGCCGGTGGTGGCGCTGACACTTGCCCAGGAGGCGGAGGAGGACACCGTCCAGGGCACGTTGGCGGAAATCGCAGCGCTTTGTGTGCCCCCGGCCTGGGTGTAGCTCAGGGTCGTTGGGGAAACGGTGAGCGACAGGGCCGAGCCCTGGGCGAGGTTGAAGGGCACATAGGCGGGGAAGAGCTCGCTGCCCATCGTGATGTATTCCCCGCTGCAGTTGTTGCGGTAAAAGAGGCCTATGTAGTACTGCCCCGGCGTGTTGAACAGCGCGGAAGCCTGAAACACCATACCATTTACATAAGTCCCTCCCGGGACGAGATTGTTGTTTTCCTGTACCGGGGCGAGCATGCGCACCAGGGTGTTGTTGGCGTCAAAAATGCCCGCATAATAGCACCCGTTGAACATCCCGTTCCCCAGGTTGAGGACATTGATGGAAATGGTAAAAGCGGTGCCGACGGTGATGGAGGCAGGGGAGGTGGAGAGAGCCTGGCTCAAGGCGATGTAGGGGTTGTTGGGATTTGCCAGGCACTCCTCGGCGGGATACATGTACTGGATAGCTGCCACATCGCCCGGGCTGAGGCTGTCCAACTGCCCGATTACGGTGGACAGCGTTCCCGGTGGGATACGCACCTCCATGGTCGGCTCGCCGTTCTTGGAGTGGTTCAGTGGGCCGTAGTGCATGATGGAGCCATAGTCGTAAGGCCCGTAGTCCAGTGCGGTGGAATCAATGCGGGCGAAATCGACCGCAGACCCGGTGAGGATATTTTCCGGGTAGAGGATGACATAGGTGTCGCGGTCGCTGCGGGTATGTTCGTGGAACAAGCCCGCGACGTGGCAGAGTTCATGGACCACCCCCCCGACTCCGCAATCGTTGATGTTGACGACCTGACGCCCGCCCGTCCTCCCTACGAAAGAGTAGCAGGGCTGGGTGGTGGATTCCAGGAATTCGATGTACCCCACTTCGTTACTGCGCGGTACGATACACAGGTTGGTGCGCGCGTTGAGGTATGCTATGGCCTGCTGGATTTGCGCGTATTTGCTGTGAGTAGGGGAGAGCACGTATGGGATTTTGCCGTTGGTCCAGCGCGCAAAAGAAGCGGTGATGACGCTTCCTTTCTCCATTTTTTTGAGTTCCAGTTCCTCTTCGGTCATCAGGGCGATATCGTCGGCCAGGAAAACCAGCCCATCGCGGATGATGACTTCGAACTCCTGGGGCGTTTTGGCTCCCGGCATCCGGAGTTTGATTTTTTCCAGCCGTTCCGGCCCGGAGGATGGCGCGGCGGGGAGACCCGTTCCCGGCGGTAGAAAACGTTCGGGGTCGTTGAGCACGACGGGCTGGATGCGGTGCTCCTGCAAATACTTGTCGAAATCGTGTGTTTGGCCGTTGAGGGCGTGTGCAAGCGCAAGGACAGACAGAGCTACTAAGTACCTTTTCCTGTTCATTTGAAAAAGTTTTCTCGTATGGAAAAATACGATGAAGGGTACCGTTACGGTGTACTTAGCGAGGATGGAAGGGCATAGACAAAAAGCCGCGCACAAGATACGCAATAAATGGAAAGTTGTATAGTCTTTGTGTGAGGAGGGTAGAGGGTCTCGCATCTAAAATCATAAGGTGCTTTTTACACTACCCCGGGAGAATCATCGAAGCCCCGCCATAGGCCTCCCTACATCGCGACAATCTGTTCCAGCCGGGCTGCTATCATCTGGTCTATGTGGGCATAGGGGTCAGACAGGAAGGTCTTTTTGATTCGGTTGCCGAGCACGACGTTACAGGAAATGGCCTCGTGGCCCAGTAGCCTTGCCAGGCCGAAGAGGGCGGAGGTCTCCATCTCAAAGTTGGCGATGCGATAGTCTTCGTAGCGGAAATACCGCAGGGTATCCATTTCGGCGGCGGCCAGCCGCACAGGGGCTCTGAGTTGCCTCCCCTGTGGGCCATAAAAGCCCGGACTGGTCAGCGTAATGACTTGTTCGGTGTCTTTGCCCAGGAGTTCGGACAGGGTGGGGTTGCCTTCAAAGACGTAGGGGGGCACGGGCAAGGCGACCTGCGTTTGCTGAAAAGCGTCCAGGGCGTCGAGCAGTGCCCGTTCGCGCGGAGAGTTCTGGTAGGCGTAGTAGCGCATGAGGTTGTCGAGCCCAAGGCCAAAGCGGGAAATCACCTGCTGCCCGGGGGCTATATCCTCCTGTATCGCCCCGCAAGTACCCAGTCGAATCAGGCGCAAGCGGGTGGGCTGCGCCTTGGGCAGACGGGTGCTGAAGTCGTAATTGGCCAGGGCGTCGAGTTCGTTCACTGCGATATCTATATTGTCCGGGCCGATCCCGGTAGAGAGGACCGTGATTCGCTTTTGCCCGATGCGCCCCGTATGGGTCACAAATTCCCTTTTGGATACCTGGGTGTCCAGGTGGTCGAAATGCCGGGAGACACGGGCTACCCGACCGGGGTCGCCTACCGTGATGATGGTATCCGCAATCTCGTCGGGGTGGAGGCCTAAGTGATATATCCGGCCCTCACGGGTGATGATCAATTCAGAATCTGATAGGTAGGACATTGCAAATGATTTTATTAGAATGAGAATTCGCGGTAAGGGAAAAAGAACCCGTTACCCGGGGTTGCGCTTTTCGAAGGCCTGGCTGTTGCACCATGCGATATAGTCTTTGACGGCCAGGAGGGCTTCTTCACAGGAGCGGCGGAGTGCCGGCTTTTGTGCCTGGGTCAGGGGGGCTGTATCGGCTTGTTGCAGGATTTCGTGAAGCGTGGCTACGGCAGAGAGATGCGCGGCAATGGCCTTTCGACAGCCCTCGGGGTCAGGTGCGTTCAGGTTGAGGCGCGCCTGCGCGTAGTAAGCGGGTATTTTTTGGAGCAGGGGAATCATTTGTCCCAGGTTTTCTACTGAAAAGGGAGGGTTAGGTACCGTCGCTGCCATAGCCTCAAAAAAATGATAGGTGGAGGGATCCTGCCGGAGGCTGCGCACTTCAGCTTCCGCAATGGCCAGTTGCTGTCGAAGGGTTTCATACTGTTTTTTTTGAGGGGGCTGGAGGGAGGAGAAAGCCATTTCGTCGAGGTCTTCTGCGGCAGTGCGCAGGAAAGCCATTCGCTTTTGGAGGGCTTCGGGGCTGGGGAGACCAGGCGGTTCCGGGCGTAGAGGCCGGTTCAGTTCGCGCAGCACCCGGGTGTAGAGCCGGTCTATGCGGGAGCTGTCGCTGCAAGCGGTGCCCGTGCCCGATAGGAATAGGAAAAGCAAAAGGACGCGAAGGGCGGGCATAGCGGGAGGGAGCTTGATTAGAAAGGAGGAGACATGCGCGCCCGGGCGAGGGTATGTACGAGCAGCAGTTGTTCGTAGGGGCTGAGATTGGTGTTGTCCAGTACAATAGCATCGGGTGCCCGGAGGAGGGGGCTTTCGCTGCGGGTGGCATCTATGTAATCTCGTTCCAGCAGGTTTTTCCGGATTTCGTCGGCGGGGGCGTCAATCCCTTTTTCTGCCAGCTGCAGTTGGCGGCGGCACACCCGTTCCTCGGTGGAAGCAGTCAGGAAAATTTTCAGCTCTGCCCCGGGGAAAACGACGGTACCGATATCCCTGCCGTCCATGACAATCCCTTTTTCGCTGCCCAGGGCCTGTTGCTGGCGCACCATATCGTGGCGCACCTCGGGGACGGTGGCCACCGGGCTGACCCGTGCGGCGATTTCCATAGAGCGTATTTCGAGCTCCACGTCCTCCCCGTTCAGCAGTGTATGGGGGCCATCTGCCCCTTTTTCAAAGCCTATATGTATCTGGTTCAGCGCTTTTTTGATGGCTGGCCGATCGGATGGGGCAATCCCGTTGCGGAACAGGTAGAGGGTGACGGCCCGGTACATGGCGCCGGAATCTATGAAGAGATACCCCAGCTCGGTAGCCAGGGCTTTGGCGAGCGTGCTCTTTCCGCAGGAGGAATATCCGTCTATGGCGATGATGATCCTGGATGAAGGCATAGCAGGTACAAACAAAATCACCGACAGGCGACCGATTCCCCTGCCGGTGATTTGGCGTACTCCTCAGAGTACCGAAATCAATATTCGTCTTCGTTGAACAGGAAGTCGTCTTTCCGGGGGTAATCGGGCCAGATATCTTCCAGGCCTTCATACTGTTCCCCTTCGTCTTCCATCTCCTGAAGGTTTTCAATTACTTCGAGGGGCGCCCCGGAACGGAGGGCGTAATCTATGAGTTCATCGCGGCTGGCAGGCCAAGGGGCGTCCTCCAGATATTGGGCGAGTTCTAGTGTCCAGTACATAGCTAATGGTAAAATTTTGTGAACATGCTGAATAGGGCTCAAGGCAGCCTCTATAATTTTAGTGCAAGTTTCTGAAATAAAATCCAAAAATAAAACACTTCCTACGGGAAGGATGGATTATTTCTCAAACGCGCGGGAAAAATCAATTTTCGCA
>CAZSMU010000103.1:0-2405 GCA_964607915.1 uncultured Haliscomenobacter sp.
TATTTTTACACCATCCCTCAGGCGATCCAGCGTCCGATGAAGCGGAGCAATTTCTCTACGCCCGGCGTATAGGGCGGATAGACGATACTGAGGTCCAGGAAGCGGCGCTTGAGTACTGGTTTCTGGTTGGAGAAGGCCAGGAAGCCTTCATAGCCCATGTACTGTCCGATACCGCTGTTATTGACCCCACCGAAGCCCAGTTCGGGGCTGGCGAAGCTCAGCATAAAATCGTTGACTACGGCGCTGCCGGAGCTGGTCTGGCGCAGTAGTTGTTCGGTGAAAGCCTTGTCTTTGCTGCAGATATAGATGGTCAGCGGCTTGGGCTGGCTTTGGATGATGCGGATGGCGTCGGCGGGGTCGCGGTACGTCATGACGGGCAGGAGCGGCCCGAAGATTTCTTCCTGCAGGATGTCCATGCCGATGTGTACCTCGGTGAGCAGGGTAGGGGGTACGAAGCGCTCGTTTTCGTTCCATGCATTTCCGATGGCTTCGCGGGCGCCTTTGGCGATGGCATCGTCGTAGAGGTTGCGCAGGCGCTGCGTATGGCGCAGGTTGACGATGCGGCAATAATCGGGCGAAGCCTGGAGGTCATCGCCGGGATAGAGTTTTTTCAATGCCTTTCGGTAGGCCTCCACGAAAGCCTCCACGAGGGATTCGTGGAGCAGCACATAGTCGGGTGCGATACAGGTCTGGCCTTTGTTGAGGCACTTGGCCCAGGCCAGACGGTACGCCTGTTGGTCTAAATCAGCAGTTTGGTCCACCACTACCGGGGATTTGCCTCCGAGTTCGAGGGTGACTGAGGCCAGGTGCTTGGCGGCTGCGGCCATGACAATTTTGCCGACCTGCGGGCTGCCGGTAAAGAAGATATGGTCGAAAGGCAGGTCCAGCAAGGACTGGGCCACGGAGGCGTCTCCTTCGACCACGGCTACTTCCTCTGCGGGGAACAGTTCGGCGATCATCTGTTTGATGAAAGCGGAGGTGTGCACCGTTACCTCAGAAGGTTTGATTATCGCCGTGTTGCCCGCTGCGAGGGCATCTACCAGGGGTGACAAGGCTAGGTTGAAAGGATAGTTCCAGGGGGAAAGGATCAGGCAAACGCCTTTGGGCTCATAATAAACCGAGGTGCGCACCCCCGTGAGCATGAGCGGTGCGTCCACCTGTTTGGGCTGCATCCAGCGGCGCAGATGGGCGCGGGTATGCCGCAAATGTTGCAGGACCACGGATATTTCCGACAAGAGGACTTCTGCTCTGGGTTTGCTGAAGTCAGCCTTGAGCGCTTCGAATAGCCCTTCCATCTTGTCTTGGTCCAGCAGGAAGCGCTCCAGCTTGGCGAGCCGCTGCCGGCGCTCGGCAGCGCTGGTCTGCGCCATCTGGGGTGCGTATTTGCGCTGCTGTTCGAAGAGCTGCGTCAGTTCGTGGGGTGAAGTAGCCTGTAGGACCATGGGAGATTTTTTTTTGAATATTTTGGAATAAAACCCATCTTGTATTCGCTGGGAGCGTGTTCGGGATTTTCCACCGGGGACAAAAATAAGCGCATTTTGAGCCCAGTTAAAAAATCCCGGGCGCGCTTTACCTGGACTCTTCCGGCGCGCTGTATTTTTCGACGTCGTACCCTTTGAACACGAACCGCTCGTAGGCGGAGGGGAACAAGCGGGCAAACCAGTCGAGGCGGCGTGCGTCGGGGCCGATGACGACGCGTTTCTTTTTCTTTTGGATGCCCTCCATGATTTGGCGGGCGGCCTCTTCAGCGGAGGTGATGGCCATTTTCTCGAAGACCTGTGCGAATTTTTCCACCCGTTTGGGGTTATCGCTCGTGATGTTGCGGGCGATATTGGTCCGGATACCCCCGGGGTGTACGCAGGTGACCGCGACGGGGGTTTTCGCCAATTCCACCCGAAGTGTCTCCGTAAACCCCCGAATGGCGAACTTAGCCGTGACGTAGGCCCCCTGGTTGGGATAGCCCACGACCCCAAAGATGCTGGATACATTGACCAATGCAGCCTCCGGCCTCTGGCGCAGCCAGGGGAGGAACGCTTTGCTGCCGTAAATCATACCCCACATATTGACGTTGACGATGCGTTCGAAGTCCTCGTAGCCCGTGCGTTCCAACATGCGCTGCTCCAGGGTGATACCGGCATTGTTGACTACGATATCCACCTGCCCGAAGCGGTTGAGGACCTCTTCGGCAAAAGTATAGACCGCTTCGCGGTTGGCGACGTCAAACGATTGGCCCCAGGCCTCGGCCTTTCCGAGCATGGACAGCGTGTCGTTGAGGGCACTGGCGTTCCAGTCGTTGAGGGCAAGCTTTGCACCTGCCGCTGCCATTTGCAATGCCAGGGCGCGCCCTATGCCAGAGCCGGCACCTGTGATGACGGCCACTTTTCCGTAGAGGTTTTTCATAGTAT
>CAZSMU010000103.1:2505-4263 GCA_964607915.1 uncultured Haliscomenobacter sp.
TCCCAGCCCTTCCTGCACGACCGGGTCGAGCAGTTCCGTGATGGTCCAGCCATGCGCCTGTGCCTGTGCGGGCACGATACTGGCCTCCGACATGCCGGGGATGGTATTGGCCTCAAGGAAGTAAAATACATCGCCGACCAGGATATAATCGAAGCGGCTGATGCCGCGGCAGCCCAGGGCTGCGTATATTTTTTTCGTCTGCTCCCGGCATTGGCGGCTGAGGTCATCTGTCAGCCGGGCGGGGGTGATTTCTTCGCTTTCGTTTTCGTACTTGGCTTTGTAGTCGAAGAATTCGTTTTGGGAGACGATTTCGGTGATGGGCAGCACTACGATCTCGCCGTTTTTGCGCACGGCGCCATTGGAAAATTCGCGGCCTTTGAGGAAGGCCTCTACGACTACTTCGTCGTCGAATCCGAACGCTTTTTCGATAGCTGCCTCCAACTGGTCGGCGGTATTCACCTTGGACACCCCGAAGCTGCTGCCGTTCTTATTGGGTTTGACGAAGAGGGGCAGTCCCATGGCGAGCAACTCTGCCGGGTCGTAGCCCTTGCCTTTAAAGACGACGCTAGATGCGGCCATCGGGATACCGTAGCTGCGCAAATAATCCTTACAGGCTTGTTTGTCGAAGGTCAGGGCGCTGACGAACACATCGCAGCCCGTGTAGGGGATGCCCAGCAGTTCGAGATAGCCCTGGATGCGCCCGTCCTCTGCGGGATGGCCATGCAGCATGAGGTAGGCCAGGTCAAAGGAATGGCGCGCACCGTCTATGGTGACGGAGAAATCGTTCAGGTCCACGCGGACTCCGCTTTTTTGCTCGCTGAACACGGTCCCGTTGAGTTCGAGTACGAAGACCTCGTATTTGGACGAATCCAGATGCTTGGCCACCGTAGCGGCGCTTTTCAGGGAAACTTCGCGCTCGGCTACATTGCCGCCGGTAATCACGGCGATGCGGGTTTTTTGATTAGGCATTTTTCAAACACATATTCCTGTTGAACAATCAGGCATCTACTTTCGCATACTTGGCGTTAGCTTCGATGAAGGCGCGGCGCGGCGGCACTTCATCGCCCATGAGCATAGAGAACACGCGGTCGGACTCGATGGCATCTTCGATGGTCACCTGGCGCAGGATCCGGTCTTCGGGGTTCATGGTCGTCGCCCAGAGTTGTTCGGCGTTCATTTCTCCGAGGCCCTTATAGCGCTGTACTTTGACGGAGTCGTCGTTTTCCCCTTTGGAGAACTCTAGGGTGGCGGCGCGGCGGTCTTCGTCGTTCCAGCAGTAGCGTTCGTTTTTCCCTTTTTTGACGAGGTAGAGAGGGGGGGCGGCGATATAGATATAGCCCTGTTCGACCAGCGGGCGCATATAGCGGAAAAAGAAGGTGAGGATGAGGGTGGTGATGTGGCTGCCATCCACGTCGGCATCGGTCATGATGACGACTTTGTGATACCTCAACTTTTTGATATTCAGTATTCTGCCCTCATTGGGATCCTCTTCGATGCTGACGCCGAGGGCGGTGAAGATATTTTTGATTTCCTCGTTTTCGTAGATTTTGTGTTCCATGGCTTTTTCCACGTTGAGGATTTTCCCTCGCAGGGGCAGGATAGCCTGGAAGTTGCGGTCGCGGCCCTGTTTGGCAGTTCCACCTGCGGAATCGCCCTCTACGAGGAATATTTCGCAGACTTCGGGATCCCGGTTGGCGCAATCGGCCAGTTTGCCGGGGAGGCCTCCGCCGGTGAGGACGGTTTTGCGCTGGACCAGTT
>CAZSMU010000103.1:4273-13720 GCA_964607915.1 uncultured Haliscomenobacter sp.
GCGCTGGCGGGCGGCGGCGGCTATGGAGACCTTCTCCATGATTTTGCGCGCTTCGCGGGGGTTTTCCTCGAGGTAGTGTTTCAGGGCGTCGCCCACGCATTGGGACACTACCCCGGTCACTTCCGTATTGCCCAGTTCGCCTTTGGTTTGGCCTTTGAATTGCGGTTCGGCTACTTTGACAGACACGATGGCAGTGAGCCCTTCGCGAAAGTCTTCGCCGGATACCCCTTCTTTGATTTTTTTAAAGATGCCGGTATCGTCGCCATATTGTTTGAACACCCGTGCGACGGCCATTCGGAAGCCTTTGACGTGGGTGCCGCCCTCGGCAGTTTTGATATTATTGACGTAAGATTGGATATTCTCGATGTAGGAGGTGTTGTATTGCATGGCTATTTCCACCTCCATGTCGTCTTTTCTTGCCGCGACGTAGATAGGGTATTCGATGAGCATCTGCTTGGCGCCGTCGAGGTAGCGGACGAATTCCACGAGCCCGCCTTCGGAGTGGAAGGCTTCCGTTTTGCCGCTGCGCTCGTCGTGGAGGCTCAGGTAGAGGCCTTTGTTCAGGAAGGCGAGTTCGCGCAGGCGGCCGGCGAGGATTTCGTATTTGTATTCCAGGGTTTCGAAGATCTGGGGGTCGGGCTTGAAGGTGATGAAAGTCCCGGTATCGCTGGATTCGCCCACGGTACGGACGTCTCCTTGAGGTTTACCTCTTTCGTAGTCCTGTATAAATACTTTTCCTTCGCGGTGCACTTCTGCGCGCAGGGATACCGAGAGGGCATTCACGCAAGACACGCCGACGCCATGGAGGCCACCGGACACTTTATAGGTGTTCTTGTCGAATTTCCCTCCGGCGTGGAGGACCGTCATGACCACTTCCAGGGCGGATTTCTGGAGTTTTTCGTGCATCCCGGTGGGGATACCGCGGCCGTTGTCTTTGACAGTGACGGAGTTGTCTTCGTGGATGAAGACATCTATGTGGGTACAAAAGCCTGCCAGGTGTTCGTCAATGGAGTTGTCCACGACTTCCCAGACCAGGTGGTGCAGGCCTTTGGAGTCGGTGGAGCCAATGTACATTCCAGGGCGTTTGCGGACGGCTTCGAGGCCCTCGAGGGCCTGGATGTTACCGGCACCGTATTCTGCGGCTGCCTGTTGCTGAAGTTGTTCTTTACTTGTCATATCCATTGGGTAAACATACGAAAAAAACGCTTGCCGGGTGTTATTGTTGAGAAAGGAAATCAGCGAGGGGGATGACAGGCCAGGGCGTAAGCCCGGCATTTTTCCCAGTCCTCTGCAAAGCGCTGCCGGATTTTTTCCAGTTCGCTTTTAGGCGTCAGTTCCTCTTTGCCCGCCCATTTTTCGGGCAGGAGCAGGGCGGAGTACAGGAATATATAGGACAACAGGAGCCTCGAGCGGCGCTGCAGCCAGTGTACGACAGGGTTTCGGTGCCAACGGGGATTTTCTTTGAACGCATATTTGCTGAACGCATGGATAAAGCGCAGTTGTTTTTCGCTGTACGAAGGGTGTACGGGGCGCAGGGAAACGGCTCCTGGGTCGTAGCTTGCGCCCATATAGTCGGCCAGTGTGCGGAAAAAGGTTTGCGGGTCTTTGCGCAAGTCTTCGTGGAACAGAACCAAAGGCTTGTGGGCGAAGTGTTTTTCCAGGATTTGAATCTTGTCGAAAAAGCAAACATCGCTGTGCTTCCAGAGGCCTTTGTCCCCGTCGGCGTCGAAGAACTCGGTGAAGGACTTGTGCCCCCCGTTTTTGACGTATCGGCGGTACTGGGAAGCGATCCACCCGTCGTGCCGGCGCAGCAGCAGAATGGGGCGTGCCTGAGGGAAAGTTTTTGAAAAATCGAGGGTTTCGTCTTCCAATTGCTGGTCGAATTCGCGGGAAACAAGGTATTTTTGGTGGCTGGTCTGTGTGATGATGGCCTTACTGCGCTTGTACTGGGTGCGCTGTATGTAGTAGATCCCTTGAAGTTTTGGGAAAAAGGCGTATTGCAGGTAAGTAGAGGCAACCTTGCCCAGGCCAACGTGAAAATAAATTTCTTTTTCCAAACCAACGGCAACTTAAGGATGACAAACTTTGTACTAAAAAAGCCTGTAAAGGTACTCTTTTTATAAGAGTGTATCCGGGATTTTCTGCCGAGTATAAAAAAATTAGATGCATTTTTGACTCGGCGGGTATCTCCTGACAGGCGCCAAGCAAAGGACCTATGCAAACCTTTTTGATCCGGGAAAAAAGCGAGTTGACGGAAGTAGCTGCTGAGCTCCTGCACCGTGCGGGTAGGCGCAGGAAATTCGTTCTATACGGCGATCTGGGCGCGGGGAAGACCGCCCTGGTACAGGCAATATGCGCGAGATTAGGGGTTCGGGAGACGGTTGCCAGCCCGACTTTTTCTTTGGTGAACGAGTACAGCTATTTCGATGGGGAAGCAAAGCGCACCGCCCTCGTACACCACATTGATCTTTACCGCTTGCGTTCTATGGAGGAAGCCCTGGATATCGGCATAGAAGAATACCTCGACGGCCCCGATTACTGCTTCATAGAGTGGCCCCAGCTCATAGAAAGTCTGCTCGAGGAGGATACGGTGCAAATTAAGTTGGAACTGCTTCCGGATGGCGGGCGAAAAATTGTATTTTTGTGAAAAAGGGCGGTACAGCCCGAGGGAATTTCTATTTATATGAGTTACGAACAGGAACGTCCGGCCATCGCCATCCCCAAATCTTTAAAGAACATGCAATACCAGACGCAACCGGAACAGCTCCAGGTGCGTCAGCAGCCCAACAAGTTATATATCGGCATCCCCGTCGAAAGCACCCTGCAGGAGAACCGGGTAGCTTTGGTGCCCGCCTCGGTCGCGACACTGGCTGCGTACGGGCACCGCATTATCGTAGAAGCGGGAGCGGGGGAGAAAGCCCACTTTTCCGACCACGACTATTCGGAAGCGGGTGCCGTCATTAGTTTCAGCAAAGAAGAGGTATTCCGGGCCGATGTCCTGATCAAAGTGGCACCGCCCACGCTGGAAGAAATTGAGCTCATGCACCCCAGCCAGATCCTGATTTCCCCGCTCCAACTACCGCTGATTAGTGCAGAATACGTCAATCGTCTGTTGCAAAAGCGGGTCATCGCGTTGGCCATGGAATATATCAAGGACGACTCGGACATGTTCCCAGTGGTGCGCATCATGAGTGAAATGGCTGGGTTGAGCGCCATGCTCACGGCTGCAGAGTTGCTGTCCAGCACCGGAGGGGGGAAAGGGGTTCTCTTGGGGGGGATTTCCGGGGTGCCGAGTGCCAAGGTAGTCATTCTGGGAGCCGGTATCGTGGGGGAGCACGCGACGCGGGTCGCCCTCGGCTTGGGAGCAGAGGTGCGCGTGTTCGACGACGATATCTACAAACTGAAGCGCTTGCAAAACCAGGTCGGCAGGCAACTGTTTACATCCGTGTTCAACCCCTATTACCTCGAGGAAGAACTGGTCAATGCCGAGGTCGCCATCGGCGCGATTCACGCCAAATCAGGGCGCGCGCCCCTGGTGGTCAGTGAAGAGATGGTAGCTAAGATGAAACCCGGCTCGGTCATCATTGACGTGAGCATAGACCAGGGCGGCTGCTTTGAGACCTCAGAGGTGACCTCTCTCCAGAAACCGACCTTCGTGCGCCACGGCGTAATCCATTACTGCGTGCCCAACATCGCCTCCCGCGTACCCCGTACGGCTTCCATCGCCATCAGCAACATCCTCACCCCTATCCTCATCAACGCCGAGAGTACCGGAGATATCGAACATCTGTTGTTCACCCATCCCGGGTTGCGCCATGGAGTCTATACCTATAAAGGCTGTTTGTGCAACGAATACCTAGGGGAGCGCTTCGACATCAAGTCCACCCATCTGGATTTGTTGATCGTATCAAACGGGTGATGGTGCCTACTGCCTACCCGTACTGCTCTCCCTTCGCCAGGTATCCCTGGACGTAGTCCCGGATACCTTCTTCCAACGAATGGAAGGGAGCAGCATATCCGGCACTGCGCAACTTGGCCATATTGGCCTCCGTGAAATACTGGTAGGTATCCCGGATATCTTCAGGTGTATCTATGTAGGAAATGTGCGGCTCCAGACCTAGGGCATGGAAGGTATGGTTCGCCAGGTCGAGGAAACTGCGCGCTTTGCCGGTCCCGACATTGTACAGGCCACTGTCCGGGCGTTTTTCAAAGAGGAAGTATTCAATATCGATTACATCTTTCACATAGATGAAGTCCCGGCTTTGCCCCCCGTCTGCGAAATCCGGCCGGTGAGAGCGGAACAACTTCATCCCGCCGGTGGCTTTGATTTGCCGGACCGTATGCAGGATAACGGAGGCCATGCGCCCCTTGTGGTACTCATTGGGGCCATAGACGTTGAAAAATTTGAGGCCTGCCCAGAAGGGTGGGGCAGTGTCTTGTCCGAGCACCCAGCGGTCGAAGTCGTTTTTTGAGTCGCCGTAGGGGTTCAGGGGGTGGAGTTGGGGTACGAGGTCGTGCCGGTCGTCGTATCCTGCTTCTCCCAGGCCGTACGTAGCCGCGCTGGAGGCATAGATCAGGGGAATCCCGTACCGGGTGCAGCGCTGCCAGATTTCCTGGGAGTAATGCAGGTTGAGGCGGTCGAAAACAGCTTTGTCTTTTTCCGTGGTATCCGTTCGGGCACCGAGGTGAAAAACGAAAGAGATGCTGTCGTGCATGCGGTCCATCCACGCGAACAAGTCATCGCGGTGCACGCGGGCGATGTAGTGTTTGCCCTGCAGGTTGCGATTTTTGTCGTCCCGGCTGAAGTCATCGGCGAGGATGAGGTTTTGGTGTCCTTCCTCGTTGAGTTTGCGTACGGTGCAGCTGCCGATGAATCCTGCGGCGCCTGTTACGATAATCATAGCGGATTGGTTTATCAGACTTGTGGCGAGGGGTCAGCGAGGTGGAAAAAAGGGCCTTTTTGACCCCTCGCCACAAGTCTATTCCTGATATGCTTCCATTGGTGGGCAGGTGCACACCAGGTTGCGGTCGCCGTATGCGCTGTCTATCCTGCTCACGGAGGGCCAGAATTTGAATCCCTGGCGTAGGTAAGGCAAGGGGTAGATAGCTTTTTCTCTCGGGTAGGGGTAAGCCCAATCGTCTGCGACAGCCGTTTCGGCGGTATGGGGGGCATTGTGGAGCACGTTGTGGTGTGCGTCGGCATCTCCCCGTGCGATTTCGTCAATTTCCTGGCGGATTTGCAGCATGGCATCGCAGAATCGGTCCAGTTCGTCCTGGCTTTCGCTTTCTGTGGGCTCGATCATGATGGTGCCGGCTACCGGGAACGACAGGGTAGGCGCATGGAAGCCGTAGTCCATGAGGCGTTTGGCGACATCTTCCGCACTGACGACGGCTTTGAAAGGCCGCAGGTCGAGGATGAGTTCGTGGGCGCTGCGTCCGTGTTCGCCGACGTAGAGAACCTGGTAAGCTGCCTCGAGGCGTGCCTTGATATAATTGGCGTTGAGGATAGCGTATTGGGTGGCATCGGTGACCCCTTTTGCGCCGAGCATGCGGATGTATCCGTAGCTGATGAGGAGGATGCTGGCGCTGCCCCAGGGCGCGGAGGAAACGGCTGGTATGGCCTGGGTTCCGCCTGTGGGGACGAGAGGATGCCCGGGCAGGAATGGCTTAAGGCTTTCGTTGACGCAAATCGGCCCTACGCCGGGGCCGCCCCCTCCGTGGGGGATGGCAAAGGTCTTGTGTAGGTTGAGGTGGCACACATCAGCGCCTATTTCTGCCGGGCTGGTAAGTCCGACCTGGGCGTTCATGTTGGCGCCGTCCATATACACTTTGCCGCCGTGTTGGTGGATGAGGTCGCAGATTTCGTGGATGCGGGTCTCGAAGACACCATGGGTGGAAGGATAGGTAACCATGAGGGCGGCGAGTTGGGCGCTGTATTTTTCCGCTTTGGTGCGCAGGTCATCCACGTCGATGTTGCCGTGTTCGTCGCAGTTGACGACGACGACCTCCATGCCGGCCATCACGGCACTGGCGGGGGTGGTGCCGTGCGCGGAGGAAGGTATGAGCGCGATATTGCGGTGACTGTTGCCGTGCGCTTCGTGGAAGGCGCGGATGGTGAGCAGACCCGCATATTCGCCCTGTGCGCCCGAGTTGGGTTGCAGCGAGCAGCCGGCGAAGCCGGTGATTTCGCAAAGCCAGGTGCTTAGTTCTTCAAAGATCTGCTGGTATCCACGGGTTTGTTCAGCGGGCGCGAAAGGATGGATATCGGCGAATTCTGCCCAACTGACGGGTATGAGTTCGGTCGCGGCATTCAGCTTCATGGTGCAGGAGCCCAGCGCGATCATGGAGTGGGTCAGGGAGAGGTCCCGGTTTTCGAGGCGTTTGATGTAGCGCATCATCTTGCTCTCCGTGTGGTAGCTGTTGAACACGGGATGCTCCAGGAAAGGCGTTTCGCGCTGCAGTACGGCGGGTATCTGCTGGGCAGTGCGTTCCGGTACGTCAAACGTGAGGGGTTGGCCGGCCGCTTCTGCGAAAACAGCGGCGATGTGGGCTACGTCTGCCAGGGATGCTGCCTCGTGGAGGGATATTTGAATCCCATCGGTATGGTAATAGAAGTTGACCCCTTCGCGCAGCGCGATGGCGCGTACGCGCTGTGCTTCCTCGCTTCCGAGTGCGATGTGCAGGGTATCGAAATAGTGCGTGTGGGAAAGGGAGTATCCCAGGGTGCGCAGGTTGTGTTCCAGCGCCTGCGCCATGGCATGTATGCGCGATGCGATGGCGCGGATACCTTTGGGTCCATGGTAGGTAGCATACATCCCCGCCATGATGGCCAGCAGTGCCTGTGCCGTGCAGATGTTGGAGGTCGCCTTTTCGCGGCGGATGTGTTGCTCTCGGGTTTGCAGGGCCATGCGCAGCGCCCGTCGTCCATGCGCATCCACCGATACGCCGATGATGCGGCCGGGGATGACGCGTTTGAACTCGTCTTTGGTGGCGAAGAAGGCAGCATGAGGGCCGCCGTAGCCCATCGGCACCCCGAAGCGCTGAGAATTGCCCACGACGGCGTCGGCGCCCCACTCACCGGGGGGCATCAGCAGGGCCAGGCTCAGGAGGTCGGCGGCCACGGTCACATAGATGTCGTGCGCATGGGCTTTTTCCACGAGTGCGCGGTAATCTTCCACGGCGCCGTTGGCCGCGGGGTATTGTAGCAAGATGCCAAACGTCTTTTCCGAAAAAACGAAATCCTGTATGGGCAGCACACGTACATCAATACCCAATGGCTTGGCGCGGGTGTGGAGCAAGGCGATGGTTTGAGGGTAGACCTGGTCGGAAACCAGGAACTCGTGGGCGGCCTCTTGTTTGCCCCGCTTGTTTTTAGCACCGAAGAACATGGTCATGGCTTCGGAGGCAGCAGTGCCTTCGTCCAGCAGCGAGGCGTTGGCGATGGGGAGCCCCGTCAGGTCGCTGACCATCGTCTGGAAGTTCAACAGCGCTTCCAGACGGCCCTGGGCGATTTCGGCCTGGTAGGGCGTGTACTGGGTGTACCACCCCGGGTTCTGAAAGATGTTGCGCGCAATGACCGATGGGGTAACGGTACTGTGGTACCCCATTCCGATATAGTTTTTAGCTACCCTGTTCAGGGCGGCAATTTTCCTTAGCTCTTGTAAATACTCGTGTTCCGAAAGCGGCTCCGGCAAGTGTAACGGGCGCTTCAGGCGGATAGCAGGAGGAACGGTCTCTTCGATCAACTGGTCCAGGGAAGACACTCCGATGGCCTGCAACATGGACGTGAGCTCGCTCTGGTTTGGGCCGATGTGGCGGCTGGCAAACGGGTCGTGTACAGAGAAAAGAGTATGCATGGAAGGTGGTTCGTATGGTTAGAAAAAATCGGCGCAAAATTACGTTTTTTAAACCGTTGATCTTTCTCTTGGTTGCATCTTGTCGGATATTTAATTCTCCTCGTTCGCAAATCGAAAATTGGCAAACTTTTATATCTTTGAAGTGCTAAAAAAAATTTAAAAATTTTTTAATTCCTTCAATATCCCTATAGTATGCTGGAAGAGTTGCGCGAAAAAGTGCCTGTAACCCGTTCTCCCAGGGTCGCGGTAATCGGTGCGGGCTGCTCCGGGATCACGGCCATCAAAAATTTGCTGGAGGCGGGCATCCCCCGGGTAGTCTGCTTTGAACAAAACGACCAAATCGGCGGTAACTGGGTCTATTCGCCCCGGGCATCGCATTCGAGCGTCTGTGAAACGACCCATATCATCAGCTCCAAAAAAATGTCGGAATACATGGATTACCCCATGCCCGACGACTACCCGGATTATCCGTCGCACGAACAAGTGCTGGCCTATTTCCAATCCTATGCAGCCCACTTTGATTTATACCCCTATATCCGCTTTAATACGCGGGTCGAAAAAGTAGAGAAGCTGCCCGGGGAGCGCTGGTGCCTGACTCTGGGCAATGGCGGAGTAGAACATTTCGACGTCCTGCTTATCGCCAATGGCCATCACTCGGTACCGCGGCATCCGGAGCTTCCGGGGACGTTCACCGGCCACTACCTCCACGCGCACGAATACAAAACCAATGAACCTTTCAAAGACCAGCGCGTACTGGTGATTGGGGCCGGGAATTCGGGTTGCGACTGCGCCGTGGAAATCAGTCGCGTAGCCCGCCATGTGGGCATCAGTGTGCGGACGCCCCAGTATATCATCCCTAAATTCTTCCTCGGCAAACCGACCGATACGTTCAACGCCGGTATGTCCTGGTTGCCCGCTTGGGCAGCCGAACCCCTGCGGCAGCTAAGCCTGCGCATCCAGGTAGGACGCTATACAGACTATGGCCTGGAACAGCCCCGCTTCGCCACCGTGAACGCCCACCCAACCCTGAACTCCGAACTTTTGTACAAAATTCGCCACGGAAAAGTACATCCCCGGCGTGCAATCGCCGCAGTGGAAGGCAAAACCGTCACGTTCGCAGACGGAAAGAAGGAAACCTATGATACCCTCCTGGCCGCTACGGGATATAAAATCGCCCTCCCTTTTTTTGATAAAGATTTCTTGTGCTACGAGGAAGCAGAGCGCATACCGCTCTACCTGCGCATGTTCCACCCCCAGCATCCTACGCTGGTGTTCATCGGCCTGTTCCAGCCCCAGGGCGCCATCTGGCCCCTCAGCGACTACCAGGCCAAAGTAGCTGCCGCAATGGTCGCCGGCCGATGGCAACTGCCGCAGGACGTCGCCCAATTGGCCGAGCGCGATGCCGACGCCATCCAGCAATATTTTCTCAAGAGCAAACGGCACGCCATCGAAGTACATTACCATCCTTTTTTAAAGGAATTAAAAAGAGTGCTCAAAGGTGTTTCGACGCATCTGTAATATATAAACTGGTTGCAAGGGAACCATCGAGGGGTCAAAAAGGCCCTTTTTCGCCCATGCTGTGCCTTTTTTC
>CAZSMU010000104.1:0-13452 GCA_964607915.1 uncultured Haliscomenobacter sp.
GCGAAAATGAGTTGCCGATGCACGTTAAAATACGACCACAGGCCAGGGCGGCCAAAGATCAGTTTACCACATCAATACCAATGGAAACCTTGAAAACCGGTGCCGTAGCGCGGAAAACGCGTTCCAGTTTCTCCCGGTTTATGCGATATACGGGTTGGTAGTACGTCTCTGTTTTGAGCAAAATGGAAGATTCGACCAGTCGCTCGAGGTCTCTTTGTATGTTTCCCTTGGGAAATTGGATGAGCAGGGCCGGATAATCGGCCTCTCCCTGCTGTTGGAGGTAGTCCAAAATCGCAGAGGTACGCTGAAGCTGCAATAACTCAAGGAAATCAATTGCACGCTGTAACTTTTTTTCCATGTCTTGTATAGTGTTTCCAGTGTCCATAGTAACGTGAGACAAATTTGTATAACAACATTTAAGCTTTTGGCAAGTAGTAGTTTGTAGATTTTCCCAAAGCTTGTGAGGTCATACTTGTTTGCTATTTCCGAGGGCTACATCAAAAGGGGCACAGCTCCTTGGGATGGACTTTCGTCCTTTATTCAGTCCCACAGGCCTTGGCCGTGCTTCTTCAAAAAGGCGTACGAGGACGCGTAATCCGGCTATTTTCATCTCCAGGAGAAAGTCCTGAACATGCTTTTGACCAGAATTTGATACGAAGCTACAATAAATAGGTTGCGTATAAATACTTTTTTTTCAAAAAAAATAACGGAATAACGTTGTTAAAAATACAGTAAAAAAAGAGGATATACAAACGGTTGATTCCTCATTTTAAACATACTTCAACATTTCGATATACTCGCCGTCGAGGGTCCGGTAGTGTTTCATGAGGTCGGCAGTCATACAGGAGTGTACGGGCAGGAAGAGCAGGACGTCTCCGGGTTTAGTCCGGGCGACCTGTTCGGCGCTTGCCTGTACGATGCCGTGCTCCTGGGATAGGGACTTGAGGAAAGCGGGCTCGCTGACGGGCAATCTCCAGCCATCGGATTCCCAATCCACCATGAGTCCATAATTTTCCTGGCCGTTGAGGACGATGCGATCTTTGGAGAAGTGGATTCCGCCCCCATAGACTACGATTTCGTTGCGGGAGGGATGCGTGGCCACTACGGGGCAGGCCATGGCGACCGCTACGTCGTCGGGGCTGCAGGATCCGATACCGATTTGCATGACATCGTAAAAGACGAAATTGCCGGGTCGGATTTCGTGGACGCCCGGGAAGTCCTCCATCAGGCTACAACTGGGCGTATCGCCGACAGATAGGATGAGTTCCGGGAAAGCGGGCAGGTAGTGCTCGCGGAGGGTTGCCAAGAGGCCTAAGTAGGCCTCGTGCACGGTTTGCACCTGCTGTATGCCCCGGGCGCGGTAGGTATGCCCTGCGTGGGCGAGGAAGCCGAGAAAGCGGACTTTGCGGGAGTTGCCGATTTTTTCCAATATGCGGTTTACCGTTTCTTCGTCATCGGCTTCTACGCCGGTGCGATGGGTTCCCACGTCTATTTTTATGAAAACGCCGACGGGGTGGCGCAGATGCCGATCGAGGAACTGGACGCTTTCGACGCTTTCTACCAGTAGGTTCAGGCGGATGTATGCGGCGAGGCGGTTGATGAGATCAATCTCGAGCAAATTGACGGGAAAAGCGACGGTGATGTCGAGCCAGTGGTCGTTGGCGAAGTATTCCGCCATGCGCAGGGAGGAAACGGTAATCTTGTCCACCCCCGCCTGTCGGAACCAACGGCCGATGCTGCTGGACTGGTGCGTTTTGAAATGTGGGCGGAGGGTCAACCCCAGGCGCCGGGCCTTATCGCTCATGCGCTGGATGTTGTGCTGGCATTTTTGCCGATCGAGGAGCAGGGTCGGCACTGCAATTTTAGATTTCATTATAGGTCGGATACGGTTGTCATTGTTTTTCAATCTCGAGGACCAGGGCAACAGC
This sequence comes from uncultured Haliscomenobacter sp., assembly GCA_964607915.1. Classification (GTDB taxonomy): domain Bacteria; phylum Bacteroidota; class Bacteroidia; order Chitinophagales; family Saprospiraceae; genus JADJPL01. The sequence continues at coordinate 1,929 of CAZSMU010000104.1, forward strand.
GTTGCGCCCTTTCTCTTTGAGGTTCGCGGTGAAGGCTATCGTACTGCCATCTACAAATTCAGTTTGCCCGATGAGCTGTGCGGCCAGGGCTTCTTGTATTTTATCGGCAAAGTCCCTTTTCTGACTGCCGTTCATGCGGGTATTGAGTTGGTAGGGGTCCAGGGGATCCTTGCTGACGACGATAGCGATGTAGTCGCGGTTTCCGACTTCATCGGGCGTCATGTGGTAGTCTTTGGGGAAGAGCCGCGTCCCGGTGATGCCGCAGTATGGGGAGTGCTTGGCGGTGTAGGGGAACAGGACGTATGAGGAACCGTCGGTTTCCTGCCCCAGCACATAGGTATAACATTCTACGGAGTTGGACAGCAGTACTTTGAATTTGCTGCCGATCCGGATGGGGCGTTCGGTGCGGAAGCGGATGCCGTTCCGCTGGCGCAGAGGGATCAGGGCCTCGTTTTCCACGTCAAACAGGCCGAATTTGATGGCCAGCTTGTTGGGGTCAAATGATTTATCGCCTGCGGCGCCCATGGGGAAGAGGCCGTAGGCTTCGCGCACGAAATGGCTGAAATCGTCGTATTTCATCCAGCAGAAGCCACGGTCCCCCCAGTCCTGGCCCCAACTGTTCATGATGTGGAATGCGCCGCCTTCCATATTGTCGTCGTAGCCGACGACGCACATGGCATGGCCGCCAAAATTGCGCATGCCATAGTCGGAAGAGCTGGGACGCCACACTTTCTGACCGACCATGCGGCTCATAAACGTTCCTCCGACCATAGCTCCTATAACGACAGGGGCGCCTTGGGCCAGGTTCTGCTTGATGGCCTCGATGTCGGGGCGGTAATCATCATCGCCCAGGGTGAGGCGGTTAAACCCCTTGATTCGGAAGGGCCGGGCATTGGCGATATCGCTGCGGTCGGGATAGTTGGCGCAGGAACGCTCATCGTAGGAGAACTGGGCGAAGGGCAGCGCCCCATTTTCCTGCATGCTCTGCATAGCATCGAGCATATAGGCCCCGTTGCAGTCGTCCAGATGGATTTGATTGTAGAGGTATGCCGGGCTGAAGGCCGTTTCGTCGGGTTTTTTGCCCCGGGCACGAGCTTCGAGGATGGTGCGGGCCGCATAGGCGCTGGCCCACCCGACGCAAGACCCCTGGCTCCCCTGGTGTTGGGGGGAGGGGGCGTATCCTTTCAGCGATACCGCAGGGGGCAAGTCATTGAAGCCGGTTGTGCTGTAGGCCAGGGGCTCGAACACAGAAGCCTTGTCGAAGCGTTCCTCGCTGAGCGAAGCACCCAGGTTGAACTCCGACAAATCGGGAGCGTCGGCATTGCTGTCCTCAATAGGGGCCTGCAGCATTTCCTGTCCGCCCATGAAGAAGTACCACGCTCCGGCAAGGAGCAGGAGCGGAATGGCTATTTTAGGTTTTTTGAAGACAAAAAACAACGCCAACAAAACCCATTTAAGCAGGTTGCCCGATCCTCCGGTGCTTTTTCCCCGGCTGCTCTGTGGATCGTCTTCTCGCATTCTGATCGGCATAATTCCACCCGTTTTTTTAGACTTCTTGCGAGGGGGGCAGCGAGCTGGGAAAAGGAGTCATTTTCTTCCCACTCGAAGGCTTTTTGGGGAGTATAGCCCAGCTACATGAGCACAAAAAGGCACCCTTTAGGAAGAAAGGGGGCTTTTTGACCCCTTGATAATCCCCCTCGCAACCTATCTGTTAAAAACGGTAAAAATAGTCTTTCAGAACGATAAAAAGAAACCGCTTTTCAGGAGCTTTGTGCCGGAATACCCAGCAAGGGGAAAGCGAGTTTGCGCGCAAGGCGTTTGCCGAAGTTCGGGCGGAAAAATTCTGCAAAAAAAGAAGTCTTATGCGTAGTTAGGGCAAGCAGGTCAACCCCCTGGGATTCTAAAAAACCGACGAGGCCGGCTTCGTCCTCCCAGCAGTCGCAAAAGGCGAAATCGGAGTAGGAGAGCCCGCGGGCCTCCGCCCAGGCAGAAAATTCCGAAAGGCCAACGGAGGGTAGGTTGACGTATACTATTTTTGCACCCAGGTGGGCTGCAAAAGTCTGCAGCCAATGCCCTTCTTCCGCTTTCAGGTCCAGCGCATACGCTATGCGGCGGGGAGTAGGTTGGAAAGCCACTTTCTCTGGGATGACCAGTACCGGGCAGGCGGCATTTTCCAGCACCTCGGATGCCAGGGTACCCGAAAACAGTTCCGAAAGGCCCTCGTATCCTGTGGTACCCATGACGATTAAACCGGTCTTTTCCCGTTTGGCCACCTCCAGAATCTGGGCTACGATATCGTTGCCAGGGCAAAGGGCATGGCGGATGGGCACATGATCCATCGCATGGGCGCTGGCTATTGCATGCAAGGGGACGAGCTGTTCGCGGTAGTGCTCGAGCTCTTCAAAGGCCTCTGCCTCTGCGATCTCCTGGAGCGTACGGGTCATGTATGCATGCGGGATGCTGGGTTCGATATAGGCGTGTACGGTAATCAATTCCACCCCGAAGAGAGACGCAAGTTGCAGGGCAGCGGGGAATGCCTCGTTGGCAGTCTGGGAAAAGTTCGTTGGAAAAAGAATTGGGCCTGTCATGTGTGCTTAATTTTATGCTGGCCGCAAAATATCAATTATTTCTGCAATGGAGGGTAAACGACCCTCACAAACTATTCGGTCGTCTATCATAAGGGCAGGAATCTCGCCGATGCCGGACGACAGTATTTCTTCAATGCCGGAAACCCGCTCGATATGCACCGGGATATCGAGTTGCCGGGCAACCGCCCATACGGAAATCCACAGGGCCCGGTCTTTTGCAGTGCCGACCCCTAATACTTTGATTTCCTTGTGCAGTTCCGGGAATGCCATGTTTTGCCATTTGATAACAGGCTCAAGTTGTCGCAATCAAAAGTATATATCGGTGACCTGGGTCAGTGGCAGATATGACTTTGGTCAAAGCTCTCCGGTTTGACCAAAGTCATATCTGCCACTGACTATTATCAGTGGAACGCATCGGGAAAAGGGGTTTCTTTGAATCTGAAAGTAAGGTTTTACCATGCTAACCATGGTCAATTGGGTGTTCAATCAAGTTTTGTCGGTACGTCCCTTCTGGTGGGCTTCTTCGCCCCTGATACCGACTAATCTGTCGCTTTCGCCGTTTTTCGGGGGCGACAGTTTTTTTTATGGAATCCTGTAAAAGTCTATGGCCTGGCCTTCCTAAACGCGGGGTTGGGCAGGCGAAGGGGGAAAAGCCGGGTGTGCCAGGTACCGGTATCGGTGCCCGAAGAGCCGGATGCTGTATTGGCTGCGCTGCGCATCGGCTCGGCGGGTAGTGTAGGGTCGGGGAGGGCATCCAGTTCGAGAGCGTCTATGGAGAACTCTATACGGCTGGCAATCAATTTAAAATAGCTCAGGCTCTCCGGGTGGTTGAATTGCTCTACGGCGTGTTCGTACAGCAACCCTACGTCCTGGCCGTCGAAAACCCAGGCGGCGCCTTTTGCCAATAGCGGGGGTAGTTTCTGTACTTTCCCCCCGAGGAGGGCGCCATATACTTCAAACCCGTTGGATAAATAGAGCAGGCTGACGTACACGGGAAAACGAGCCAGATTGCGTACCCGTATGCGCAACCTGCCGCCATACGGACGACCCTCAAAATCACCGGCCTCGAACTCAATGCGCAGTTCGTTCTTCACCAGGGGAATCGGGTGGAGTACGCCGTCGCTGTGCACGCGGAAGAATTCTACTGCCACAGAGGCCGGAGGCAGGTGTTTGGGGCCCACTGGCTCGAGATTTTTTACATATTCCCACCGAGAAATGTGTTTCAGGTGGGCAACGGTTTGTGCCAGGGCGGCTGCCGACAAGTCTTTCGAGGGCAATACCAGGGGCCGTCCGGGGTCGCCAGGGTGGGTGATGGCGTATCGGCCTTCGCGGAGATATACCGCATAGTCGGCTTCGCGCTCCCTGTTGGTGGGCCTTAGCATATCGTCCACCGATTGAAGGGCGCTGCGCAATACTTCGGCGGCGGGTTCCTGCCCGGTGCCTTCTACGAAAATGCGGATAGGGGCGGAACGGAACCCATCGGCATGGGCCCGGTACAGGCCTGCGTTCCGGTCGAGCAACGCCTCGGTAGCACTGTCAAAGGAGAGCAAGGTCTCCGCAGGGGCGATGGAGCGTATATCGGCTAAGTAAACGGGGCTTTCTTTCCCATGCTCGACGATGCGCACCCCGCCGGCCTGTGCGGAGACGCCGTGTATGGCGCCCAGGTCCATAGCCCAACCATTTTGAGCGGTGTACACGACATTGGCATACAGCGCACCGGTATGGGAGGGCCGGCCCAGAAAGCCGAGGGAGGAATCGCCGTCGCCCCCGGCATAAACGCGGGGCGATTGAGGGAACTGGCTTTTGATAAAGCTGCGCAGCCTGCTGCCGAGGTCGGAATAGGTGATCTGCCCGTCTGATCTCCGCAAGATGTCCATCAGGTTATGGGTGAAAATACCAGATCCTCCCGACTCATAGGCCAGTTCGTCGCTCTGGCAGGCCGATAGTGAAATGTGCCGGCCCTCGGGCAGCACCTGCTCCAGAGGCAGGGTCATCAGGTCATCCCGTCGTACGGCAGGGGCGAACAGGAACTGTTCCCAGGGTCGTACCGGCAGCAGCGCCTGTAGCCGCGGCAGCTCGGTGCGAGGGGGCAGGGGTTTGAACCGCCGCACTTGCAGTGCAGACTCTTCGCCGTCGGGGGAAGCGTCGCGCGTATTATCGCCCGAGTGGCAACAGTCGAAAATCGCCACTACGTGAGGGGGGACCCGTTTGGGGGCATCGGTGGTGCCGTGCGCCACGCGGTGGATTAGGAAACGCAACTCTTTGTCGCACAGCAACTGGTGCTGCCCTGGTGTCGGGGTAACAGAATCGTGGCAGACCAGGCCCTCAAGCCGGCCATCGGGCTCAAAGCGCCAAAGCCGGGGGTCTGCTCTTTCCTGTGCGCCATGCCCGGAGTAGTAAAACAGGGCCACATCTCCAGAGCCTGCTGCTCCAAGGTGGGCCTCAAAGCGCGCAGCGACTTGAGCCTTGCTCGCTTTTTCGTTTATCAGCGTCTCTATCTGCAGGGTAAACCGCCCAGCCTCAGTTTCTTCCAGGAATTTTTTAAAGCGCAGCACGTCGCCTACACAGCCGCTGAGCGGCTGAACGGGGTAGAGGTACGCATCAATCCCTACCAACAGGGCATACAATACAGGTTTGGGTGCAAGCATAGGGGCGGAAGCAGGTGATATAGGGCGTTACCGGCACCCTTCGCAGAGGCCCTGAAGGACGAGGTAGGCAGATTTGATTACGAAGCCGGGCACGTCGAGCCGATCCGGTGCCTGGATACCATCCACACAGACGGTGCGGCCACAGCGGCCGCAGTGCAGGTGGGCATGCCGATCCAGATGGATAGCAGGCGAACAACCACTGTGGCACAAGGCGAACTTGAGCTTCTCCGTCCCGTCAATGGCCCGGTGGATGAGGCCCTTTTCCTCAAAGGTGCGCAAGGTGCGGTACAACGTGATGCGGTTTACCGGGCCGAGCACCGCTTCGAGATCGCTCTGGGCAATGGCCTCCCTGCGCTGCAGGAATACGCCGAGTACTTGTTCGCGAATAGCCGTCAGGTGCAGGGCGTGTTTGCGCAAAAGCTGCCTTGCAAGGCCGTTTTCTATAGGAGACGCAGTAGGGCTCATGGCAATGGGTTTTTACAAGAACGCATTTTTGAGGCAAAGTTATTGGCAAATGAAACAATGTTGCAAGATAAATGTATTTTTGTTGACGGGCAAAAAACAGAGTTGAGGCTGGCGGAGAGAAAAAGGCCTTTAGGGGTCCTTGGCCATCTGCCTGCTAAGTGTCCTTTGTGAAACAGCGGTAATGCAAGCGATGTATCGGTCTTTTGGACGGCGTTTGGGCGCGGCAGTTTTGTCGCTGCTGTTCGTTTTGCCACTCATCAGTACGGAGTGGCACGAGATTGCGCTGGCTCGATACCGCCTGAAGCATCCTTGGAGCCATTGCAGTGCGCATGGCCATGCAGGGGTGGAAACCATCTGTAGTGGGCATGGGGCTCACCATTGTGCGATCTGCGATTTCAGCTACGCGAAGATACTTCTTTTTGAAGCGCCGGCTCCATGCCGGACACCTTTACCGATGCCGGTACAATTGGTGAGAGGGGGCTCCCGGGATATTTTTTCGCCCCCATTGCCGGCACTTGCCGTTCGAGGCCCCCCTTGTAGCCTTGTCCTTTTCAAGCAATGCGCACAGGTCTGTTGAGGCCGGGTGCCTTTCTCTCTTTTTTCCATCGGTCGGGATTTCTGTGGAACATGCCTTTGTGGCCGTGTTCCGGTGAATTGCGGCGTATTGAAGGGACATGTGATGGCAAAGCGGCGTATTTTTTCAAAAATGGGTTTGCAGCGGCTGTATGCGGGACTGCTCCCGCTCTGCTTTTTTTCTGTGGTGGCGCAGGGTCAAAACTGCCATCTCCACTTGTACGGCTATGTGCGGGACTCCAGCACGGCGGTGCCGTTGTCCTTCGCCAGTATCCTGATCCGGGAGACGGGGCAGGGAGCGCTGGCGGATGAACAGGGGTATTTTCATGTGGAAGGTCTTTGCCCGGGGGAATACACCCTCCAGGCGACGAGGGTGGGATGCTCGGACAAGACCGAGCGCCTGACGGTGCGGGTGGACACAGGGGTTTCTATCTACTTACAGCAGACCTCTCTGGAACTGGGACGCGTGGAGGTTTCGGCCACCCGTGCGGCCCAGGTGTCGGCCCAGGCCAGCAATACGCTGGGAGGGATAGGGCTGGATGCCGGCAAAGCGCTGGGCCTGGCGGAAAGTCTCAAGCGCATACCGGGGGTGAGCAGCCTCAATACAGGCGCCACGATTTCCAAGCCGGTAATCCAGGGCTTGCACAGCAACCGAATCCTTATCCTGAACAATGGGGTGCGGCAGGAAGGGCAGCAGTGGGGCTCTGAACATGCACCGGAAGTAGATCCCTTCACGGCACAGGAGGCGACGGTCATCAAAGGGGCGGGCAGTGTGCGCTACGGCTCGGATGCATTGGGCGGCGTCATCTTGCTCAAGCCCGCGGCCATCCGTTCTGCGGCAGGCCTGGGAGGTGAAATCAACCTCCAGGGTATGGGCAATGGGCGCGGCGGGGCAGCTTCCGGAATGCTGGAGTTTCGCCCGGCAGGCGCAAAGTTGCCGATAGCAGCCCGTATCCAGGGTACCCTCAAACGCAGCGGCAACCTGCGCACCCCGGATTATTTCCTGCACAATACCGGGGTATTGGAGCGCAACTTCTCCTGGACTCTCCGCACGGATCGCCCCAACTGGGAGAGCGAGGTGTATTACTCTCGTTTTTATACGCAATTGGGTATCCTGCGCGATGCGCACATCGGCAACCTAAGCGATCTGAAGGAGGCCATCGAGCGAGGTAGGCCTTTGCAGGATGGCGCGTTCTCTTACCAGCTCGCGCGCCCGCAACAGCGCGCCCTGCACGAACTGGTGCGCTGGCGCACCAAAATGCGGGTAGGGGAAAGCAGCCATCTGGAGTGGCAGCTCAGCCGACAGTTCAACCGGCGGCAGGAATACGATGCCCACCGCCGCTTCAACGCCCTGCCCGCTGCACTCGATGAACCGCAAATCGCCCTTGAAATCACGACCCACCGCATAGAAGCCGATCTGGAACACCATTGGATGAAACACCTGTCGGGCCATATCGGCGTCAATGCCATGGCGCAACGCAATACAACCGACCGCGGGGCCTTGCTGCCCGACTACGAAAATTCGGCAGTCGGCGCGTACTGGATAGAGCGATGGAAGAATTATCCGCAGCCGCTGGAACTGGAACTGGGCCTGCGCTACGACCTTCAGCGCTTGTCGGCGGGGCCGTTTGAACGCGATACGAGCATCAAAATCCGCTCGTTCCGGAACATCTCCGGCTCGCTGGGCGCCGTGTACGCGTTGTCGGCGAGAGCCCGCCTGCGAGCCCATTCCGGCCTTGCCTGGCGGGCACCGCACGTGAGCGAGTTGTACAGTTCCGGCGTACACCACGGTTCCGCCAGCTACGAACAGGGCAACCCCTACCTCGGTCCGGAGCGGGCCTGGAACAACAGCCTCACGCTGGAGTGGGCCTCCGAAGAAGACCGGCACACTCTTTTCCTGAGCGTTTTCTACAACCGGATAGACGATTATATCTATCTGCAGCCTATGGCGGCTCCTGTACTCACCATTCGCGGGGCCTTCCCCGGGTTCGCATACGCACAGGCCGATGCGCGGCTGCGTGGCTTCGATGCCCGCTACGCGCTGCATCCGGGCGCGCGCTGGATGGCCGAGGTACAAGCCTCCGTCGTACAGGGCTGGAACCGGGCGCGCAAGGAATATCTGGTGTTCATGCCGCCCGTGCAGTTGCGCTACCACCTGCGCTACTCGCTGAACCTGGAGGCCAAGCCCTGCCCGGAGCGCTTCTTACAAATTTCCGCCGTGCAGGCCCTGCAGCAGTCCTGGGCACCGGAAGGCCAGGATTATGCAGCCCCGCCGGCAGGCTACATGCGCATAGATGCCGAAGCGGCTTACTCCCTGCACCTTGGACGACAGCATATCGAACTGGGCTTGTCGGTCATCAACCTGCTGAATGCGGAATACCGCGAGTACCTCAACCGACTCCGCTATTTTGCGGCAGAACCCGGCAGGAATGTGCTGCTGCGCATTCGTCTGCCATTTTAAAAACAATAGACTTGTTGCGCGGGGGATTTCGAGGGGTAAAAAAGACTTCCTTCCCCGCTGCCCCCCACGCCATAAGTCTGCTCAAAAAAATACAAACATGAAACCGTATAAATTCTCTTTTTTAGCTATTGGTATTATTGTATTGCTGGGCCTATCCGCTTGTGAAAAAGACAAAGACGGCGGCCCGAACAACGAGCAGGAGCTCATCACGACGGTACGCCTGACGTTTACTATCCCAGGGCAATCGCTCGTGTTCAACGCCAAAGATACCGACGGCGATGGCGGCCTGCCCCCGGTCATTGACGCCATATCGCTGAACGCCAATACGACCTATGGCCTCAAGGTAGAGTTTTTGGACGAATCCAAAAGCCCCGCCGTAGATTTCACGTCGGAAGTGCGGGAAGAAGGAGCTGACCATCTGGTGTGCTTCGCCGCGAGCGGCAGTGCGCCTACCCCCAGCGACCTCGACAAAGACGCTAACGGCAAGACCCTGGGGCTGAGTAGTACGGTCAAGACGGGCACCGCCGGGAGCGGTACGCTCAAGGTGACCCTGAAACACCTCGCCGACAAGTCGAAAGCCAATGCCTGCAGCACGGGCGAGACGGATGCAGAAGTGACGTTTAACGTGACGCTGAAGTAGGAAAGAATCGGTTGCGAGGGGAACCGCGGTTCCCCTCGCAACAAGCCTAATACAACCAAACTTGCTGTGATGAACCAGCGACTTGTCCAAATTGCCCTGATCGTAGCGGACTACGACGAAGCCATCGCCTACTACACCCAGGTGCTGGGCTTTGAATTGATTGAAGACACTGTGCTGAGTCCGCAGAAGCGCTGGGTCGTAGTGTCTCCCCGTGGGGAAGGGGGCTGCCGCCTGCTGCTGGCCAAGGCCGTAGGCGAAGCGCAGCAGAGGCGGGTGGGCGACCAGACTGGCGGGCGCGTTTTCCTGTTCCTGCACACCGACGACTTTGACCGCGATTACCGCCACTTACGCGCACAAGGGGTGTCTTTTATACGGGAACCCGCGCAGGAATCCTATGGGAAAGTAGCGGTGTTCAGCGATTTATACGGAAATTTATGGGACTTGATAGAGCCGGTATAAGGGGAAATGCGTATTTTTGAACCTGGCAATTGCACGTACTCCCAAATCGTTAAAACTCAAAACCGCCAGGATGAAGCCGCAAAAAGCCCTTTTCCCCTTATGCAACCTCTTCTTTTGGTTTTCTATTCTTTACGTGCAGGGGCAAGACCCCTACTTCTCCCAATTCTTTTCCAACCGCGTCTATCTCAACCCGGCGTATGCGGGGTTTGACCCCGGAGGAGCTGTCGCGCTGAACTATAGGGAGCAGTGGTTTGGCGTGTCGGGCAGCGAACAGCGCTTCGGGGCGGGATACCGTACGATGGGTGCAACGGTAGATGTCCAGGCTCCATGCTTTTTGGGCATAGACCAAGCCAATATGGGGTTTTCTTTTTCTGCCTTTCGCGACGAGGCCGGCGGTGCTCCTCTGACCGTGCACGGGCTTGCGGTGGCGCTGAGCCACGAGCGGGCCCTGGTAAAACCCAGCCCTGAGCGCCGGCTCCGGCGCCTGGACCTACGGGTGGGGGCGCAGCTGCAGTATGGCCAGCAACAACTGTTTTCCGACTACCTGTTGTACTCCGACCAGCTGGACCCGGTGGTAGGGCTTATCGGCGACCCGACGGCGTTGCGCTTGCAGAGCAGCCTGTACCCAAACATGAATACAGGGGTTTTGCTGCGCGGGAATTACCAGCGCAACAAGGATAAGAATACCCTCTTTGCCTTTGGCGCGCAAATGGCCAACCTGAACGAGCCCTACATATCCCTTTTCGAGCCCTCCACCACAGCGCGTATCCCGCGACGCCTGACCGTACACGGAGGGTTCACTACGCGGATACCCCGCTACAAAGGCGCCGTTTCCCCCCTATACTTCGCCCCACAGTTCCGCTGGGACCGCCAGTTGGGCTCCCTGCTTAACTTGCAAACCGTCGGGGCATACGTGTTTTCACAAGGATATTTCAGCGGTGTTTTTGTTCAGTACAACTTCCCCAACGACTCCCCGCCGCCCGGGCTCCCCGCCGCAGGCGGATTCCTCACCCGCAACACCACCACGCTCATCCTGAACGCGGGTATAGACCTCCGATCGGCCTTCGACGGTGGAAAACCCTGGCGCAAGCGCGACACCGGGACTGTCCTCGGACTCACCTACGACATCAATCTCTCAGGACTGAACCAGCAGACTACCCTCGGGGTGCTGGAACTGAGCCTCCGCACCCGCTTCGGACGACGGAATGAAAAATCCTGCGGGGAACTGGGCCAGTTCGAACTCTACAAAGGGGACTGCCCCGTGCGCTTCTGATACCCCCGCAAGATTCGACCAGATCAAACACGTATCTATTTTTCCCATAGCCTGCTCACGTATGAAATACTTCCCCCTTGTCGCCCTGCTTTTGGCGCCCCTGTCCAACACCCTCGCCCAAAACTGTAACGCCGGCTTTACCTTCGCCGTGTCGGGGTGCAACACGGTGTCGTTTACGCCAGATTCGCTCAACGCCAACTTTACCTACACCTGGGATTTTGGAGACGGCAAGACCTCCCGGTCCCCCAATCCGGTGCACACCTTCGTCGCGTACGGGGCAGGCGTAAAATCCTTCAATGTGAAACTTACCGTCCAATCCGCAAGCTGTACCGCCGCATCTGTCGCAAAATCCGTGCAAGTAAAAGAGGTCCCGGATGCAAGTATCGGGGATAAATCAGGGAAAAATTTTGTGAATTG
>CAZSMU010000105.1:0-11521 GCA_964607915.1 uncultured Haliscomenobacter sp.
TATATCGTGTTTTACCCGGGTTCAAAGATAGCTTTTTATTACAAGGTGTACTCCCTGGACTTGTAGCGAGGAGTGGTTTATCTCCTTTTTCATACGTAAGACAGAAGACAAACCACCCCTCGCCCCCTGTAACAATTGCCCCTCTTTTTTGAAAGGAATATCCCCCGTTCCATGGCGAAACGCGTTGTTCCTTTACCGAAAATAGCTCTTTGGCTAAAAGAAAAGGGCTTTTTACTTAAAACCATTGTACGATTATGACACGCAACAAAAAACCAAATCAGGCAAAAAGCCCGGGCAGGGCGCTTGTTCTGCGCGCGCGCTTTTTGCCGGTGATCGCGGCACTGCTGCTTTTTGCCCAGGGGGCAGCTGCCCAGGGCAACGCCCGGAAAGTAAGCGGCAGAGTCAGCGATGAAGCAGGGGAACCGCTCATCGGGGCTAATATATTGCTCAAAGGCAAAACCGACGGAACGGTAACCGACCTGGACGGGATGTTTTCCATAGAGGCCGCTGCTACCGATATACTCATTGTCTCTTACACTGGCTACCTAAACCAGGAAGTTTTGGTAGGAAATCAAACACAACTCAATATCCGGCTCGTTTTTGACGCGCAGCAACTGGGTGAAATTGTCGTCATCGGATATGGGGCGGCGCGCAAAAGCGACCTGACCGGCGCCGTAGCCTCCGTTAAGTCCGACGATATCAAGCGCGTGGGCACGGTGGATGTCGTACAGGCCATCCAGGGCCGCGTTGCAGGGGTAGACATCACCGGGCAAAGCGGCGAGCCGGGCGGCGGCGCACGCATCCGCATCCGCGGCGTAGGCACTATCAACAACTCAGACCCTCTGTATGTGGTGGATGGGTTCCCCGTTGGCAGCATCGGCTTTTTAGCGCCCGGCGATATAGAACGGGTCGAAATCCTGAAAGATGCTTCTGCTACTGCCATCTATGGCAACCGGGGAGCAAACGGCGTTGTCGTCATCACGACTAAAAAGGGCAAGACCGGCAATGCCAAATTCTCCCTGGAAGGATTCCGCGGCATTCAGGACCTGGCCCGTGAAATCCCTTTGACCAACGCCACCCAGTACGCCACGCTCTACCTGGAAGCACTAGCCAACGACGGGATCGCACTGCCGGAAGAAAGCGATGTGCGCACGCGGTTGGAGTTCGCCCAAAAAAACAACCTCATCGGCACCAACTGGCAGCAGGAAATCATACGCCAACAGGCTATGATGCAAAACTATTCCCTCTCCGTATCCGGCGGCACTGATGCCAGCCGGTACTTCCTGTCGGCTACGGCGTTCCAGCAGGACGGCTTAATCAAAAATTCCGATATGAGCAAATATTTCCTGCGCTTCAACAACGACCTGCGCTTGAGTAAATGGCTCAATGCCGGCCTGGGGCTCAATTACGTCTATACCGATAAAACCTACTACAACTCCGACCTCTACAGCGGGCCATTGGCCACCGCTCTGGTGCTTGACCCTATCACCCCGGCGTGGGACAGCTACCGCAACAACTGGGGTCGGGCCGATATTTCATACAGCAACAACGCCGCTCGCATCGTGGACCAGCTCAAAGACAACAAAGGGTACGACCAGGGCTTTGTCTCCAATTTCTTCTTAGATGCAACACTGCTCAAAGGACTCAGCTTCCGCTCCCAGGCAAATATCAATCTCGGCGTCGGCCATAACAAAAGCTACTCGCCCGCCTTCTTCGTAGCCCCGGACGAAGCCAGAGACATCAGCACTCTCTGGGAGCGACGCAGCCAGTTCCGCGGAATGACGCTGACAAATTTCCTGACGTACACCCAAAGTGTTGGCGAACACGCCATAACCCTCATGGCCGGCCAGGAAGCCGTGAGCAACACATACCGCGATTTTCAGGCTACGGGCTATAACGTACCGGAAAGCCCTGATCTCCAATACCTCTCCTCTGCCAAAGAAACAGAGTTCACCGTAGGCTCCAACCAGTCGGAAGAATCCCTGCTGTCCTATTTCGGACGGGCCAACTATTCGTTTGGAGGCAAATACCTCCTCACGGCCACCCTCCGACGCGATGGTTCCAGCCGTTTCCTCGGCGACAACCGCTGGGGCACCTTCCCCTCCTTTTCGTTGGGATGGAATCTATCCGAGGAAAAATTCCTGAAAGACCTCGGCATCTTTGACCAGTTCAAAGTCCGTGCCGGCTGGGGACAGGTGGGCAACCAAAATTCTGCTGCCAACTATGGCTACGTCACAACCGTCGGCGGAAACAACCTCTATGTGTTCGGCGGCCAGCCCGTGCAGGGCTTCGCGTCCCAACAGCTCAGCAACCCCGAACTGAAATGGGAAACGACCGAGATGACCAACATCGGCGTAGATATCAGCATCCTCAAAAGCCGCCTCAACCTCACGGCCGATTATTTTATCAAGCAAACCCAGGATATGATCGTGGCGGTACCCATCCCATTGTACGTAGGCGCTAACCCGCCCCGGGTCAATGCCGGAAGCATGGAAAACCGCGGACTGGAACTCGCCTTGAACTGGAACCAGCAGGTTGCCCCTGACCTTCGCTTCGAGTTGGGCATCAACTTCACTAAAATCAGCAATGAAGTCACCAGCCTCGGCGGGGGCGCCCCGATCAACAGCGGATACGTCAACAAGGTGGGCGACCTGACCCGCACCGAAGTAGGATATGAAATCGCTTACTTCTACGGCCTGAAAACCGACGGTATCTTCAATAACCAGGCCGAAGTGGACGCCTATAAAAATACGTCTGGCGGCCTCATACAGCCCGCAGCCAAACCAGGCGATGTCAAATTCCTGGACCTCAACGGCGATGGAGCCATCAACGGCAACGACCGAACCTACCTGGGGTCGGCTACCCCCGAATTCCTCTTCGGCGTCAACGGTACCCTCGAGTTCAAAGGCATTGACCTGCGGGTCTTCTTCCAGGGCGTACAAGGCAACGAAATTGCCAACCCCCTGTACCGCTTCTGGTATGCTTCCGATGGCAGCAAAAACAACTACCACCAGGACCGCATGAACCGATGGACCCCCGAAAATCAGAATACCAACGAGCCGCGTATGACGGTCAATGACCCCAACGGAAACGGAAAGTTCAGCGACCGATATATTTCCGATGGCTCTTACATCCGCCTGCGAAATATCACGCTGGGATACACCTTGCCTGCTACCCTGATGTCCAAGGTGCGCATTAGTAACCTGCGTGTATTCGTATCCGGCGATAACATCTGGACCTCGACCAACTACAAGGGTCTCGATCCCGAAGTGGGGGAAGTCTATTACAACCCCCTGTACTTCGGCATTGACCAGGCCAACTATCCGCAACCCAGAAACTTCCGCGTCGGCTTGAACACCAATTTCTAAGGGTATCATTCAAAATGTCGCTATCTAATATGGAAAATATCGAGAAACATACCATTGCTGCGACATTCTGAATGCCATCCAATTTCTAATGCTCGCTCACAACTTCCATTGCCATGAAAAAAGGACTTTATAAACTCGCTTTCGCGCTGCCACTGGCCTTTCTGGCCACAGCATGTACGGATTTCCTGGACAAAGACCCACTGGGGCAAAACACGGAAATCAACTTTTTCAACGACCCTGACAACGCTGTCCTGGGTATCAACAGCATCTATGACGCCGCCTCCTGGGACGAAGGTCCCAACGGGGCCGGCCACACCTACGACTGGATGTTCGGGGATGTCCTCTCAAGCAACTCAGAGAAAGGCTCGGCACCCAGCGACTTTCAGGATATTCAGGACCTGAAGGACTGGAGGGCGCTGGCCACCAACGGCCCCATCTCCAGCCTTTGGATTAACCAGTTTACCGTCATCTATCGGGCCAACACCGCACTGTACTACCTGCCGGACGCCAACCTCAACCAAACGTTAAAAAACCGCTTGATGGGCGAGGCGTATTTCATGCGTGCGTACGGCTATTATCACCTGGCACGTTTATTTGGCGGCCTGCCCTTATTCAAGGAGCCGGTGAAGCCCTCCGAGTTCGGCAATACTCCGCGGGCCTCCTTCGCGCAAACCTTTAAGTTTATCGAAGGCGACCTCACAGAGGCAGCGCGTCTGCTGCCCGAAAAAAGCCAGTACAGCGCCGCCGATTTGGGCCGGGCCACCAAAGGGGCTGCAAAAGCCCTGCACGCGCGCATTATCGCCTATCAACTCGGCACCGACAACGGCAACAACCACACCTGGCAAAAAGTCTATGACCTGACTTCGGAGATCATCAACTCCGGTCAGTACAGCCTCATGCCCAATATTGCGCAAGTATTTGAAGACGAAGGTGAAAACGGCCCTGAGTCCATCTTTGAAGTCCAGTTCGGCGCTTCTACCGAGGGGTGGGGACCCATCAAGATCGGCACGACAAACAACATCATCCAGAACTGCCGCTGTTCCTGGGGCTGGGGCTTCAACAACCCCACTGCCGAGCTGGTGAATACCTTTGAAGCCAAAGACCCCCGCCGCGCACTTACCGCCTACAAAGACGGAGACATCGTGCTGGGCACCAAAGTCAAAGTGGATTACCCCAAGGAAAACTCCACGGGCTACCTCAACCGCAAAGCAGCCGTGGTAAAACCCGCAGAGGGCAAGGCCAGTCCGCAAAATATCCGCAAGATCCGATTCGCCGAAGTCCTGCTCCTGCAGGCCGAAGCCGCTTACTACCTCAGCAAATTCGACGAGACGCGCAGTATCCTCAACCAAATCCGCGCCCGCGCCAAACAGGCTACCCTGCCCAAAGGCAGCAAAGAAGGCAGCCTCACCTACGACCCTATTTCACCTTCCGAACTCAGCGGCGTACTCAACCCCCTCAGCACTTCTGTCAGTGGACAGGCCCTGCTCGATGCCCTGCGCAAAGAGCGCCGCCTGGAACTAGCTATGGAAGCTCTCTACTTCTGGGATGAAGTCCGCTGGGGCACCTACCTCGGCAAACTGCCCTCTGACGTGCGGGGAAGGGCTGATGCACGCTCCATAAAAGGTGGGGTAAACCCCATCCCCGTACTCCCCATACCGCTCACAGAAGTAGAATCCTGGAAACTACTGCAAAACCCAGGCTACTAGACTTGTTGCCAGGTATCCGCGAGGTGGAAAGAAAAGAACTCTTTCTTCCCGCCTCGCGGCCCCCTCGCAACAAGCCTACTACACCAAAAGGCCGTATGGTTCATATCACCTTTTAAATCAGTATCCT
Source organism: uncultured Haliscomenobacter sp. (assembly GCA_964607915.1). GTDB lineage: Bacteria > Bacteroidota > Bacteroidia > Chitinophagales > Saprospiraceae > JADJPL01. Next base: position 5,202 of record CAZSMU010000105.1, read on the forward strand.
AATGAAAGCCTTATCACATAAAAAATCTCTCGCCCTGCTGTGCATCGCCGCTATCGTGAGCGCCTGCACGAAAGAGAACGAGTACTCTTCCGATTTTGACATCTTCTACCCTATCCCCTCTATCGCTTCGTTCTCCCCTAAGGAACAAGTGATCGAAGGTCAAGTGACCATCACCGGTACCAACCTCGAGAAAGCTAGCCAGGTTACCGTAGGGGCAAATAAAGCAGATGCCAAAATCGTCTCCAAAGCCGCAGATAAAGTAGTCGTGCAGTTGCCGCGCCACCTCACCGGCCCAGGCCCCATAACGGTGTTCACCTCCTACAAAAACGAGGCGGTTTCCACCGAGTCCTTCAAGCCAAAGTACCCGGATACCAAAATCCTCCAATGGCCCTCGGAAATCACCCGTGGACAAACCTTCTTTATCAAAGCTGAAAACGGGGACCAAATCACCAATGTCGAATTCATAGGGGTCGGCAATAAGCTCTGCGAGTTCAAAAATGGCACCAAAGATGGGATGAACGTCTTTACGGAAGGCCTGGTGCTTCCCGACAAAGTACGGCTCAAGATCACGGCCTACGGCAATGTCATCGGCGCCGAATCGCCCGAAATAACCGTCGTCAACTACGACCCGAACGCCACGTTCACCCCCAAGGAAGCCATCGTACTCTGGGATTTTGAAGATGGCCTCAACCCCGTCAACAATATCTTCCAGGGTGCACAGGCGGGAATCAATATCACAACTACCCTCCCTAAGGCCCGTGGCGACAAATACCTCACCGTCAAAAACGACAAGATAGGTAACCAATGGGGGGATCTACAAGGCGAAATGCAGCGCAACAACATAGATATCAACGGCTTCACAGACCCCCACCTGACGTTCCTGGTCAACACCAACGGCAAAAACGGGTACTTCCAGTTCTCCGTCGCACAGGGCGGCGTGGAGTCGGGCGTCCATTTCAAAAGCGGTAACTCCGACGTGGCTACCGACGACTACAACTTCGTGCCGACCAATGGCTGGGAATGGCGCTCCGTTTCCCTCAAAAAACTGGACTACGACAACTGGGGAGCCGGCAAACTTGCTTTCGACCCTAAAAAAGCAATCGAAAAAATTTCTATCCAGTTCAAACAGGGCAATGGCGGCAACGGCGGCAATAAAGTCTTCGAAATCAACCTGGACCAGATCATGATTACCGACGGGCCACGCCCCAAAGACGATAAACTCACTCCCATATTCAATTTTGAAGATGGACTCCAACAAGCCGTCGCCGAAGGGGGTAATACCCCTACCATCGCCCTCAATGGCGGCATTGGCTTTGGCCCCGGCGAAGGCAACAAGTACGTCAGTATCAAAACCAAAACCCCCGCTTCCTGGACCTGGGTCGCCAAAGCTGAGAAGTCTGTCAACATCAGCCTCAGCACCTGGAAACAAACATACATCAGCTTCTGGGTGAATACCGGAAATGCAGAAGGGTACATGCAAATGGCCTGCTCTATGAACAACTCCGAATTCGGCTTCGAAGTGTTCCCCGAGTACAAACTCGTGGCTACCAAAGGAGCCTGGAAATTTTATCAGGTCAAACTGGAAAAAACAGCAGCCTCCCGCTGGGGTGGCTCCGGCGAATGGGATCCCAAAGGCACCATCACCTATTTTAAAATCGGATTCACCACCGGCCCCGGCGCAGCAGGCGCACCCTATGAAATCAACCTCGATAACGTAATCGTATCCGACGGCCCCGCCTGGTAGCCCTGACTCTTTGAACTTATCGCGAAGGGTCGGCGAGGAAGAGAAAATACTTCTTTTCCTTCCTCGCCGACCCTTCGCGATAAGTCTAATACATTTGATTATTAGTTTTTTATGATATCATTCAAGAAAATTTCCACCCTTTTCAACCCTCGCGCCACCTTCAAGGGCTTGCTTTTGATTGCGGCTTTCTCCCACCCTCTGTACACCATGGCACAAGCCCCTGTCATACAGACGCTAAAAGCCACCTCCACACAAGTCGGCCAATACGCCAAATTCGAAGCGGCCCTGGGAATCAGCGCATCCTATTCCAACCCGTACGACTATGACGACATTCGCGTCAGCGCCGTTTTTACCAGTCCCGATAAGCGCAGCTTTCAGGTGGACGGATTCTTTATGCAGGAATACAACCTGAGCAACCAGGGAATCCTCAGCTCCCTCAACAACGGCGATTTCCGGGTGCGCTTTGCCCCCGACCAGCCCGGTACCTGGACCTACACCGTTTCCTGTGAAAACGCAGCAGGAAAAGCCGTCTATCCCGAGCAGACGTTTGTCTGCACCCCCGCCATCGCCCAGACCAACAAGGGGTTTATCCGCAATATGAGAGGAAACTACTTCGTCTTTGACCAGGGCGACCCCTTTATCCCTATCGGCCAAAATATCGGTTGGCACAACAACAATCCCTTTACCGATTACTCCACTTGGCTGAGTAAGCTATCTGAAAACAAAGGCAATTTTTTCCGGCTTTGGATGGCCCACTGGGGCCTGGGTATCGAGTGGCGCAAGGGCTCCAATGGCTTCGACGGATTGCGGCAATACAAGCAAACCAACGCTGCCTACCTCGACTGGCTTATGGAATACACCGCTTCCAAAGGCATATATATCATGTTCTGCCTGCAGCACCACGGCCAGGTTTCCTCTACCGTCAACCCCAACTGGGGCGATAGCCCCTACAACGCCGCCAACGGCGGCCCCTGCTCCCGCACCTGGGACTTTTTTACCCATGAAACCGCGCGCAACCACACCAAAAACCGGTTCCGATACACGCTGGCGCGATGGGGATATGCCCGCAGCATCATGTCCTGGGAGTTGTTCAACGAGGTGGATTGGACCGACGATTTTGATAACCGGAAAGGTACTGTGGCCGACTGGCACCGCGAAATGAGCGACTTCATCCGTAAAAACGACCCCTATAAACACTTGATCACCACCAGTTATGCGCGCGAACAGTACGACCCCGCCCTTTGGTCCACTCCTTCCATGGACTTCACCCAAACCCACTACTACCTCGATGTGCCCAATTTGGAGCGTGCCATCGCCAGCGGTACGCGGCAGTACCTCAAAGATTTTGGCAAACCTACCCTCAATGGCGAATTTGGACTCGGCGGCTCCCCGGAAAGCCTCGGAAATATAGACGCCAACGGAATCTACGTCCACAATGCGCTTTGGGGCTCCCTCTTCTCCGGAGGCGCAGGGGCGGGCATGACCTGGTGGTGGGACAACTATATCCATCCGCGCAACCTCTACTATCATTTCGCCCCCCTGGCCGACGTAGTGGCCCAAATCCCTTTTGTACAAAACAGGCTTTCCCATACCCCCGCACAGGTCAGCGGTGCGGCTGCCGATCTCGTGCTAACCCCTGCCCTCGGCTGGGGCGGCCTGGGTACTTCTAATATTGCGCTGGGAGAAAATGGCACCCTGCAGCCCGCCGATGCCGCCCTGGGTTCCTATTTGTATGGCGCCCAGTGGAATACCCAATTCCGCCGGCCTCCTGTCTTTCAAGTAAGCTATTCCCAGCCCGGAAAATTTACCGTGAGTACCGGGACCGCTGCCGGTGCCAACCCCAGAATCACCCTTACTTTAGACGGAAAAATCGCTCTGGATGTACCTGCCGCCGTCAACCAAAGCTATTCCATAGATATTCCCGCCGGAGCACATACCCTGCGCGTGGACAATACCGGTACCGACTGGATTACTATAAAGTCCTATACGTTTAGTGGTATTGGAAGCGCAGTAGACGCCTATGTGCTGGCTTCTCCTGACCGCGATTTTCTATCGGCATGGCTGATCAACCACGCCTACAACCACAGCACTGTGAAAGGCAAAGGACTCCCTTCCCCCGTGACCGGAGCTACCCTGAACCTGGAACAGGTGCGCAGCGGCTCATATACCGCCTCCTGGTATAACTGCATCAGCGGGGCCTTGGTAAAGGCCGAGCCGGTGACTGTGCTGCAAGGCCGCCTGCAACTCCCCATACCCGACCTGGACTGGGACCTGGCGCTCGTGCTCAGCGGGCAAAGCTCGCCCGTCGCTGCACAAAAGAGAAGTCTTCCTTTTGAAGTATATCCCAATCCCGCCACCGAGGGATGGCTTCGCACCCGTTTCGACCTCGCATCAGGCGAGCTCGTACGCATCACACTGCTCGATGCCTCCGGGCGGGAAGTACAACCCCTCTTCCAGGAAATGCTCCCCTCCGGCCTGCACGAGCGGGAACACCCGCTGCCTGCCTCCCTCCCCCGAGGCTTGTACTGGATAAAACTGGATGCCGGAAACACCTCGGGCGTGAAGCCCCTGGTGTATGGGCAATAGACTTTGGACAACCGAAACAGAGGTAGGGACGTTACATGCAACGTCCTCTAGCCAGCACCAAAGGCAAATGCAGTGCCGAATACATCATCATGGAAATCCAGCGCGAGAAGGTTCATCGCCAGGACATGCGATTCCGTAAATACCTCGGCAAAATGTTGACTTATCAGAGCCGGGTTTTTTCCAACAGAGGCCCGTAGGTGTCCACACGGCGGTCGCGGAAGAACTGGAACAGGTTCCGGGCCTCGCGAATCTGCCGGCGCTCGCAGGCGGCGAGCAGGAGTTCCTCGCCCTGTCCGCCCTGGACGAGAATATCGCCGAGCGGGCCCGACACGAAGCTCTTTCCATAGAAAGACATTTCCGATTCCACCCCGACGCGGTTAACCGCACCCACGAACAAGCCGTTGGCGATGCCATGCGCGCGAATCACCGTTTGCCAGGCGACAGAAGAATCGTATTCCGGCCGATCCGGTTCGGAGCCTATAGCAGTCGGGTACACCAAGAACTCCGCCCCCTGGAGGGCAAATATCCGCGCGGTTTCCGGGAACCACTGATCCCAGCAGATGCCGACGCCTATTTTTCCAAACTTCGTTTGAAAAACCGGATATCCGAGGTCACCCGGGGTAAAGTAGTACTTTTCGAGGTACTGCGGCCCTTCCGGGATATGGTTTTTGCGGTATTTTCCGAGATAGGTGCCGTCGGCGTCGAATACTACGACCGTGTTGAAATAGACCCCGGGCATAGCCTCTTCGAAAAAAGGGACGATGAGTACGACGCCGAGTCGTTGAGCCATCGCCTGGAGCCGGTCTGTCGTTGGGTTGGGGAAAGGCAGGGCATGGTCGTAGGAGCGAACGTCCACGTACTGGCAGAAATAGAGGGCGTTGAACAGCTCCTGCAGGCAGACGATTTGGGCACCGGCGGCGGCGGCGCGTTCGACCCAGGCGCAGGTCTTTTCTTCGTTTTCTCGCACATCAGCGCCGCAGGCAAGTTGCAGCAATCCAAGGGTGATGGTGTCGTTCATAGTCAATACGGTTCGTTGGCGGTGATACAATGCATCCCTCCTCCGCCCCAGTTGAGGGCAAGGGGGTTCAGCAAAATTATCTTTTTTCCGGGAAAAGCCGTCCGAAAGGCGCTCAGGGCAGCGCTGTCGCCAGGCAGCCCATAGCGCGGAGCGAGCAGCAGATCGTTTGCGATGACAAAATTCAGGTAGCTGGCGGCGGCGACCATATTTTCGGGCTGCCGGCGTACCCCAAAGCGGTAGCCGTCCCCAAGTTCGCAGCCGGCGAGGAAGTCGTAGGGGCCATCGCCTGGCTGCATCGGCGCTGTAATAGCAGGTACAAGCGGCAGCGGCACGATGCGGTAAGGCCGACCCGAGGGACGCCGGGCGCGGGCAAGGATTTTGTAGTTGGCTAACATCCGCCGGGCAGATTCCCGTTCGATCGGGTCTGTGGCAGCCGTATCGCCCCGGGCGAGCAGGATGGTGCTGTCGTTGGCGAAGCGGGCGTACTCGTCCACGTGGCCATTGGTCGTCAGACAGGTGAAGAAGCGGCTACCCCCGGGGCCGGGGATAGGGCCGGCGAGGGAGAAGTCGTCATCTCTAAGGCCTTTATTGAGCCAGATGAAGTGCTTTGCCCCTATCAGACGGCTGTACTCTTTTTCCATCTGTGACCTGGACAATGCGGGGTTTCGCAAGCGCTGTACGCTTTCGGTGAGCATCAGTACGCCTTCGGCGCTCATTTCGTTATCGCCCCCTTCGGCGATGAGATCGGAAGACAGCAGAGGCAGACCCAACTCCGCCGCTATGCGCTCGTCGAGTTTTTCGTCGAGTTGCGCCAGCGAGTCTCCCGCATCGAGGTAGCTCCAGGTGTTGAATCCAAAATCTGCGATAGCCTTCCTCCCCTTCCCGTCGCTCAGGAATCGAGGCCCCATGTCGCGCGCCCAGAACTCGCTGTACGGCAATACCAGGAGCCGGATGCGCGACGTATCGAGCCCC
>CAZSMU010000105.1:11621-13403 GCA_964607915.1 uncultured Haliscomenobacter sp.
AATCATACGGCTAAACCAAAAACAGCAGGGCGGCCAGAGAGAGTGCAATCAACGCATAGGGCAACTGGCTGAACGAATGGTCCGACGCCGTACACTCCGTACTGCTGGCCGTCAGCACCGTACAATCGGAAAAAAAACTCGCATTGCTGCCAAACACGCCGGCCGACAGCACCGCACCGACCAGCAGGAAGGGATTGATGCCCATAGCAGAGGCCAGCGGAATGACGATGGGCAGCGCTACGGCGTACAGCCCCCAGGAAGAACAAGTCGTGTACGAAATAAAAGAGAGCGTCAGGAACACCCCCACCGGCAGTATCCAGGCCGGCAGGTTGGCGCGGGCTACCTCAATCACGTAGGGCGTGAGGCCCATCTCGTCGCCGATGGCTTTTAGCAGAAAAGACAGCGACAGGATGGCCAGGGGCAGCACCATGCCTTTAAAGCCCTCCAGGGCCTGCTCGCTCAACGCCGCGTAAGGAAGCACTTTCCGTACGGCGTACCAGATCAGGGTGAATACAAATGCGAGGGCAGCCCCCTGCAGGGCATCGCCTTTAAGGACAATCGTGCCCCCTACGAGCACCAGCATGGGCATAAAAAAGTCACGGGGCGTAGAAGTCAGCGCCTGCCCAGGTTCCGGAGCGGTCTCGGGCCGCGCGGGGGCACTCTCCAGCGCTTTCATCCTGCCCAGCAGGGGAAACCAGCCCAGTGCCACCGACAACGAAAGCCCCAGGGCGAACAACGCGTAGAAATTGTAGGGGATGGTAGCCACATAGCCCATCAGGCCCTGCCCCGGCTTAGCCAGGTGGTTGTCTTCCAGCAGGCGGAGCGTATAGACGCCCCAAGTGGATATCGGCACCAGGGCGCACACAGGCGCGGCAGTGGTGTTGACGAGATAGGCCAACAAGGGTCGAGACACCCCGAAGCGATCCGTGATGTTGCGCATGCTCACTCCCGTGCTCAACGCGCTGAGGTAGTCATCGGGGAATACCAGCAAACCCGTACACCAGGTCCCCACCAGAGCCGAACGGCGCGATTTGATCCAGCGCAGCATATACGACCCAAAGGCGGCAGCGCTCCCACTCGCCACAATCAACTGAATCAGCATCCCGTAGATGCCGCATACCAGAATCACCCATACCAGGGAAGGGTTGGCCAGCGTCTCCTCCAACAACTTGAGGAAATTGCCGGGAAAGGCGCTGCGGTCTATCAGCAAGCTGCCTACCATGCAGCCAAGGAGCAGCGACTCCAAAGGCCTGCGCGTGAAAATGCCCAGGCAGACAACTACGAGGGGCGGGACAAGGCAGAGGATTCCATATTCCGTCATGGCAGGGGGGTATTCGCTCTGTGTGAAAAACCACTTTTCGCGTTGCGAAAAGCGGTTTTTCACACAGAGGAAAATATATGGCGCAAACTTAACTATGCTTCGTTCCTGCGAAAACCAGAGCCCCTCCTGCAATCGCCAGGTCCTTCAGCAAGTTCATCACAGCCATATGGTCGCCGCCCATGGCTCCTTTGAGGTGGATGGTCAGCACAAAGACCAACAGCAAGACCGCCAACAGGAAGGAAGCCAGCTTTGCTTTTTTATCCAGGATAATGGCCGCAGCAGCCGCGATGAGGGCAGCCCCCGTCAGATATACCCAGATGACCCCGCCGGGGATGGGCACCATACCCGCCATCGCCGCTCCGTTCATAAAGTGAAAAATGCCAAAAACCGCCATCGGAATAGCGAGCAGGTACTTACCCGATTTGATGATTGCATCCATGTCGAAAATGATTTGGTTAAAA
>CAZSMU010000106.1:0-13337 GCA_964607915.1 uncultured Haliscomenobacter sp.
TGATCCCCCTGGCGCGCACGTCCAACCTCAACAAAATGAAGGACTACATCGGGGCGTACATCCTGGCCTTCTTTTCAGCTAAAAACGTTAGATACTAACCCGCGCATTCGCCCCCTACACCAAGATTTTTCAAAGGAATGACCTTTGCCGGCACTTCCCTGATATGCCTCCCATTGCCTCTCCGGCACGCCACGATTTCTGGGCGACCCCCAAAAAAGATTGCGCGGTGAGGCGTCAGACGCGTTCCTTTCCGTATTTTACGGCATTTTTAAACGCTTAAGGAATGCCCAAGAAAATATATACGATAAAAGATATCGCGCACCTGACCAACTTGTCGCGCGGCACGATTGATAAAGTCCTGCACAACCGGGGTGGGGTGTCCGGGGAAACGATAGAAAAAGTACAGGCGGTCATCGAAAAAGTCGGTTATACGCCCAATATCCTGGCCAAAAGCCTCAAACAGCACAAACCCTACGTCATTGCTGTCCTGCTGCCCCACTACCGGGAAGGCGGCTACTGGCACAGTTGCTACCTGGGCGCCGTCCGGGCTATGGACGAACAGCTTTCGTTCCAGGGGGATATCCGCTATTTCTTCTACGAACGCTCCGTCTCCGATTTTAAACTGCAATTCTCCTCGGCGCTGGATGTCGCGCCCGATGCGCTTTTAATCGCTCCCCTGGATTATCCGGAAGTGCGGGATGTATATCAAAAACTCCGGGAGGTTTCCATCCCGTTCGTGTTCATCAATTCTTCTATAGCCCACACGGGTTATGATGGCTTTATCGGACAGAACTACTTCAACAGCGGCAGGGTCGCAGCGCAAATGATGGACTTCCTCACCGTAAAGGGCGGGCCGCTGCTCATTTTTCACAAAATCGAAGCCCTGGAATATTCCGGACACCTCGCAGAAAAGGAAAAAGGATTCATTTCCTACTTCAAGGAACGACAACCCTCCCGCACGATACAGGTGCTGACCGTGTACGACAGCGATCCCATACAGGCCTTAGCCGTTCGGGTGGAAGCCTTCGAAGGGGTCTTTCTGACTACCTCCAACGCGTTTGAAACCATCGGCCAACATGCGGATGGACACCTGAAAATCGTCAGCTATGATTTGATCGCCGACAATGTACAGCGGCTCCGCGAGGGAAAAATACAAATCATCCTCAACCAAAACCCCGGAATGCAGGGATACCTGGGACTCAATGCCTTGATGGAGTACCTCGTTTTCAAAACCCCCATCCCCAAGGAAAACTACCTGCCCATCGAAATCATCACTTCCGAAAATATGGACAGCTACCTTTAGACTGCTCGCGAAGGAGTCAGCGGGCGTCTTTTTCTTTTCGTATCACTGCCCGAAGGGAAGTATCCTGGGCAATCCATTTGACGTAGAAGTAGCTTTGTCCTCCGTAGCCCTGGGTGCGGTTGTACTGCAACATGCTGTCCAGGGTAGCGGGTTCTATCATTTTTTTGGAGGCTATGCCCAGGATCACACCGGGTGAAAAGCGGGATTTTTCCAATCCTGCGGCCGCCGCCGTAGCGTACGCATCTGAAACGGTTGCTGTATAGCTGCGCATATTGGTGCGGTAGCATTGTACGTTGAGCATATCCACCCTGCCATTCCGGACCCACGCTGGCCAGTCTTGCATCAGGTTCTCCAGGCACCAGGGGTACGGGTTGGGAGAGAACGCCATAATATAGCGCTTCTGCCGCGCCTTCACCAGGGCGTGCATACGGTCGGCAAAATCATTCAATTGTTTCACTCGCCATCCAAACCAGGTGGAGTCCCGGAAATCGGTCGGCGGGAGTTGTCCGTTGGAGTATTGCAGGTACTTGGCTACGGTACTGGAGTCATAGCCGCTGTTGGCCGGACTTGCCGGTAGCCGGTCGTCGCCCTGGATACCGTCCACTTCGGGATAAAGATCCAGTGACTCCGAGATTAAATCCAGCATAAACTGCTGTACTTCCGGGTGATAGGCGTTGAAGTAATAATCCGAGCCGTTGTAGTTTGCCGTTCTTCCATCATTTCCCCGGCTGGCCCAGTGTGGCCGGGCTGCCAGGATAGGGTGCTGGTCGGGCCTGGGTTCTTTTCCCCATTGCGCCATAAAGCCATACTCGAACCAGAACACTACCTTCATACCTGCCCGATGGGCCTGCCGGATGAGTTCTTTTACCGGATCGGGGTTCTTTCCGGCATCGGTGTAGTTTTTGAACATCCAGCCCTCTTCCAGGGTGGGATAGGAGGAGTTCTCAAGCAAAACCTTGCTTTTGAAAGCAGTTTTGTTGTCCGCCCAGGCGCATAAAAACAAGGTATTGATGCCCGACTGCCTCAAAATGCGGATTTGTTCCCGGATATTCTCCCTGGAATGAAGAATCGTATTGTGCTGCGGGGCTGCAATCCAGACGCCCTGGATGGGCACCGGCTTTTCAGGAGCCTGCATTCGGGACGCGGCCGACCCGCACAGCATACCCGCCATACCTACCAAAGCCCAGATTTTCATATTGGAAATTTTGCTTTACCCGGGTACATAGCTTTGAATACCTTTTGTTTGCGCGGGACGCCCTCATAGAAAAAGTAAACCTCCCCCATGACTCCTTTCGCCCGGTTGGAGCGGATCATCTGGACCAGGAATTGATCGGAGGGCAAATAGGTGCCCAGCATCAATAAAACCCCGGGGTAAAAGATGTTGGTTTTGTTCTGCGCATAGCCGAGATTCGTGTTGAGAAGCGATTGATATACCGATATGCCCTGGTCATCCCGCCGATAGAGCTGCGGGGAAAGCGCTTCTACGACATTGTCCCGGACCCAGGCCGGCCAATCCTGGCAGTAGTTGAAAAAGCTGAAGGAGTAGGGGCTGGGCGAGTACGTGACCAGGCACTTGGGCTTTGCCGCTTTCACTTTTTTGTACAAGTCCACCGCGTACTGATTGAGGATGTTGGAGCGCCACTGCACCCAGGACTGGTTTTGCTCGCCGACCGGAGGGGCTTGTCCGTTGTGTTGTGCTTTGTATAGATTTACCGTGTACTCTTCATACCCGGCAGAGGAGCTCACGGCCGGGAGACGGTCGTCGCCCTGAATACCGTCAATGTCGTAATTCGTGACGACCTCCATGACGAGGTCTGTCATGAACTGCTGTACCTCCGGGTGGAAGGCGTTCATCCAGTAGAACTCATTCTTGTTGGCAATTTTCCCCTGCTGGTCGCGGCTTTCCCACTCCGGATGGGCTTGAAGGACGCTGTTTCGCCCCCCGTTGGCACTGCCGTACTGCGCGGCAAAACCATATTCAAACCAGGCGATCACTTTCAGCCCCCGGGCATGCGCTTCTTCGATTACTTCCTGCAACACATCTCTGCCGTCACCGTAGAAATGGGTCTGGATAGTAGGGTCGTTCAAGGGCGCAATGGCCTTTTGAAGCACCTTGCTGTTATACGGCGTCTGTGTTTTATTCCAGGTGACGACAAAAACCGTATTGAAGTTCAAATCGCTCAGGAGCTGCATGGCATCCGCTATCTTCTTCCGGCTCGTGAGCACGTCGCTGGCCACGTTGGTCAGCCATACCCCGCGGATACCTGTTTCCTGGGCTTCGAAGCTGATGTTGAGCGAATACGTCCTGGGGGTTCCGAATGCGGAGACCACCTTGAATTCCTTTAGGTTGGCTAAATTGACGGTTTCGCCTGAGTTGAAGGGAGTAGTGGCGTTTTGAGGCTTGTCGAACTCCACTTTTACGGCGGACAAATCCGTGCCAAACGGCAGGCGGAAGGAAATGGAGTTCCCGGAAATTTGACCGGTTTGAAACAAATCCGGCAGGTTGAAATACGTGATGGAGTTGAGGTCCTGTACTTTTTCGAGTTGTACGAAGTAGTTGGCTATGCGGCCGCTTTTAGAATAGACCTTGTAGATGGTTTCTTTGGAAAAGTCATTGGGTTGCCCCGATTTTGGGCTTATCGTAGCATTGGGGGAGATTTCAATAGTAGGTACGAGTTTGCTGAGGTCAAGCTGGGCAGGTACCCGCGCGGATATCAGGCGTTGTACCGTGTCCACTTCCGCCTTTATGGGTACGGGAAGTTCATTGAACGCAAAAGAGAGGACCTGGTTCTGGTCGCTGCCCACCGAGGGGTTTTCTTTCTCACAGGCAGAGGTAAAAAAAAGTCCGATAAGGAGGCTGCTCAGCAGCGCAAGAGCGGGTCGTTGGTAAAGATGCATGGTAAAATTAGTTTTTTGGCAAAGGCCGAAGCTTCCGGTTCGGGCTTCGAAAAGCCCGAACCGGAAGGGTGTTAGACTTATTGTGTCGCTACGGCTTCTACGACGCGGAAGCCGTTGTTGGCAGCTCCCGCCATCATCCAGACCTTTTTGGTCGCTGTATTGACGAATACGCTGACGTCGGCAGCGGTGTTGCCGTTGATTTTATTCCCAATGCTGGACGTAAAGACCAGCTTTGTGCGAACGGCTTCGGCCGTCAGGGCATTCATAGCTTCTACGAGGGTTCCCCCCGTGATATCGTACACGACCAGGCCGGCGTCGCGTATCGTAGAGCCTTCACTGCCGGGCAGGGCCATGACCAGGTACCGAGCATTGTTGATCTCGAAGATCTTGCCTCCATGCGTACGCACCCCGATCGCATCGGTAGAGATGGCGGTCAGCTTGGTATTGCCGTCCTCCGAATACAGCGTGGGTACCATTTCAGCCCCGTTCACCAGTAGGTAATTTTTGCCATCGGCGCTCAGCGGCTCCACATATCCGTAGTTGCCCGCCTTGATAAGGTCTTTGAATACGATCTGTACCGGGTTGGCTGCGTTGGTCACGGCGCCGTTTACCACGTTCCAGACCAGCACATAGTTGTTGTTGGCAATCGAGTTGCTTCCCGGGAAGGGGATAACATAGAGCTTGCCGTTCCCATAAGGATCGCCGGAGAAGTTGATGTTGTCACCCAGGCGGAGGTTGCTGCCGCCAAACGTCGCGGGGAAGGTGAGGAGCAGTTCTGCCGGGGCCGTGGTGTTGGCCCAGCGATAGACGCGAAAAGCGCCGCCCGCCCAGTTCATATTGCAAGCGATGATCCCCTTTTCGGTAGCTACTACATCGGAGACACCAAAAATACCCCCGGCCACCAGGGCAGCCCCCGACGCATCCGTCTTTTTCAAGGCCCCCGCCGTGGCACTCGAGCCGTCGTTTTTGTAGAAAAATACCTGGTTTTCCCCTGTGTCGGCCAGGAATACGTGGGTGCTGTTCATCGAGAAGCCCCGCTCGTTGTCGCCGGTAGAGGCCATCTCGGGCACCAGGGTGCTCGAAGCTACCGAGGCGTCGAACCGGATCGAAGAGCCCTTGAAATTCAAACCATACGCCACAAATTTCACAGATGCGGTATAAGAAGCCGTAGTCGCTCCCTGCGTGACCTTGTACGTTACCGGGTTGGTGAAATCCTGTACGATATTAGAGCCCGGGGATACCGAAGCCGTGGCGGGTATAGTAGTGATCTTTGGGCTCAAGGTCTTCACATTGGCTCCTTCCAGCATATTGATGGTGATGGTCTTGGCCGTTTGGTCAATCGCTACGGAAACCGCTCCGGCCACCTCGAAAGCAGATATGACTACTTCCTTGGGGTCCAGGATTTTAACGCTGACGGTGTACGATTTCTCCGACACCCCGTCCTCTGCAGTGACGATATACGTCACCGGATTGGTGAAATCCCGGGTCAACCCGCTGGCCGGCGAGATAGTCGCCCGGTCAGAAACCGTTATCGTAGGCGACAGCTTTGTGACGTCGGTGCCGAACGGAACATCTACCGCGATACTCGTGCCGCTGATGGTGCCCGTAGCCGATGGATTGGCAAACGAAAAACTGAGAATAGAAGCCTCGCTCGAAAGAGGGGGCTCTTTTTTACAGGAGTACAGCATTCCGATGAGCAGCAGCAGCGCTGCTACAAGACGCAGTTGCGGGAAATATTTCATAATTAATTCATTTTAAGTATCTTATTAAATAATTGAAAAAGTTATTTCACATCCCACCAAACGCGGATCGACTGGTCGTCGCCCCCCATGCGGGTGACCGCAGCCTGGGTATTTGCCTGGTTGAGCCGCTTCTCGGATTCACTGTATATCAAGCGTCTGGGAAATTTTCCGCCATTGACGGGACCTTTGAACTCCGGTTCCGGCAGGGTAGGGTAGCCGGTTCTAAGCTTTTCAGCCCACGCCTCTACGCCATTCATACACAGGGATATCCATTTTTGGGTGATAATCTGCTCGAGGGCGTTCGCCGGGTTGAACTGGATTCCGGGTTGGGAGAGATAGGTCTCTATGGCTTGTGCGTCTTTGAACCCATACATCTCCATCGCTGCCCGTACGCCGTCCCGGTATAACTGGGCTGCGTTGCCCGGAAGTAAACCGCGCTGTACGGCCTCAGCTCTCAGGAAGCATACCTCCGCATAGTGCATATTGAACGTAGCTCCATTTTCTTCGACAAAGACCGGTCCCAGCTTGCTGAACTGTCGGAAGTAGCTGTCGTCGAACACCGACTGGGCGTCTGGGTTGAGGCCGTTTTTCAAGCCTCGGTACTGCCCGTCGGTTTCTGCGGGCTTCGCGTAGAGGGGCAGGCGCGGGTCCTTGTATCGTTTCAGGAAATCCACCATGGTAGCCGACATACGCGTGTTGTTGAACACTTCTGTCACGAGGATGGGGTTTCGGAAATAAATATTGGATACCGAGCCATCCCACAGCATCTTGTGGTTGTCTTCGTTGGATTCCAGGAAGGGCCCTCCGCTGATTTCGCCAAGGATGCTGCGGCTCATGTCCGGCGCTACCCGAACGACGCGAAGGGCAATCCGCAGCAAAAGGGAATTGGCGAATTTTTCCCATTTTTTGCGATCGCCCTTATAGACCAAATCCGCATTGCCGTAAGACGGGAAGTTTCCGGCTTGTGCCATCAGTTGTTTGCCTTTTTTGATTTCGGCTACCAGGTCTTTGTAGATATCTTCCTGCCGGTCAAACACAGGCTGGGAAGACGTAAACGCAGCAGAGTAGGGGATATCCCCGTATAGATCGGTCATCCGCTGAAAGAGGAAAGCCTTCCATATCCGGGCAATTCCTTCTTTGTGCGGATTCTGCTGCTCCGCACTGACTTTGATGGTCTGATGGGCGTAGAACAACGGCGCGAACTCAAAATTCTGGTCGCCGTACGAACGATCCCAGATATCGGTGAAAATCCCGAAAGAGGGCTCGTAGTAATCTGTGGGGAAAACGCCGGTAATGGTGTTGTACTGCATGTACAGATTGGCGGTGAGCCGTTGTGCACGATCGAACATATACCAGGTCATGCTTCCTCTTTGCAGCGTCACCGTGAATAACCCATTTGGATCGGTGGTCACAGAGGAAGTGGCCGGGAAGTCTATTTCTTCGAAGTTTTTCGTGCACGAGGACGAAAAAAGGACGCCTGCAACCAGGATGAGTATCGTCAGAATTGTTTTCATGTCGAGCAGGTTAAAAAGAGACGTTTATTTTAGCCCCTATACTGCGGGCAACGGGGAATGCAAAAAGTTCAATGCCTTGCGCTTTGCCGGAAGAAAAGGAGGATTGGGGAGCAAACCCCGGCGTTTTGCGGTACAAATACCCCAGGTTGCTTCCAAAGGCAGATAATGTGACCGACCTGGCTGCTTTGCTTTTGGCGCTTCGCAGCGGCAACGAATAGCTCAGGGCCACCTCATTGACGCGCACAAAAGAAGCGTCGAACAGCGCCGCCTCGTTGATGGAAGCCATGCGGGACCAGTACTGCTGTGGGTTGACATAGTTCCGTTTGGGCTCGCCCTTCTTATCCACACCTTCGAGCAGCACTCCGTTCGTCGGAATCCATTGGGCAGGGGTGTAGCCCAGGGCCACCCGTTCGTTTTCGCTCTTGTACCAGCCGTCGCGCCCGGCGACCGTATGGGCCAGCGTACCCGATGAGGAACCTGTCGCATAGGAAGAACTGTAGATAGAACCACCGAGCTGCGCATCCAACACAATGCTCAGGGAGAGTTTTTTGTACGAAATCTGGTGGCTCATACCCACCATCAGGTCGGGCTGCACATGCCCCAGGATGAAATCTGTATTCCCGAAGCTGTCGATTTCGATCTGTGGTAGCCCAAAATCGTCGAGTACCAGCTGGCCCTGATCGTTTTTGAGGAAGCGCGTACCTACGAGGTAATCGTTCCTGCCTCCTACGCGGCCCTGTACGCTGATTCCCGAACGGGTGCCTCCCAGAACCAGAATAGAGAGCTGTGGGGAAAGGGTTTCCACTAAAGGCTTGTTGGCCGATGCGTTGATCCCGATGTTCCAGGAGAAGGCTTTGCGCTCCAGCACCGTTCCTTTTACCTGTACTTCAGCCCCCGTGTTCTTCACGTTGCCGGCATTGACCAGGAGCGACTGAAAACCGCTGGTGGCTGCAACCGGTGCTCTGAAAATCTGGTCCTTCGTATTGTTCAGGTACCAGGAAAGGTCAAATTTCAACTTTCCGTTGAAAAAGCGGAGGTCAATCCCCGCCTCTAAGGCATCCGTCTGCTCCGGTCGAATATCCGGATTGGGGCCTACCGGTGGGACCCGGATAAAAGGCTGACCCAAATGCCCCACGGTGTTGCTGTAGGTGAAATACCGGGAACTCGCGCCCAGGTTGGTATCGTTGCCCACCCGGGCAAAGGAAAGCCGGAGCTTGGCAAAGTTCAGCCGGAAGGGCAGGTTCTTCCAGGTATCGCTCAGCACCCAACTCAAATTTGTACTGTAGTAAAAGAAAGACCAATTGGCCGGAGAGAGGGCCGATGACCAGTCGTTCCGGGTCGTGAACGACAGATAAACCTGGTTTTTCCAGCCGATATCGGCAAATTGGTACAGGGAGTTGATCCGCTTGTGCGAGATGCCTTGCACAGACTGTATCTCCTTGAAATTGTTTACTACCCACAAATCGGGGTTGACCTGGTCGTCGCCCGACGACTGGAGCCCCTCGTACTTGTTATCCAGACGGCTGCCGCCAACGGAAAGCGAGGTGGATAGGTCTCCCCAGGTTTTGTTTGCCGTCAGCAAAAAATCGTAATTTCCTATGTAGCGATTGGCCAGGTTGTACTGGAAATTCGCTACAGGCGAAGTCTTGTACGCCGTGTTGGGGAAAATCCGGCTCTCCCGGATATCGTTGATGTAGTCCGCCCCGCCGCGCACCAGGCCCTTGAGCCAGGGCAGCAGGTCGAAATTGAACACCAGCGAGGCCAGCAGGCGGCTTCGGATATCTTCGTTGGTATTCAGGTTAATGGCCCAGTAGGGGTTTTGGTTGAAGCTGCCGGCAGTGCGGCCGTCCCACAGCCTCGGCAGCCCGGCAGCGTCGATGTAGGGGTTCAGGTCTTCGAGTGCCACCGACCTCGGCATAATGTAAAAAGAGCGCACCGGATTGTCGGGCGAACCGCCGAGGTTGGGCCGGTTGAACGCATTCTGCCCGGAGTAGTTCAGTTTAGCATCCATGCTAAGCCCTTTGGATAATTTCGTAGTGTTTCGCAGGGTGAGGGAGGTGCGCGTAATATCGCTGTTGGGCATGACGCTCGAGTAATAGTAGTGGCTCGCCGACAAGCGCGTCTGCGACAACTCGTTCCCGCTGGAGATTTCCAGGTTGTTGGTGGTACTCAATCCGTTTTGAAAAAAGGACTGCATTTGTCCCGTGACCGGACTGTAGGGCGTTTCTCTGCCCAGCCAGTCGCTCAGCGGCTTTCCGTCGTACTTCGGCCCAAAACTCAGGGTGTTGAAGGGCGTGTACGTCCCTTGCGAGCCCCGTCCATACAAGTCCTGGAAATCGGGATAAAGGAAAGGTTGTTCCAGCACGGTGGAGGAACTGAACCCTATGCTCAGCCCGCTCTCGGTGCGGCCTTTTTTAGTGGTGATGATGATGGCCCCGTTTTGCCCTTGCGCGCCGTACAGGGCGGCTGCGGCAGGGCCTTTGAGCACCGTGATAGAGGCGATGTCGTCCGGGTTGAGGTTGCTGATGGCATTGCCGTAGTCGAGGCCGCCATCCTGGGTAGCTCCGTTCCCGCTGCTGTTGTTCACGATGACGCCGTCAATCACAAAGATGGGCTCGTCATTGCCCGTCAGAGAACTACTGCCGCGGATCAGGATGCGGCTGCTCCCTCCGGGGCCCGTGCCCGAGGGCGTGACGTTCAAGCCCGCGACCTGGCCGGAAAGCTTATTCAAAAAATTGGGGTCGCTGTTGTTGGAGAGGATGCTGCCGCTCACTTCCTGCACCGAATAGCCGATGGTTTTTTCCTTCCGGGTTATCCCTAGTGCCGTTACGACTACTCCCTCCAACTGAAAAGCCTCTTGTTCCAGCAAGACCTCGATATACGTTTTTCCGCGGATGTCCACGGTATCGTCCCGGAAGCCCACATAACTCACCAGCACCTTCGTTTCATTCCCCGTTTCGAGACTGAATTTTCCGTCCAGATCGGTAGCCGTGCCCGTGGCAGGATCCCCGGCCAAACGTATGGAAGCTCCGATTACCGGCTGGCCGGTGGCAGCCTCTTTTACGATTCCGGACAGCACCCTCTGCCCGTTCAGATGGGCAAAGGCGCATACGCTGAGCAGTAGGAGGAGATATGTTCTCATAGACACGTAGATATGGTTAGAGTAGAATCACAGGCAAATATACATTTCCTGGAAAAAAATTGTGTTCGAGCAACATAAAAAGCTGCATCTATCTGAAAACAATTTTCATCATTTAGGGATGAAAAATATTATTTTAAAAAAATTGATTTATCAAAACAAAAAATTGATAACCTAAAACAACTCACGCGTTTACCAGACCGAATAGCCTCAAAGTACTCGTTTATTAAAAAAGATGTTGCTCGAACACGCAAGGTATTTTATTTTATCCATACCTTGCTTCGTGAAATAAAACTTGCACAAAAGGCATGCAAATAACCGGAACCTTCTTAGACGAAATCAGCCACGACATACCGCACCAGAACTGGGGCCCCAGGGAATGGGAAGCAGATTTCAAACACATGCAGGCAATAGGCATAGACACCGTAATCCTCATCCGGGGCGGGTACCGCAAGTTCCTGACCTGGCCCTCCGATTACCTGATCGGGCAACAGGGATGCTACCGACCCGGGCAAGACCTGGTCGAACTGTTTCTGTCCCTGGCGCAGCAATACGGTATGCGTTTCTATTTTGGCCTTTACGACAGCGGAAAGTACTGGGACACAGGCGATATGCGGCACGAAATCGAGGTAAACCGATACGTCATTGACGAAGTATGGCAAAAATACGGACAACATCCCGCTTTTGGGGGCTGGTACCTGAGCATGGAGATAAGCCGCAAGACAAAAGGCGCCATAGAATCCTTCCATACGCTCGGCAAACAATGTAAAGAGGTCAGTGGGGGCCTTCCTACCCTGATTTCCCCCTGGATCGACGGGAAAAAGTCGGTGGCAGCAGCTTCCTCCGTCCTTACGAAGCAGGAAGCCATTTCGGTAAAAGAACACGAAGCCGAATGGCTCGAAATCTTCGACGGTATCCACTCCGTAGTGGATGCCGTCGCCTTTCAGGACGGCCATATAGACTACGACGAACTGGATGCCTTTTTTGCCGTCAACAAAGCTATGGCCGACCGATACGGCATGCAAAGCTGGACGAACGCTGAGACCTTTGACCGCGATATGCCCATCAAGTTCCTGCCCATCAAGTTCGAAAAACTTCGCCTCAAATTAGAGGCTGCCCAGCGGGCGGGCTATGACAAAGCCATCACCTTCGAGTTCTCCCATTTCATGAGCCCGCAGTCGGCCTATCTCCAGGCGCGGCATCTGTACGCCCGATACCAGGAATGGATGCCCCAAACGGGGAATGGAAGGGCAGACCACTCCCCATTCCTCACGCTCCAGCAATCCGAGTGACCTATCAGACCTTTTGCGAGGGGAATCATCGGGGGTCAGAAAGGTCCTTTTCTTCTCACCCCGCTGATTCCTCCCGCAAAAAGTCCGTTACCTTACCTAAATCATGCGCTATGAAAAATGTTTTTTTACCCACGCTGTTCCTTCTCCTGTTCTGGATGCATGCCGACCGAGCCTTCGCCTACGGTCCGGGTCCTGTAGATACCATCCTGACGCTGTTCAACGCCGCCCAGGCCGGCGGTAAAATGCCGGCCGTCATAGACAATGCCGGAAATAACCGCGGCGCCGGCTTCAACGGCAAGCATGTGTTTGTGGCCTCCCGCCAAAACGGCAACCACGTATATTACTGGGAGGCCAAAGATCCCAATGCCGCTCCAAAAGAACTGAGCATATCCGGTATTACAGGAGGTACCTTTGTGCTCTCTGACCTCGCAGTCAGCGGCAACAACATCTTTGTATCCAACATGGTCCTGGCCGGAGGCGCTTTCAAAGTGTACCACTGGACTTCAGTGGAGAGCCAGCCCCGCGTGTTGCTCGAGTACCCAAACGCACCCGACCGCCTGGGCGATGCCATCACGGTGTTGGGCGATCCCGACAAAAAAGCGCTGCTCATCGCCAGCAGCCATGGCAACAAGCGCTACTACGTCTGGACGATCGAAAACGGGTCTATCGGCAATACCACACCGGTTGTACAGACCTACGACTTCACCTCAAACGTCAGCTTCGGACGCATCACCCGGGTTCCAGGGCCTGAGCAACTCTACCTTGCCAGCGCGCCTTCCTTCGGAATGATGTTGTTGGACAGCACGCTCAAAATGGTGGACACCATAGGAGCTGCCTTCTTCCCCTCCTGGGCCATGCACGCCCAGGTCTTCGAATACAAGGGAATACGACTGCTCGGATACGTGCACGTGAAGAGCAGCCCCGCTGCCAACGCCTTGTACCTGCTCAACATCAGCGACGGCAAAACCGTTCGGGAGGCGTTCACCAAGCTGCGCAGCGCCGCGTTTGCCGACCGTCTGCTGCATTCGTTCAATCTCGGCACCATCTCCAACGGCAACGCGAGTGCCGGCTTCGACATAGCCAATGATACCCTTGGAAATGTGCAGTTTATGGGGTTCTCGGCAGGAAATGGTTTCGTAGTGCAGCAGTTGGGCAATGAACGCCCCTACCAGGCATCCAGCGTAAGCCCGGTTTCCATGGTGTTGGACCGCTCGCTCGCCCGCGCAAGGCAGTCGGCCCTGGTGGACAACGCCGGTAATAATCGCGGCGCCGGCTTCAACGGAAAACATGTGTTCGTCGCTTCCCGGCAAAACGGCAACCACGTGTATTACTGGGATGTGAAAGATACCGCCGCAGCCCCCAAGGAGTTGAGCCTGACCGGAATTGCAGGCGGCACCTTCGTCCTGTCTGACCTCGCCGTGAGTGGGAGCAATATCTTTGTATCCAATA
>CAZSMU010000107.1:0-13297 GCA_964607915.1 uncultured Haliscomenobacter sp.
TTTTTTGGCTTTTTAGGTACCGGCCGGGATTCTTTGGCCGAACGGATACGTATAATTCGAGTATCTGGCTACCCTCAAAGACGAAGGAGGAAATGAAAAGACCGTAATCCTGGCGTTCCAGCGCTTGAAGGACCGCCTCCTGGAAAGGCTCTTCTTTTTCTGCCGGTTGCGGCCGCAGGATTCAGCGCCGAAAGTCTGACCACAAAAAAGCCTTGCAAGTACTGACTTGCAAGGCTTTTTGCTTTTTGTGGTCCCACCAGGAATCGAACCTGGATCTTAGGTTCCGGAAACCTACATACTATCCGTTGTACTATAGGACCAACGTCGGTTGATTACCGGACTGCAAAGGTAAGGGCTTTTTTTAACATAGCCAACCCTGCTGCCTTATTTTAGCATTAGACTTGTGCGCTGCCGTTTTTGCGCGTCCACCAATAGTAGAACGGCGCTCCGGTCAGGATGAGCACGAGGCCAAAGAGCGACTCGCCGGGGCGGTTGTACATCGTGATGACGACCAGCGCAATACAGAACATGACGAACAGGGCGGGCAGCACTGGGTACAAGGGCACCCGGTAGGTGGAGGGAGCTCCGCCGTTGCGCCTGCGCAGGATGAATACGCCAAAGGCGCACAGCCCGTAAAAGATAAAGGAAGCAAAAATGAGCATGTCGGTGAGCTGGTCGAAGCTGCCGGACAGGATGAGGACCGCTGCCCACACGCCTTGCATGAGCAGGGCATTGCCAGGGGTGTGGAAGCGCGGCTGTACTTCGCCTGCCGCCTTAAAAAATTCTTTGTTCTGCGCCATTTTGTAGTACAAACGGGCGGCCAGCAGGATAGTCGTGTTCGTGCAGCCAAAGGTGGACACGATGATCAGCGCTGCGATGAGCAGACGCCCTATCGGGCCGATGATGCGTTCTATCACTGCAATAGCGGCGACCTGGTTCTGCGATTCGTGTACGGCGATGAGATCGCCCGCAGGCAGCACATACATATACGTGAAGTTCACGGAGAGGTAAATGGCGATGACGCCCAGCATGCCAAAAAGGATGGCCAACGGCAGGTTGCGGTTGGGATTTTTAATTTCGCCCCCGATAAAGCTTAGGGTAATCCAGCCCTCATACGCCCAGAACGCCGCCAGCATAGCGGAAAAAAACACTGCGACGAAGCCAAAGGTATCCCCTTCAAAGCGCGCATACCCGGCCGTATTGGTGCTGATATTGGCCATGCCTCCGGACCCTGCGAACAAGCCCAGCAATACGATGGCGACCAGGCTTATGACCACTGTGCTCGTCGCGTAGCGGCTCACGATGCTGCCATAGCGCAGGCCCCGATAGTTGATCAGGGTCAGGAAGGCGATCAGCAGGATGGCGATCAACTTGACGCCCAGGTTGGCAAAAGGAAAAATCACGCCCCCGATGGAGAGCGACGACAGGGCTTCTCCCGTTTCAGGCACGGGCACCAGGGCGTGTACCGACTCGGCAAAGACATAGGCGATGGAAGAAATAGAGGCCGTCCGTATCACGGCGAAGTTGCCCCAGCCGAAGAAGAAAGCAACCGTCTTACCATAAATCTCCCGCAAAAAGACGTAGGCACCCCCCGAATCTGCGATTTGGCCGGATAGTTCTGCTACGGAAAGGGCGCCTGCCAGGGAGACGATGCCCGCGAGCACCCACGCGGCTAACACCCAGCCCGGCGATTGCAGCTCCGCCATCATGGGGGCTACTTTTTTGAACACGCCAGACCCGATGATCGAACTGATGGTGAGGATGATGGCCAGAGGCAGGCCTATGCTGCGCTCCAGGGATTGTTGCTGCTCTTGCATAAAGGGCGACTTTAGGTGAAAAACACAATTATATTAAAGAAAGGCCACTTGGCAAAGAAATGGGAAATAAAAAGGCTGAGTGCCAAAGGGTATCCTGCCTCCAGGATGGTCCGGAGACGGTCTTTGAGCGCGTCGGGGATGAACGCGGCTTGCAGGGCATTGAGGTTGCAGCGCAGGAAGTGCGTCTCCGACCAGCCAAAGGTATGGTGCAGGTGCGCATACTCTTCCGTCAGCGACACGGAGGAGATGGTGCGCCCATCGGTATTGATGCCCAGTGAAATACCGGCCTCATAGAGGGCATGCACGCTGTGTTTGGAAAGGGAAGGGAAAACGCGGGTGCGGATATTGCTGGTAGGGCATACCTCGAGATGGATATGGTGCGACTTCAGCACAGACAGCAGGTCGGGGTCGCCGATGCTGCGCACTCCGTGTCCAATGCGCTGCGGGCGGAGCTTTTTCAGGGTTTCCCGAACGCTTTCCGGGCCACAGACCTCCCCGGCGTGGGCGGTGCAGGGGAGTCCGTGGGCCTGTGCATAGGCGAAGGCCCGTATATGGGGTTCGAGAGGCCAGGCGGCCTCGTCGGCGGCCAGGTCGAAACCGGCCACCAGGTCTTTTTGGAAGGCGCAGGCCAGTTCTGCGACCAGCAGGCTCTGGGCCTCGCTGTAGTGGCGCAGCGTGCACAAGATCAGGCGGGCCTCCACCCCCGTTTCTGCCATGCCTTCGCGCAGGGCTGCTTCCACATGCGCCACGACCTCTTCCGGAGAAAGCCCTCCCCGTAGGTGTTCCAGGGGCGCAAACCGGATTTCGGCATAGAGGACATGGTCTGCCTGAAATTGCCGCAACACATCCAGGGTGGCGATGCGCAGTTGCGCCCCGGTCTGCATGAGCCGAATTTCTTCCAGGGCACAGTTCAGGTAATCGGGCAGTCCGGTGGCTTCCTGTGGGGCGACGAAGCGCCGCTGGTAATCGCTGTGGGAAATCCCCGCATCCAGCAAGTGGACGGCATCAAAGCTCATCGAGCAGTCGAGATGTACATGCAGCTCGATTTTCGGGAGCTTTTGGAAACGTATGGACATAGCAGCTAGATATAGTCTGACGTTGGGATAATTACCGGGCCCGTTCTATCCGCAGGGTGCTTGCCCCGGAACACGGGGCGGCAAGTGCGATTTGAAACGAGGGGAAAAGTCAAAAATACGGCTTTTTCCCCGGATAAAAGTTCATTTTTGGAGGTGTGGATGCTGAATAAACCGTAAAATACGCTCTGGCGCACATTAATTTTTCCCGGTGACGAGACTTTTATATCTTGGCCTACAGTTAAAACACCACTACAAAAAACCTGAAACCTTATGAAGCAGTGTGCACTACTCACCGGCGCCTCGGGCGGTATCGGACTGGAGTTGGCGCGGGTCATGGCCAAAAACAACCTGGACCTCATTTTAGTGGACATCCGTCCGCAGGAGTTGGAAAATGCGCGGATTGAGCTACAGCAACTGGCGCCCGACTGTCAAATCACCTGTATTGTAGAGGATCTCGCCCAGCCGGAGGCAGCAGAAAGGGTGTTGGGCTGTGCGGAAATCAAAGGCCAGTCTATTGACGTATTGGTCAACAATGCGGGATTCGGCATTTTTGGTTTTTTTGCTGAAACCGACTGGGAGCGCGAGAACCGCATGATTCATCTGCATGTGCTCACGCTGACCAGGCTCACCAAGCTGCTCATGCCGCTGATGATCGAGCGGGGAAGGGGGAGAATTCTGAACATAGCCTCCATGGCTGGCTTCCAGCCCAGTCCGCTGATGTCTATTTACTACGCGACCAAAGCGTATGTTCTCTCTTTTACCCAGTCCATAGCAAACGAGTTGAAAGGTACGGGCGTGTCGGCGACGGTGCTCTGCCCGGGGATGGTGCCTACGGGCTTCCAGAAAACCGTTGGTGCCGGCCGTACGAAGTTCTCCGCCAAATCGTCGTGGATGGTGACGCCGGTGGAGTACGTAGCGCAATTCGGGTACGATGCGATGATGCGGGGCAAATCCGTGGCGATACCGGGGGCATTCAACGTACTGGTCGCCTTTCTGGTGCGTTTCGTGCCGAGGGATATGGTGACGCGGTTTTTGCGCCGTGCCCAGGAGAAGAACAGGGCCGGGCAGAGCGCCGGTAAAAAGTAGGAACCCGTGTTGCGGGGCATCCGGGCAGGTGTGAACTGCTCAAACGATTCCGAGGGCTTTGGATACCTCGCTCTTGTAGCTTCGTCCGATAGGGAGTTCCTGGTTGTTGATTTCTACGTGGTTGGGGGAGAAAGCCCTGATTTTTTTGATGGCGATTAAAAAAGAGCGGTGGATGCGCAAGAACTCGCCCTCGGGCAGTTTTTGTTCCAGGTAGCTGATTTTTTGTTTGGTGACGATGCGGCGGGTAGGGAGGTAAATGATGACATAATCTTTCAGGCTCTCGATATACTGGATCTCTTCGAGGGGCACTTTGATCATTTTCTTGTCGGCCCGCACGATGATGTTTTCCTGGCTCTGCAGCTGGAGGTTTTCATCGGGCATGGGGATGGGGGCCGGGGTTGGGCCGGCGGGTCCTGCTTTTTGCTGGAAGAGTCCGAACGCTTTGTTGACGGCTTTGAGGAAGCGGCTGAAGGGGATGGGTTTCAGGAGGTAGTCCACCACGTCGAGTTCAAAGGCTTCGATGGCGTAATCGCGGTATGCCGTGGTGAAGATGACCTTGGGGGGATTGTGCAGTGTTTTCAGGAATTCGATGCCATCGAGGCGGGGCATCTGAATGTCGAGGAAAATCAGGTCTATAGGCTGGGAGAGCAGCAGGTCAAAGGCCTGGAGCGCGTTTTCGCAGCGGCTCACCAGTTCCAGCCCTTCGACCCGTTGGATATATGATTCCAGCACGTCGAGGGCCAGGGGCTCATCATCTACCAGCAGGCATTTTATTTTCATGGTCGGGGATTATGCCGATGGAGCTATTTGGAAGGTACCGCCTGCTGTTTGGCCTTGCCCGGCCTGTTCCGTTTCGTTGGGCAGGGGGATGCGCAAGACGATCATAAACGTATCTTCTTCATTAAAAACCTGCAAGTCGTAGGCAGTTCCGTACAGTAAGTCCAGGCGGCGGCGCACATTGCGCAGGCCGATGCCTTTGGTGTAGTCCGATTCTGCGGTGAACGCACTGGACTGGAGTTCGGTTTTGCTGTTTTCGACCCGGAGCGTGAGGGTGTCGGCGCGTATGCCAATGTCAATGTTGATGAACGTTTCTTCCGTTTCCCGGCTCACGCCGTGCTTGAAGGCATTTTCGATAAAGGGGAGCATGAGCAGGGGCGGGATATGGTGCGAGGTGCGCAGGTCTCCGCTTTGGGTGAAGGTCACGTCCAGGCGGTCGCCGTAGCGCAGTTTTTCCAGTTCGATCATGTTTTGGATTTGCTGCATTTCTTTGCGCAGGGAAATCAGGGGAACATTACATTCGTAGAGCATGTAGTCCAGCAGGTTGGAAAGGCGGAGCACCACTTCAGACGACTGCTTTGAGTTTTGCAGGGTCAGGGCATACAGGGTATTGAGCGTGTTGAACAAAAAGTGCGGGTGGATTTGCGCTTTCAGGAACTTGAGTTCGGCGTCGAGTTTTTCGCGGCCCATTTCGCGGGCTAGTTTCTCGTTTTCATAGTTTCGTTTGACCAACTTGATGGCTGCTGCGGCGAGTACGATGGTGTACATGTTGGTCATTTGCTGTATGGCTTTACCCAGGTGGTCGAGCGGATACTTATCATAGGGATAGTCGGGGATGTAGTGCGGCACCCAAAGGAGGTGTACGATGATTCGGTCTATATAGCCAAACAACACCGCAGAGCTGACGAACAAAAGGATGAACGTCGTATATTCTTTTTTATCCAGAAAACGCGGGATTAGAAAATAGAGGGTGAAATACGTAGCGGCTATGGTCGCCGGCAGCGTGGTCAGGTTTTGCGTGAACCCTTTGACATAGTCGTCGCGGATATTGCCATATAACAAGGAAAAAAAAACGACGTAGGCCACCCAAAAAAGCAGATGGGTGCCGATGCGGTTGCGCGGTGCGGTCAGTTTGCTGAGAAGTTGTTCCATAAGCGCGACATCAGATAATTTGGCAGTGGCAGATTTTCCAAAAAAAAACACTTTTCAAAAAGAACCCTGGCATAGGAGCCAGTGCCATTTCCTATCCCGCGAACGACCGGGCCCTGTAAAATCTGCCGAAGCCGGTTTCTCACAAAGCTATGAAATCATTTTGAATCGCTCATCGGTAACGATAAACAACCGGATATTTTCGGTTTTTGGAAGGTTTGTGCCCCCGATTGGCATTAGAAGGCTGTTTGCCGCTTTTGGACAAACCAACGGGGCAGATGGGCGATATTCCGGTATTTCCAACTCCGTATGATTTACTTTTGAACATGTTAAAGTTGTTGTCAGGATTTCTTTAATAAACGGCATTGTGAAGCCCCCCGGCCGGTCGTTCCGGTCGGGGACTTTTTTCCTACTCACCCCCCCGCGATAAGTCTATTTTTTCATACTCAACCTGTTTCCAGGGGCTCTGCAAAGGGCCTCTTTTTTGTCGGGGCAGGTTGTGCCATGCGCCGTGGAGCGGTGCCGCGGCACCCTACCCTGGAATGTTAAAACAGGGTATTTACCGGGCTTCATAGTTGTACGTTTCGAATAAGTCGCTATATTTGCACCAGAGCAAACGCGACCTGCAGCAGGTGGTTTGCCGAACCGACCCCGGTTCAATGCCCATGAAACATGATTTTCAAAAACCGATTTAAACAAAAATGCCTGGCGTTCGTATGGCTGTGCGTGTCCTTGCTACCGTATGCAGCCTACTCCATATCTGCAGAAAATAGCGGAATAGTTTCTTTTTCCTCCTCAAATCTCTCTAATAACTTACTCACCTGCGGCTGTCGCAACGTCAATGTCGTGCTCGACCCCCTGAGCGGCAGCAAAGTACTCACGCCCAAAGATGTCGCCGGCGGGGACTGCGTCCTTGCGAACGCCTCCGTCGTGGTAGTGGACGATAACCCGTTGAACCGGGATACGGTGGATTGCCCCGGCGTATGGACCTATGGCCTGTTCGACGGGGCAGGTGCCTTGCTTTGCTGGGGCAAAGTGACGGCAGAGGACCGTTCCGGCCCTCTGTTGGCCGAGGTAGTGGGACGGTGTAATCGCCCGGTAGCCGGCAATGCCTCTAATGGCGTACGGCCGGCCGCCCTGGCACCCATCTTCCCGCAGACCCTGGTCTGGAGGGATACCTTTCTTTCCTCCGACATCAACAAAGTACTCAACAATACCCAGAGTTGGGATGGCGTGGCGCCGCTCAACAGCGCGTTTTCGCACCTCGCCGGAGGAGTGCGCTTCGAAGATGCATGCCACTACTCCTTGTACTGCGATTGCCGGACCGATGTCAAAGTAAACGACCAGATCACGTATTTCCAGTGCAATACCATCAGCACCAACCGGGTTTGGGCCAAAATAGACCGCACGTTCATCGGCACCGATTGCAAAGGCAACACCAGCACGGTCAGCCAGGAAATTTTCTTCATCCGACCGCTGATCCGACCGGATGTATGCCCGTCGGAGGTCGTGCTGCGCAACGACGCCTGCTCGGCCAACAGTGCAGAGATGCTGCTCGAGATGAGGAAAAATTACTTTATCTTCACCGACAGCCTGTCCTGCAACCGGGAAAAATATGCCTACTTCAGCGATGCTGTCACCGCCGGCAATGCCACAAAAGTCCTGGAAGACAACTACAGCTTTGAAGTGGAACAAAATGCCGAATACGTGCTCTGCAGCGGGCGGCAACTCCTGCTCACCGTCTATGCCATGGACTGGTGCACAGGAGGGCGGCAACCTCTCGACACCCTGTCTCTGCGCTGGGGGGATGGCACTCCTCCCGTCATTTCTATGCCGACCAAGCCAGTGGTTGTCTCGACCAGTATCCTGGACTGTACGGCGAGCCTGGGCATAGATCGCCTTGGGCTAGGCACTTCCTTCGGTATTCAGATTACCGATAACTGCCAACTGGGCACGGTATCCTCGCGCATCGAATCTTGCGTGGACTCCGTAGTGTCGGGCATCCCGGTAGCGGGCAAGGCCTGGCGAAAACTCTCCTACCGCACCACCACCGTCAATGGCCGCCTCATGGCCCTGGCCCTTCCGGTGGGCAACCATCGCCTCATCGTACAAGCCTACGACCGCTGCAACAACAAGCGGGAGGATACGCTCCATTTCGTCATTGTGGACCGGATTGCCCCCGTGATGAAATGCGAGAGCCAGATGAACCTGACCCTTTCCACCTCCGGCTACACCCCTGCAGAAGACCCTTTTGCGCTCAACGGGTACGCCAAAATGTTGGCCTCCGAGATCAATAAAGGGGTTTCCGACAACTGCAACGTCGCCTGGGCCCGCGTGCGCCGCGCTTATTCCCCGCGAAACCTGTACGCCTTTATCGCACGTGGCTATGACAGCGACGGGGACGGTGATATCGATACCAACGACGGCGTGGACTGGAACGGAAGCGGGGTAATCGGAGATGAGGACATGGAAAAATTTGAGTACTCCAGAGAAAACCCCAGTGTGCTGATGAGCCCGGCCCTGGACTATGTCGAGTTCTTTTGCGGCGATATCGTGGAAGCAGGTGTCCGGGTGGAGCTCTGGGGAAAAGACCGGGTGGTCGCCCTGGGAGGCTGTGTATTTCCCGCTACCGCCGACGGGCAGCCATACCCTCCGTCCAGCGGGGGGAACCTGAGCTACTGCGGCCTGACCGTCGTGGTAGAAGACAAAACGGCTCCTGCGTTTAGCCTGCCTCAGCCGGCGCTCATCCCAGGCACCCGAATCCATCTGGTAGATTCCCTTCGGCAAGCCCGCAAGGTCCGCACGACGAGTGCGACGTACCGCTTCATAGAAGACAGCATCTTCACCGCACAGGGCCTCGGCCGCTTTCAGGTGAGCGGGGGCGACGACTGCCAGAACGTAGAGGTAGAAGTAGATATCGCCCCTTCGCTGCATTGCGGTGCCGGCACCGTTCAGTTGACCTATACCGCCAAAAAATGGATCAACGGCACGCCGGTCAGTTTCCCCGCGGGCTCCGTATCTATCCGCATCCAGCCCGTGCACGGGTACGATATCCGTTTTCCCGCGGATGCCAGCACGACCTGTGCGGCTACGTTGGCCGACACGGCCAACGTCATTGGCTCTTTTTCCGGCCCCTGTGACATCCTGTCGGTACAGGTAGTGGACCTGCAGTATGCTGGCCCCGTCGTGGGCAGTCGTCCTGCGGGGGAGTGTCAGCGCATATACCGCACCTTTACGGTCGTAAACTGGTGCCAGTACGATGAGGCTTGCGGCGACCCCGGGCTGTGGTCGGTGATTGTTCCCCGCGATCCTGCCAACGACGGCTTCGACGGCGTGCGGGTGCTGGTGCGCGATGAAACCGTGCAGGGCTTGGTCGTACAAGGAAGGGAAGTGCCTGGTAGCGATACCATAGAGGAAATCTACTATGAAGACCGCGAGGATACATCCCTAGGGCCCGATGGCTTTGCAGGGGGAACCTTGTCTGTGGCCGTGAATGGTGTGCCCGAAACTTTTGAGCGCATCAACCCGACCAGCGGTAGTTCCGGGCGCACGGGCAGCTATGCCCTGAATGGAGCCCTTACCCAAACCTATCCCAAGGCGGGAAGCCCTGCCAGCGTATCGGTCAAAAGCACAGTAGATATCCAGTTCAACAACCCTTCCCTGTCGGGCTGTACATCGGCTACGAGCTATTTTGCCTGGGCGTTCACGCAGGTCATCTCCGTGCTGGATACCACACCGCCTGCGGTGAACGGGACGGGGCCTCTGGTTTTCTACCAGGATAAAAACAACTGCACGGCCAGTGTGGGCTTCCAGTTTTCCGCCAGCGATGCCTGTTCGGCACAGGGGGCTGCACAAAGCGGGGGAGTGATAACGTTGGCCCAGGCACAGATCAAAGCCAACGGAGGGCCCTTACAGGATTTGATTATGGTGGGAGGCAGCGTTTTGCCCTTTGATTCTACCCGTCACACATGGACCTTCCGCGCCCCGGCATTGCCGTTGGGGCAGTACAGCCTCGTCGTCCGGGTGCGCGACGGCTGCGGCAACCAGTCGGCGCAGCGCGAACTGCCTTTCGAAGTGCGCGATACAAACGCCGCTGCACCCATCTGTATCAGCGGCCTGGCCGCTACGCTAAGCCGAAGCCCGATCACCCGGCGCGGAGAGCTGACGCTCCTGGCCACCGATTTCATCGCCAGTCCGGTGTACGATTGCAACGGGCAAGGCCCGGAGGTCGGTCCGGGCGGCACCAAACTCATCCGCAAGTACTACATCCAACGGGACAACGGCGACCGCATCTGGGATGCGCAGGACAGCATAGACAGCCGGGGCTTCCCCCTTGTCAAAAAGACGTCGGTCACCGTGACGTGCGACGATTTGCCCGACAGCATCATCCTGCTCCGCATCTATTCCGAGGATGTATTGGGGAATATGGCCTACAGCAGTACCCATGTCCTGCTCAGCGACCCGACGCAGTCCTGCATGCCTTCCCTTGCCGCGGCGAGTATCAGCGGTGCGGTATCCACGGAATCAAAGGTATCCGTAGAGGGGGTAGAAATTGGACTGGCAGGCCCGCAGACGATGACGTACCGCACCGACCCGCAAGGGGCATTCCGCTTCAGTCAGTTGCCCGTAGGGGTTGACTACGCGCTCAGTGCCACGTTGGACGAGAACCCCCGCAACGGCGTATCTACCTTTGACATGGTGCTCATCCAGAAACATATCCTCGGCATGCAGTCGCTCGATAGCCCGTACAAGGTAATCGCTGCGGATGTCAATAATTCCAAATCGGTCTCTACCCTGGATTTGATCCATTTGCGCAAGCTTATCCTGGGCATTGATGCCCGATTCGCCAATAGCCCGAGCTGGCGCTTCATTCCCAAAGGCCATGTGTTCAGCAATGCGCTGAATCCGTGGGCCAGTCCTCTGCCTGAAGTGGTCTCTATCTCCAAACTCGCGGGCGACACCCTCGCTTCGTTCATCGCCGTCAAGGTAGGGGACGTCAATAGCTCCGCCACGGCGAGTGCTGTGGTGCGCACAAACGGGAGCCTGGCGCTCCATGCCCCGGAAATCGTTCTGGAGGCAGGGCAGACCTACCAAATCCCCGTACGCACCTCAACAGCTGACTTGGAAGGCTTGCAGTTCACCCTGGCTTTTGACCCTTCTGCTGTGGAGTTGAGCTCCGTAGCGCCTGCACTGGCCCGGTCAGAGCATATAAGCGTTTTCTCTGAGGAAGGACTCATTGCAACAAGCTGGATACGAACGGGTTTGCATGCCGCTACCCAGGATACGCTGTTCGTCTGTACGGTCAGGGCCAAAAAAGAAGCCCTTCTGAGCGAGGTGCTGCAACTCAACGGCCGTATCGCAGCCCCGGAGGCGTATCGCCAAAACGGCGATGTGCTCGCCCTTGCGCTGCACCTCGACCCGCCCCGCAAAGCGGACATACTTCTTGGTGCGCGGTTCGAGCTATTCCAGAATTTCCCCAATCCATTCTACGGGCAGAGCACATCCATTCCCTTTTTCCTGCCCGCTGCGGGTGAAATCACACTCATGGTACACGATGTTGCGGGGCGGGTATTGTACTCCCACCGCGGGATTTACCAGGAAGGGCGACACAGCATAGCACTCCACGCAGACGATATCGGTGCGAGCGGGCTGCTCTTCTACAGCGTGAAGTACCAAGCTCAAAACCATACCCGCCAGATGGTTGTCCTGAGCGGCCAATAGGGCCCCTTTTTCGGGAGCCTCCAGTTTCCGCGTATAATTTTTTAAATTCCCTGAATTCCGGTATATCTTGCGGAGTATTTTTACTATGGCAAAAAGATCGCGGAACCGGATATTTCATGCGGCGGGGAAGGGCACATTCCCTTTCGCCTCGTCCGGGGGGGTACTTTGCCTTGTTTTGGCTTTTTTTTCTTTGCAAGCCAACGACCGCTACATCTTCAAGCACATCAACGTCAAGGACGGGCTGTCGCAGGGCTCTGTTTTCGCGATTGCGCAGGATAGGGCCGGTTTTTTGTGGTTGGGCACCCGCGACGGGCTGAACCGCTATGACGGGGCCCGTTTCAAGCATTATCGGCATGATGCGGCCAACCCCCGCAGCCTTGCGTCCAATGATGTGCGCGCCATCTATTGCGACCCATCGGGCAACGCCATCTGGATAGGCACTCCCGATGGCGTCAGCCGCTACGACCCCGATGCGGATGCTTTCTCGAGCTATCTCCATTCCGGCGATAACACCTCTCCGTCTGCTACTTCCGTGCGCTGTATTTTCCGAGACTCTAAAAAGCGCCTTTGGTTGGGTACCGATAAGGGCATCGTTCGGTATGATTCCGAGCGCGATACCTTCCTGTTGGGCGCAGCGGCTGGCCTGGGAGGGGTAAATACCTTGTTTGAAGATCGCCGGGGCATCCTCTGGGCAGGTACCGATGTCGGGCTGGGGCGCGTTGTCTATACTAAAAAAGGCGAGGTTGCGATAGTGCCTGTGCTGCACTCGGGTGCCCGGTCGTTTCCCATGGCCGACTACCAAATCAAGGCCTGCATAGAAGATGCGGCGGGTAACCTGTGGATCGGAACCGAGCAGGGCGGGCTGTATTATTGGGATCGCGGTGCGCAACGCCTGCGCTCTTTTCGCTACGACGCGAGTTCGTCGGGGTCGTTGAGCAACGACCGGGTGCGCTCTCTGACCTTCGGCCCCGACAGCAGCCTTTGGGTAGGTACTTTTCTGGGATTGAACCGATACCACGGGCAACGGCGGTCCTTTCAGCGCTTCCTGAGCGATGATGCAGCGGAAAATGGGCTTAGCAATAGTTCCATACGCACGATCTTTTTCGACCGCAGCGGCGGGATGTGGGTGGGTACCTATCACGGCGGGATCAGCTATTCAGCCCCAGGTCTCAGCCGATTTCAAAATTATACGCATTTGCCCAAGCGCAACAGTATCAGCAGCAATATCGTCAGCTCCTTTGCGGAAGACGATCGCGGAAACCTCTGGATCGGGACGGAAGGGGGTGGCTTGAACTACTGGGACAGGGAGCGCCAGGCCTTTAGTACGTATCCGGTACAGGGCGGGGATGCGAAGCCGGGGATAGCCGGCTACAATGTCAAAGCGCTGTTGAAGGACGGGCAGCGGCTATGGGTGGGTTTTTTTCAAGTCGGTCTGTATGCTTTCGACCTGCAGAGCAAGACGTTCCGGCACTACGAAGTATCCGAGAGCGAGACCCAGACCGAGCTCAACCATTCCAACGTCTATAGCCTGTTGAAAGCGGGTGGGCGCCTTTGGATAGCCACTTACGGAGGCGGGTTGAACGTGCTCGACCTTTCCCGGCAGAAATTCTACTATTCCCACCATGCGCCCTCCGATCCGCACTCGTTGAGTTCTGACCTGACGCGGGTGTT
>CAZSMU010000108.1:0-13160 GCA_964607915.1 uncultured Haliscomenobacter sp.
AGGGGTCAAAAAGGCCCTTTTTCGCCCACACTGTGCCTTTTTTCGGTCATATAGCTAGGCTATACTCCCTCAAAAAGCCTTCGTGTGGACAAAAAATGACTCTTTTTTCCCTCCTCGCTGACCCCACGCAACAAGTCTGTTAGACTTATGACAAGTTCGTTAAACACAAATTGCTATGAAAATCAATCGGGTCCGATTTGCGCCCAGTCCGACTGGCGCGCTGCATATAGGAGGAATCCGCACTGCGCTGTACAATTACCTCTTTGCTCGAAAAACGGGTGGCGTTTTCATCTTGCGCATTGAAGACACCGACCAGTTGCGCTACGTACCGGGCGCGGAAGCCTACATCCTGGAAGCATTGGAATGGTTTGGGTTGCGCCCCGACGAAGGCCCTGGCGTAGGGGGCGGGGATTTCGGGCCCTACCGCCAATCCGAGCGCAAAGCTATTTACGCCCAATATGCTTTAGAATTGGTACAAAAAGGCCATGCGTACTACGCTTTTGACACTGCGGAAGAGCTGGACAGGTACCGTCAGGAGGCGCAGGAAAGAGGCGGGGAGACCTTCAAGTACGACGGCAAGACGCGCCTCAGCTTACACAACAGCCTGACGTTGCCGGAAAGCGAGGTCCGTGCGCGCATCGAAGCGGGCAATCCCTGGGTCATCCGGCTAAAAGTGCCCCAGGACCAGACCATCACAGTCGAAGACCTCATCCGAGGGACCGTCCACTTCCAGAGCAACGAACTCGACGACAAGGTCATTTTAAAAAGCGACGGCATGCCCACCTACCATTTGGCCAACATTGTGGACGACCATCTCATGGAGATAACCCACGTCATCCGCGGGGAAGAGTGGCTGCCCAGCACGGCGCACCACGTACTGCTCTATCAGGCCATGGGTTGGGATATGCCCCTGTTTGCCCACCTACCTCTCATCTTGAAGCCCAACGGGCAGGGCAAGCTCAGCAAGCGGGACGGGGTACAGCTTGGGATTCCTGTATTCCCCTTAGCTTGGAAAGGGGAAACCCCCGAAGAATCCTTTACGGGCTTTCGCGAAGCCGGTTTTCTGCCTGAAGCAGCCATCAACTTCCTGGCTCTTCTCGGCTGGAACCCCGGTACCGAGCAGGAACTCTTCCGCCTGGAAGAGCTCGTTGCGTCGTTTTCCATTGAAAAAATCGGAAAATCGGGGGCTCGTTTCGACTACGACAAAGCTCGCTGGTTCAATCAGCAGCACCTCATGGGCCTGGCGGATGCCGAACTGGCCACCCGTGTCCGCCCAATTATAGAAGCCCAGGGGCAATACCCGGAAAATACCTTTTTAGAGGCTTTTTGTGGGTTGATGAAAGAGCGGGTAGTCATGTTGCCCGATTTTTGGGATAGCGGGCGCTACTTTTTTGAAGACTTTATCGTTTTTGATGAAAAGACCGTCGCCAAAAAATGGGATGCTGGTAAAAAAGCCCTTTTTCACGAACTTCTCTCCCGGCTCGAAGCGCTTCCCACCTTCGAGACAGGAACTATCCACGATGCGCTGGAAGGCTGGATGGCCGAAAAAGAGCTGAAACCCGGCGACCTGTTCCCTTTGCTGCGCATTGCGCTCATTGGCACTATGAAAGGCCCCGGTGTTCCGGAGATGTTGGCCTTGTTCGGCTTCCATGAATCGAAGCGCCGCCTGCTACAGGCGGCGACGCGGTTCGATGCAGTACAGGGAGCATAAAAGTATCCAGCATCTGTACAAACAACAGGCCAATGGCATCAAAAGACAAAAAAAGGGCGGACGGACGGGTACACGAGGAATTGAAAGGACTGAATCTCCAGATAAACACTTTTGGGGAAATCCAGTCCAGCCTGGCAATCGAGCGCATCAACCAGTTCCTGGACAAACACCTCGGCGATAAAAAAAAGCTGAACCAGGACTCATTTTTGGCGCATTTGGAAGAAGAATGAACCCCGTTTTTTATATTTTGGCATGCAACCTGTTTTTTGTCTTATATTTGCATAGTTAAGAGGAACTTATGACAGACTTGTTGCAAGGGGAATCTCCGAGGGTTCAAAAAAGTTCTTTTCTTTCCATACCGCGCCTTTTTTCGGTCGTAGAGCACCGTTAGACTCCCTCAAAAGGCCTTCGTTGGAAAGAAAACCGTACTTTTTCTCTCCTTAATGACCCCCTCCCGACCAGTCTGGTGTTCCCAAAAACCGAGCCATCCCATGTATCGAACACACTACGACATGCAGCCTTATATTGGAAAACCGCACGCTTTACAGCCCGTCGGTCTGCTCCTTTCCATGCAAAAATCCCCTAAGAACCTATGAGGAAACTACGCAATTACTTCGGCGCATGCCTGGTTTGCGTATTCGCCGCGGTCCTATTGTTCCCTGCCTGGACACCTGTGCCCGAAGGCACCACAGGGCCGGCCGGGGTTTTGACTACCCTTTCTGACACTACCTATGTCGCCTGCGAGAATGCACCCGCATTCTACGACCAATGGTATGACCAAATAGACAGCGTTCTGCGCGCGCGCGGGGATTCCGTACTCAGCGTCGCCCCGTCGCGCAAGACGACCTATACCTTTGCCGGTAGTTGTTCGGACACCGTATCGCATGCTTTTCTCGTGCGCCGCAGCGCAGCACCCGACACTACCCTTCGATACCTGTTGATCGTACGGGATACTGTTCGCCCGACTATCCAATCCGCGCTGCCGGACAGCCTGTTTCTCCGGTGCGGGGAAACCATTCCCGATACGGCAGGGAACATCCTCATCCGTGACAACTGTGCGCTGGATACGGTTATTTTCAACCAGGTCACCCTGGGCGGGGACTGCCCCAATACCTATAAGATCGTGCGCACCTGGGATGCCTGGGATCGCTGCAGGCAACGCACGACCTATCAGCAGGTCATCTCCATCCGCGATGAAACCCCACCGACATTTGCCTTCGGTTTCGCCCTCGATACGACCATTGACTGCTCGCAGTCCCCACATCCCGACAGCCTGCGCAGGCGCCCCGTCGTAACCGATAATTGCGACACCATGCCGCGCTTGTACTACCAGGATGTACAACTCCCCACCCAGTCGGGCTGTGCCGGGGATTACACGATCGAGCGCAGTTGGTTCGCAGTGGATACCTGTGGCAATGCCAGCATCGTTCGCCAGATCATCCGGGTGCGCGATTTGAAAGCACCTACTTTCACGGTACCCCGAGACACGGTACTCGACTGTTCCAGTGGCGACCACCCCAATATCGCAGGCAGGCCGGGAAATGTCAAGGACAACTGCGCGCTCGCCGCTTCCATCAATGTCACGTATAAGGACGTAGTGACCTCCTCCGCCTGTTTGAACACATACAGCATACGAAGAGTGTGGTATGTATCCGATGGATGCAGCAATACCGACTCTGCCCAACAGATTATCCAAATCAGGGATCTCAGCGCGCCAACCGTCACCCGGCAGGCCCGAAACCTGGAGGTACAATGCGACGAAGCGAATGTGGATTCCCTATTCTGGGCCTGGATAGCCGGTCACGGCGACGCCCTGGCCACCGATAACTGCAACGGCCCCATTACCTGGTCGGCCCGCAACGCTGGAACCCGGGATACCATTAGTTTTCCCACCGCCGCCTGTACCCCGGGCAATGCTGTCGTATTGGAACGGCGGGTAGATTTCATCGCCAAGGACGCCTGTGGGCTATCGGATACTACTACCGCTTTATTTCAGGTACTCGATGTCGTGCCGCCGGATATCCTTTCTTGTGCAAAAGACACCGTGATACGCACCGATGCCGGCCAGTGTACTGCAACATTCACCCTGCCGGCGCCCCAGGTCAACGAAGACTGCTCCCTTGCCCGAAATGCATTCTCACAGACCCGATCATCTGATTTAGCTTCTTCCGACCCTTCCAAAGATCCGGCCATTACCCCGGTACGGCCAATTGCATTTACTTTTGTGCTGCCCGGCGACCGCTTCACGCGCGCAGCAGCGGCAGGGGCTTTGAAGATAAAACTGATCGCCGTGGACGGCGAAGGTGCCGCTGAATATTTCCAGATTCTCGCCGAAGACGGCAGTGTACTGGGCCGGACGGTTGCCACCACAGCCCAATGCGGCAACTCCGAGACGACCCTTGTGCTGAGTACTGCCCAGATAGACAAATGGGGTGCCGATGGCCAGGTTCAAATCCGGCTGGAACCTTTTATGCAGCCCGGCCTTAGCGGGGCAGGGACCATCAACCCCCTCTGCGCAGGGGGTCGTGTGGAAGCAACCTTCGAGGCGACCTTGAAGGACTTCAGCAGCCTCAAGCTGGAATACCGGATTGGTTCCGGTGCCCGAAAACAGGCTACATCGGTACACAACGAGCAGGTCAGCTTGCCCGGAGGCGTCCATACGATACGGTACTATATAAGCGATTGCGCTGGTCAGACGGATAGCTGTTCGTTTACGGTAACGGTAGAAGACCGCGAAGCACCCCAATTGACCTGCCCGGGCGATACCACGGTAGCCTTGCCTGCGGGTGCTTGTACCGCCGAGATAGCCCTTCCCCTGCCCGTAGTGGCCCTGGACAACTGCTCCGCGCTTGGCGGCTACCAACTCCACCTGCCCATAGACACTGCTGCTGCCTATTTAACCTATGATTTCAATCCCAGTGCAAACGCCTATGTCGCCAACGGGCGAACCTTTTCATTTACCCAATCAGGCCCCAACGCTACCGATAGCGCTTCGCTGACCTTATATTTCAAGGGAGATTTTTCAAGCTCCGGTGCCATCCTTACCGTGCGCAGCGAAGAAGGGGATTTACTGGGTTCCACCCGCGTGGGGGATGCGACTTGTAGTTCGGCGGGAAAGCTGGTCCTTCGGATCGCCCCGAGCGCAGTCAACCGTTGGGCCGCTGATGGCAAGATAGACTTCTCTGTTTTACCGGGTGCTGCCTCAAGCGTTGACGGCATCAATCCCTGCAACCCCGCCCGCGTCCAGGCAAACGGCAGCAAGGATTCGGTTGCATATCTTTTTGCAGAGCTGGCCTATCCCAACATCGGCCCGTCCTACTTTGCCACGGGCGCCACACAGATACCGCTTACTCCGGCACCGTTCCCGTTGAAAAGACCCATGCACACCTTTAACCGGGGAGTCACTACCGTGTATTACCTCATTTCGGATGCGTACGGCAACCGCGACACCTGTAGTTTCCAAGTACGCGTAGAGGACCGGGAGGTTCCTAAAGCACTTTGCCAACCTACCACCCTGTTCATCAGTCCGGCGGGGTTGGAAAGCCCACAAGTCAGCGCCCAGCAGATAGATGCGGGCAGCACGGACAACTGCGGCATAGCGCGGTTCGAACTCCTCCCCAATACGTTTAGTTGCACACAAGCAGGTACTATACAGGACGTAGTCCTTACCGTCTTCGACTCGGCGGGCAATAGTGCGCGCTGTTCCACCCTGGTGCGGGTCGAGAATATAGCCCCGGATCCCTTTGCCAACTCCGATCTCTGCGGGACGGATACGCTATTTCTATATGCCAATCCACCCAAAGCGAGCGGCGGTATCTTATACACCTACAAATGGACCGGGCCCAACGGGTTCACCTCTACCCGTGAAAACCCTTTCATACCCAATATCGGTTCCAGGAACGCAGGTTCCTACACCGTGGAAATTACCGGGTTCACGGGGTGTAAAGCCATTGGCACCCTAGAGATAGCCATTGAAGATTTGCCATTGACCCCTGAATTGACTGCAAAAGACAATTTTTGCGAAGAAGATGCGATCGTACTCAACTCTTCCATCGCCCCCAGCGATCCTTCCGTGCGATACCGCTGGTATCGCGGTATCGCTCCCGACGGAGTGTTGCTCGGCACGACTATTGTGCCCTCTTTTTCTGTGCCCGCTCCCCATTCTGAAGGCATTCAGGATTTTTACCTGACGATAGAAGTGAACGGCTGTATATCGCGTCCTTCTGCTCCCAAGGCGATACGAGTGGTCCGGCGGCCGGTCGCAGTACCGAGTGCAGACCAGTTCAGGGTTTGCGCCGGGCAGGAAGTCCTGTTGGGCACGGAAGTGACCGGGCCCGGCATCACCTACGCCTGGAAGGGGCCAAACGGTTTTAGCTCTTCTAATCAATACCCTCCGGCCATCCTCACCACCATGGCCGACGGAGGTGACTACGAGCTCGTCGTTTCCCGTTATGGCTGTGCATCGGCACCAGCTTTCGTGGCGGTAAACATCCTCCCCAAGCCTGTCAGGCCGGAAATCACCAGTTCCGGCGCGGTTTGTGCCGGAGGCGAGGTCACCTTGCGCACGAGCGCCAGCGCCACCAAATACACTTGGATAGGTCCCAGCCTGCTTGAGTTCCCTACGTCTTCCAGTTCTTTTTTCCTGTCCAACGTTTCCAAAGCGGTAGCCGGGGCCTGGAGGGTATATGTAACGATCCAGGGCTGTCAATCCGATGTTTCCCTGCCCACCCTGGTCGTAGTGAACGACCCTCCAAAAGTAAGCATTGCTACGTCCCCTGCCGTCATCTGCGACGGGGGCCCACTCACGCTGAACGCATCTCCGACGATAGTCAACGCGACCTATCGCTGGTCAGGGCCCTCCAATTTCAGTGCGGTGGGCAATACTGCGAGCGTGCAGACTGCGCGCGTACAGAACACGGGGCGCTACTCCCTAACGGTTACTGGGGCCGATGGCTGCTCCGCGACTGCCTCTACCGATGTGGACGTAAGACCTGCCGTGCGGATTGCCGCGGTGACAAACGATGGGCCCGATTGCCTGTCAGGGCCCATGGATATCCGCTTGAGTGCCTCTATTTTCCCCGAGGACGACGGCACCTATCTATATCGCTGGACCGGCCCGAACGGGTATGTCTCGAATAACCGGATAGGGGTTATCCCCAAAGCCACACAGCTCAACAACGGCAACTACCAACTTCTGGTCACTACCGCTCAGGGCTGCATATCGGCCCCCTCCATAACGATAGTGGACGTCAAGGATCCCCCCAGAGCCCCCGCTGCACCACAGATCAATGAAACAGCTCCCGGACCGGTATGCGAAGGCTCAGAAGCCGTTCTATGTGCACAGGCTTATCAGGGAGCGCAAGTCGTGTACAACTGGGCGACACCCAATAAAGGCATCCTGACGACTACCACGCCTTGCCTGCCCCTTAGCAACGTGCGCTCTGGCGATTCAGGGGCCTACGCGGTTTTCGTCACGGTAGATGGATGCCGCTCCATGCAATCGGCCCCTACGCTGTTGACCGTGAACCCCAAGCCGGTCATCAACGCCGTCAGCAATAGCCCGGTCTGTGCCGGTAGGCCCTTGGAGCTGCGCGCTACCATTCTCTCAGGAGCCACATACGAATGGACTGGCCCCAACTTCAGTTCCTCCCTGGCCATCGCACAGATTACACAGGCAGACTCTGCGCAAAATGCCGGCATCTACTCCGTCACGGCAATCCTGAACGGCTGCCGCTCCGCGACGGCCACCACGTTAGTCAAGATTCTTCCTACCCCCCTACAGCCCGTCCTGACGGCAAAAGAGGCCATCTGTATCAGCAAACCGGGTACTGAGTTGAAGATTGGGCTGCAGCAGGGCAGTGCGACGCCCGGCGCCATGTACACCTGGCTGGGGCCTCTTGGCCCCCTTGGCTCTACCCAAATACCCGAGTTCACCCTATCGAATTTCAGCAATTACCGGAATGGTGTAAACACCTTTTCCGTACAGGCCCAACTGGGTGCTTGCAGCTCGCCCCTCTCGAAGCCCATCGAAGTTTCGCTGAACACTATCCCGGAAGACATCGCCTTTGCGGGAAACGATTTCAATGCCTGCGATGCCGAGGCTATCTTTCTCAATGGGCTTGAACCCTCTTTAGGCCAGGGCCGCTGGACGCTGGTGTCGGGTCCCAACCCTTCGGATATAGTCATCACGTCGCCCAACAGAGGCCGTACGGCTGTACAAAAACTGATTGGCCCCAACCTTTATACATTCCGCTGGACCCTCTCCAACGGCGCTTGTACCGATTTTTCTACCGATGAGGTGCGCGTGTCCGTCAGCCGCCAGGATACGGCATTTGCGGGGGAGGACCTGCTGGTCTGTCTTAGTCCAAGCATCAAACTGGGTGCCAAGCCCAGCGTGAACGGCACCGGAACCTGGTCGCAGAGTTCTGTACAAGCCCAACTCGGGGTGCGCATCCTGGAACCTGCCAACCCCGGTACCGCCATCAGCGGTATGCAGCCGGGGAACCTGTACGCTTTCACCTGGACGGTACTGGGGGGCTGTGGGAACCTCAGTGATGAAGTTATGGTGCTTATCTCCGACCCTAACCCCTATGCAGGGCCTGACCAGCAGATCTGTACACTTGACGGCACCGCAAAACTATCCGCAGACCTACCAACCAGCGGGAGTAGCGGCCGGTGGTTTAGCTTGACCCCCGGCACACGCATCAGCGACTCGCTCAAACTTCAACCGAGCGCAAGCCAGCTTCGACCCGGCGAAAACTACTTCGTGTGGGAAA
Organism: uncultured Haliscomenobacter sp.; assembly: GCA_964607915.1. Taxonomy (GTDB): domain Bacteria; phylum Bacteroidota; class Bacteroidia; order Chitinophagales; family Saprospiraceae; genus JADJPL01. The sequence goes on from CAZSMU010000108.1 coordinate 8,488, forward strand.
TCGACCGTGGAATTTGCGGGGCCAGCTCAAGGGATACCGTCGTCATCCGCTATACCCGTAGCCCGGAGGCCATTCAAGACTCCTTTAGTGTACCTTTTGGAGAAGCATTTATCGTACCCGTCCTGAAAAACGACCTCTATTCCGGCAGGGTGCGGCTCCGCATAATCGTACCCCCCAATCGCGGCACCCTGCAGTTGCGCAACGACAGTGTACTGGTCTATACCCCTGCTGTCAACTATGTAGGAGAAGACGCCTTCCGTTACGAGCTCTGCAGCACCGGCTGCACCTGTACTACAGCAGAGGTAGAGTTGGAAGTGGGAAAAGAGGCCGGTTGTGATGTACCTACTATCATCACCCCCAACAACGACGGCATCAACGACACGTTCATCGTACCCTGTTTAATTGACGAAGGGGCTTACCCCAACAACCAGATCCTGATTTTCAACCGGTCCGGACAGGAGGTATATCGTTCCCGACAGCCCTACCAAAACAACTGGCAAGGCACCTATAACGGGGAACCGTTGCCGGTAGGTACCTACTTTTATGTGATAGACTTTGGGGATGGAAGTACCCCTGTCAGAGGCTTTTTTGTCATTCAGCGCTAAATGGAAGGGATATGTTGCGATTTTTAGGAACTCTTTTCGCCTTGTACGCCCTATGGCTTCCGCTACAAGCACAGCAAGAGGAGCGCTACTCCCAGTTTATGCTGAATAAGCTGGGTATCAACCCGGCGTATGCCGGGACTCAGGGAGGCATCACCCTATCTTCACTAGTGCGCAGCCAGTGGCTCGGACTCGACGGGGCGCCGGAGACACAGCTCCTCTCCTTCTCTGTACCGGTGTGGAACCAGAACATCGGACTTGGTGCGAACATCGTACGCCAGACCATCGGGGTCAGCTCCAACTACTCCATGGAAACGTCCTACTCCTACCGCCTGCGCGCTCCCAGGGGTTACCTGCACATCGGTCTGCAAACTTCCCTGCGCATGCTTCGCACCGACTTTGCCCAATTGAAAGGAACGCAGCCTATCAGCCAGGATCAGGCGGTACCCTCCAACATACAGAGCAAACTGGTGCCCAACTTCGGGGTAGGACTCTACTACGACTCCGAAAATTTTTACATCGGGTTATCCACGCCGAGGCTTCTAAAAAGCAATATTGATTTAAGCGATGACCAGGGCCCCATCTCAAAGGAAGTACAACACTTGTACCTAATGACCGGCTTTGTGATTCCTGTGGGGGAAAACGCATCCCTCCAACCCAACATCCTCTTCCGCTATGTCAAATCGGCACCGGTCGAAGCCGATATCAACCTGACCCTTATTTTTCTCGACAAGTTTTCTGTCGGAGCCTCTTACCGCCCGGGGGGATCCCGCGATAGAGGCTTAGGGGAATCTATATCACTACTCACCAGCGCGCAGTTGAGCGACAAAATCCTCTTCGGCATAGCCTATGATATGACGCTTACCGAACTGCGGAACTATACCGACGGTACGGTAGAAGGGGTACTCCGCTTCACGGTGTCGGGTAAATCTTCTGGCAGCGGGCGGAGTGTGGACAGCCCTCGCGACTTCTAAATACAGCAGTTATGAATATCCAGGTTAGATGGCTCCTCTTTGTCCTTTTGTGGATGGGATATAGCGTCCTGGCCGGTCAAGGCAAGGATCGCCGGGAGGAAACCTCCAGTGTGCGCATTCAAAATACCACCCTTATCAATTCCGGTGCCTCCGATTTTTCGCCGGCATTTTATGCCAATGGCCTGGTCTTCGTCAGTTCCCGACTGAAGGGAGGTATGGTGGATCCCAATACGGGCGGTACTTTTTTCGACCTGTTTTATGCCCCCTTTGACAAAGACGGGGTGCCCCAAAAAGCCAGGCTCTTTTCCCTGGAAATCAATTCGACCCTGAACGAAGGCCCCGTGAGTTTTGACCGTGCCGAAAACACCTTGTTTTTCACCCGCAATAACCTGGATCAGGGAGCCAGCAAAACCGACAAATCGGGTAAAGTAGTCCTCAAGATATACCAGGCCGTCCGGGGAGTGTACGATTGGGAAAAAGTGGTTGAACTACCCTTCAACCGCGATTCCTTTTCCTGTATGCATCCTTCCCTAAGCCCGGACAACCACCGGCTCTTCTTCGCGTCCAACATGCCGGGCGGTTATGGTGGCATGGATATCTATTTCGTTGACCGGGAGGGCGATACCTGGTCGGAGCCTATCAATTTAGGCCCGGAAGTCAATACCATCCAGGATGAAGCCTTTCCATTCATCCACGAGAGCGGAGTCCTGTTCTTTTCGTCCAACGGGCACCGCAGTGCGGGCAATCTCGACGTGTACTCCATTGATATCAGTTCTACCCGCTGGGGGCAATTGCGCAAGCTGGAAACCCCCATTAATTCGTCCTCGGACGATTTTGGCCTCATCGTCAGCAATGATGGGAAAAAGGGATATTTTTCTTCCAACCGAAAAGACGGAAAAGGAAAAGACGATATTTATTTTTTTGAAACACCAAACGGCCTGAACGGCCTGCTGGAGCCGCGCATCTACACGTTGCGACTCAATGTCACCGATGCCAGAATCAACTATCCGGTCCTCAATGCCTCCGTGCATATTTTCGAGCGCTCCCCGGATGGTCGTATCCTGAACGATTCTGCCTATCATGTGGAAGTAGCTTCTGAAGACCGGGAATTCGGCTTGCGCATGATTCGGAAGTCACCCAAAGAACTCGGTACGCCCAAAGCCTTGACCGGACGGATGGGCGAGGCTGTCGTACAGCTGCATCCCTACCGCGACTACCTGATATTGATCTCCAAAGATGGGTACAAGCTCTCCGAAACCACTTTTTCCCCTAACACTTACGATCCCTCCGTACCCCTGCCCATTTCATTGGAACGGAACAATTGCAACACCTTGAGGGGGGTCGTCCGAAGCGCTGCAAACGGGGTGCCCATACCCAATGCCAAGGTGCGCATCCTCAACTCATGTACCCAACAGGAGCAGCAAATCCTGTCCGGTGCCAATGGCGTTTATGAATACTGCGTGGAACTGGGCTGTAACTACGTCCTCGTAGGCACAAAAGAAGGTTATGACCCATTCCAGGCCCAACTTGCCCTCGGCAGCGTCAAAGAAAGCCGGGTATTCGAACTGGATCTCCTCCTTCCACAAGCATCCAAGCTGGCCTCTCGTACCCCGCTGACAGAAGGCGCTGTCATCGTACTGAACAATATTTACTACGATTTCAATAAATCCGAAATACGGAGTGGCCAGTCGCGCGACCTCGAAGCCCTCGCCCGTCTCATGGCAGTCTATCCAACTATGGAAATCGAACTGGGTGCGCATACCGATTCACGCGGTGCTTCCGACTACAACCTGACCCTATCGCAGGAGCGGGCGGAATCGGCCAGGGCTTTTCTCCTGAGCCGTGGCATAGCCGCCGAACGCATCAAGGCCGTGGGCTATGGCGAAACCCGTCTCCGCAATGGATGCGTGGATGGCATCTTCTGTTCCGAGAGCGAACACCAGTTCAACCGGCGCACCGAGGTCAAAGTGCTCAAAATTGAAGAGCCCATCCCTGTCTCACCTGTGAAGAACTGACCCTGACCATGCCCGGTATTAGACTTGTTGCCGACACCTTGAATTTTCTCCGGAAAATGCAGGTCAGAAGGATTGGAAACGCCCTAAAAATCTTTGCCTCGTACTACCTGACGCGCCTGCTCCGAAGGCCGGTGGTCTGGGGAAAACCAATTTCGGTTTCTTTCGAGCCTACCACAGCCTGCAACCTGCGCTGCCCCGAGTGCCCAAGCGGGCTGCGTGCCTTTACGCGTCCTACCGGCAATCTGCAAGCCGATTTTTTTCGCAAAACTATAGATGAACTCGCCCCCGAGCTCATCTATCTCATCTTTTACTTCCAGGGGGAGCCCTACATCCATCCTGCTTTTTTAGATATGGCCGCCTATGCCCGAAAAAAGGGCCTATATACCATCACCTCTACCAATGGCCACTTCCTCAACGACGATAACGCCCGCCGAACCGTCGAATCCGGCCTGGACCGGCTGATTATCTCCGTAGATGGGACGACCCAGGAAACGTATGCGCAATATCGCATCAACGGCAAACTCGAGGTCGTGCTGCAGGGAGCCCGCAATGTGGTCGCCTGGAAAAAAAAACTGGGCTCGCCCACCCCCCACCTCATATTCCAGTTTCTCGTCGTTCGGCCCAACGAACACCAAATTGAAGACCTCCACCGCCTGGCCCGGGAAATCGGGGTGGATGAAGTACGACTCAAAACCGCCCAGGTGTACGATTTTATCCACGGGAACCCGCTCATACCCACTATCGAACGCTATGCCCGCTACCAAAGGCAAGCCGACGGAACCTACCGCATCAAGAACGAACTCCTCAACCACTGCTGGAAACTCTGGCACGCCTGCGTCATCACCTGGGATGGCACCGTCGTTCCCTGCTGCTTCGATAAAGATGCCCAGCATCGCCTCGGCAGCCTGCAAAACCGATCCTTTTCCGATATCTGGCATGGGGAGGCCTACACGCGGTTTCGCAAAAGCCTGCTGCAGGGACGCGATAAAATAGATATATGCACCAACTGCACGGAAGGGTGCAAGGTGTGGGGGTGAAAATCCCCTGGCCTGCGTATCTTTCAGTGCATGGGTGCCTTCTCG
>CAZSMU010000109.1:0-13090 GCA_964607915.1 uncultured Haliscomenobacter sp.
GGGGCGGACGTTGCGTGCAACGTCCCTACTATTCTCCGTCGGCGGCGGGCAATGCGATATCCCTACCCATTCAATTCCGAGGGGCGGACGTTGCGTGCAACGTCCCTACTATTCTCCGTCGGGCGGCGGGCAATGCGAGAACCCCTACCCATTTGGCAATTCCGAGTAGGCGTAGTGTCGTTTCACTTTTCCATCGCTCAGTTCGACGATGGTATCGGCGTGTTGGACGGTGCTCAGGCGGTGGGCGATGAGGACGATGGTGATTTTCCCGTTGAGTCCTTCGATGGCGGCCATGACTTCTTTTTCGGTGCTGTGGTCGAGGGAGCTGGTGGCCTCGTCGAATACGATGACGGAGGCGTTTTTATACAGGGCTCTGGCGATGCCGATGCGTTGCCGCTGGCCGCCGCTGAGGCGGATACCGCGTTCGCCTACGGTCGTGTGGTATTTTTCCGGGAGTTCTTCGATGAACGCTTCGATTTGGGCCAGGCGGGCGGCGTGTTGCACCCGTGCGAAGTCAATTTCGGGGAGGGGGATTCCGAAGGCGATGTTTTCCAGGAGGGAGCTATCGCTCAGGAAGATGTGTTGCGGCACATGGGCGACGGCGGCCTGCCATTGGCGCAGGCGTTCCCCTTCGAGGGGCACGTCGTCCACCAGGATACGGCCCTTTCCGGGGCTGAGCAGGCCCAGGATCAGGTCGGCGGTAGTACTTTTCCCGCAGCCTGTGGTGCCGATGAGCGCGGTGGTGGTATTGGCCGGGATGTGCAGGTTCAGGTCTTTGAGTACCCAGTCCAGTCCTTCCGCGTAGCGGAAGCAGACTCCTTCCAGGCGCACTTCGCGGGTCACCCCTTGCGGGGATACCTTTTCGATTTGCATCGCAGGGCTATCCGGCAGGCGGAGGGTGGCGAGGATGCGCTCGACCGAGCTGCGCGTGCCCTGGAGGCGGGATACGGAGCCAAAGGCGTACTGCAGGGCCGGCAGCAAGCGCTTGGCCCCCATCGCCAGTCCGCCCAGCACAGGTACGGCGCGGCTAAAGTCCCCCTGGCTCCCTATGCCCAGCACGAGGAGTCCCAGGGCTATGAAGGCGAGGCTTTCGATCAGGTAGATAGGCGACACATAGATGATTTCGTTGGAGGCCAGGCTTTGGTTCAACTGGCGCACTACCCGCACGAAGGCCTTGTCGAAGTAGGCGTACAAATGGTTGAGCAGCACATCGCGAATACCTCCAATCCCTTCCTGGATGATTTTGACCCGCGCCGCGCCCGCCTCCACGATGCGCAGGCTGTTGTCCTGCAGGCGCCGGTTGCGCATCCGATAGATTACCCCGTATGCCGAGCCAAGGACGACGATAGCCAGTAGGGCCGAACGGGCGTCTATGAGCAGAATGGGGATCATGATGGCCGGCAGCAGCATAAAGTTGGAGACGGCCAGCAGCACGGCCTGGAGGGCCGACACCAGGTTCATGGAATCGTTGGTGACCATCTGTATGAGGTCGCTGCTGTTCTTGTCCACGTGAAAGCGATAGGGTTGGGAGAGCGTTTTGCGGAATACCTGTGCGCTGATTTCCGAGCCGATGGCGGAAGACAGATTCACCTGGGTGCGCATATTGAGGTAGCGCAGGGCATTGGTGACCACGATGACGGCCACGAAGCCAATGGTCAGGGCGATGACGAGCGTTCGGGGGCTCTCTATGCCCAGGCCTTGGTACAGAGGTTTCCAGGCCGGGTTGGCCAGCATGGCCCCGGCGTTCCCCAGGGCGCTGAGGAAGGGGAAGATGACGGCTACGCTCGCCATTTCGGCTAAGGCGGTAGCGAGCATGAGCGCAAACGAGATGCCCAGGCGGACGCGCAGGGGCAGCGGGATAAAGCGCCAGATTTCGTAGAGCGCGGATCGCAGCGATGTATTGTTCAGGGACATGATTGGCAGGGTAATTTTTAGGGGTGGAGGCCTGTGAGGGGGTGCCTCAGGCCTGGATCGTCTTCACCCATTTCCAGGCCCTTGCGATAGCCTGGTCCATATCGTAGTAGCGGTACTCGCCGAGGCGGCCACAGCACAGCACGTCGGGGCGGGTTTTAGCCAGGTCTCGGTACTGTTGGTAGCGCAAGGCGTTTTCGGCATCGGGGAAGGGGTATTCAAACGCATCGGGGTCTTCGGGGCTGTAGGTAGTTTCGCGGGTGATCAGTGTTCCCGGGATACGGGCAGCTTCCGGCGGGGGCAGCAGATGTTTCCACTCGAGGGTTCGGATATGGGGGCCATTTTCCGGGAGGGGGTTATTGACCTGGGCGCAGGGTTGTAGCCATTCCGTATCCGGCAGGTACTCGGTGTGGCGCTGTTGGCCCCGGTAGGCCAATCTGCCGAGTGCGTAGTCGAAGAAGGCATCTATAGGGCCGGTGAAGATAATTTTTTTGCGGGCTTGGAAGGCATCGCGGTGGGCCAGGTAGTCCGTATGGAGCAGCAGGGGGATTCCCTTCAGCATGCGGTCTATCCAGGCGGCGTAGCCTTGGGCGGGGATACCCTGGTATTTTTTGTGCGGCATGAGCCGGGGGTCGTCGTCGCGGCGCACGTCGAAGCGGCGGGCCAGTTGTGCGGAGAGTTCCCGCGGGTCTTTGCCCCATTGTTTGAGGGTATAGCCGCGCACGAATTTCTGATAGACCCGTTCGGGCATCAGGGCCAGGGCGGCCTCTTCGAAGTTAGAGGGTTTGCCCTGGAAGGCAGGTTGCCAGTTTTGTCCGGCGGTACGGGCGATGTAGGAGGCGGCCAGCGGCCAGTTTTCGTAGCGTCCGTCCACCCAGGTTTTGAGGCAGGGCGTATAGGGCTGGAAGGCCGAGAAGCGTTGCACGAAATCCCATATCCGCTGGTCGGAGGTTCGGAAATAGTGGGGCCCGTAGGTATGTAGTCGAATTCCGGAGGGGTGGGTTTCATCGCGCACATTTCCCCCTGGGAGGGGGCGTTTTTCGACGATGAGCACGCGGTGTCCGGCGTCGTGCAGGAGGCGGGCCATGACGGCTCCTGTCAGGCCGGAGCCGACAATCAGGTAATCTGCTTGCAGGGGGGTGGGTTAGAGTCGCCAGTAGCACCCTTCGCCGACCACGTCGGGGCTGAAGATCCCTTTGAGGTCGAAGAGGATGAGGGGGTCTTTAGAGATAGATTTCAGGTAGGCGGCGTTCATTTCGCGGTACTGCCGGTGTGCTACGGCCACGACGATGGCGTCGTAGTCTGAGGAGAGGTGCTCGGTGAGGGTGAGGTGGTATTCGTGGGCTGTTTCGTTGGGAGAAGCCCAGGGGTCGGACACATGCACATTGATGGAGTAGCCCATGAGTTCGTTGACCAGTTCCACGACTTTGGTGTTGCGGATATCGGCTACATCTTCTTTGAAGGTGAGGCCCATGACGAGCACTTTGCACTGCCCCGGGTTTTTGCCTCTTTGGATGAGGGCCTGCACCAGTTTTTTGGCGATCCACACCGGCATGCTGTCGTTGATGCGGCGGCCGGCGGCGATTACCTGGGGTTCCACGCCGATTTGGCGGGCTTTGTGGAGCAGGTAATAAGGATCTACGCCGATACAATGCCCTCCGACCAGTCCCGGGTAGAGGCGGATGAAGTTCCATTTGGTGGCGGCGGCATCTATGACGGCGTTGGTATCAATGCCCATGCGGTCGAAGATGATGGCCAGTTCGTTCATCAGCGAGATGTTGAGGTCGCGCTGGGTATTTTCGATGACTTTAGCCGCTTCGGCCACTTTGATGCTCGGGGCTTTGTAGATACCTGCCCGGATGATATGGCCATAGACTTCGGCGACCGATTCGAGGGCTTCCTCATCGGAGCCTGAGACGATTTTGAGGATGGTGGTGACGCTGCGGTCTTTATCTCCCGGGTTGATGCGTTCCGGGGAGTAGCCTATTTTGAAATCGCTACCGCATTGCAAGCCGCTGCACTGTTCCAGGATGGGCAGGCAATCCTCTTCGGTACAACCCGGGTACACGGTGGACTCATAGACCACGTAGTCACCGGGTTTGAGGGCTTTTCCCACTGCTTCGGAAGATTTCTGCAAGGGGGTCAGGTTGGGCACGCGGTGCTCGTCTATATCGGTGGGGACGGCGACGATGAAGAAGTGGGCTGTTTTGAGGTCCTCCGGATCGTCGGTAAACAAGATATCGGCTCCTTCGAAGGCGGAGGCGTCCAGTTCTTTAGCGGGGTCTATCCCCTGGCGCATCAGGGCGAGCCGGCTTGTATTGATATCGAAGCCGACGACCCGGAAGTGGCGGGCGAATTCGAGGGCCAGAGGCAGGCCCACATATCCCAGGCCGACGACGGCGATGGCTTTTTCTTTACGGAGCAGTTGCTGGTAGATGTGCATTTTTGCTTAGGTGTGGGTTTTTTTTTAAAAGGTCTGCGAAGGTACAAAAATAGACGTATTACGAGGGGTTGGCGAAGCGGGAAAAAGGGGACTCTTTTCGACCCTTGGAAGCTGCCCCTCGGGCAGCTTATGGGTACGGCTTCGCCGTCGAAATGCCGCAGGGGGTTTCGTACATACGGACTTGGGGAAAGCGGTGGCTGCGCAACAAGTTTATTAGACTCTTTTTTCCCACCTCGCAATCTATTTTTCTACAGTCTGGGCCTGAACCTTTCGGACTTTATCCAGTTCGACCTGCATGCGCAGGGCAAACCCGAGGCGTTCCAGTTCGACCACTACGAAGCGGCTGTTTTTTTGTTCCACGAGGGTACCCTGGATGCCATAGAGGCGGCCCTGGGTGATTTCCACCAGGTCTCCGACTTCCGGTGCTCCGGTAGAAGGAAGTACTTCTACGGGGATTCCCTCGCCGGTCACTGCTTTCAGGATGTTGATTTCCCGTTCAGGTACCGCTATGAGGTCGGATTTTTGCCGTACAAAATACAACACATCCGGGTCTTCGAGAACAGGGACGTAGCCTTTGCGGGTTATTTTCACAAAGATGTAACAAGAGATTAACGGCAATTCGGCACGTCTGATTTTACGAGTGTAGTAACGCGTGACCTTCTGCAGGGGCAGATAAATATCTATATTATTGGCTACCAATCTCTTTTGCACCATTTTTTCGCGTTTATAGCGCGTATAAACGGCGAACCAGCGAGGTTCGGACTCATGGAGCTGGTTGACGGGTTCTTTGGGTTCGGACATTTGAATCACATTGAATTTAGCTTTTAAAATACCTTTTTCTCATTCAAACATGCCTTATTCTGTATGAAACTACAAAAAGAAGGCCTTTACGGTTGAGGAGATAAAGTCGAGTTGTGCATCGGAGAGTTCGGTGTGCATAGGCAGGGAGAGGACGGTTTTACACAGGTGGTCGGTTACGGGCAGGTAGCTGACCTCGGTAAACGGTTTGAACGCATCCTGGTCGTAGAGCGGCAGCGGGTAGTAGATCATGATAGGAATACCTTTGCTTTGGAGGTATTCCTGGAGGGGCTCGCGTTTACCGTCTTCCACGATGAGGGTATATTGATGGAAGACGTGTGTCGAGTTGGGTTGGCGCCAGGGGATATGTACACCGGGCAGGTCCTGGAAGGCCTGGTCGTAGTAGTGGGCAGCCCGTTGGCGGGCGGCGGCATACTCATCGAGGTGGCGGAGTTTGATATCGAGGATAGCCGCCTGGATGCCGTCGAGGCGGGAGTTGCAGCCTACGACATCGTGGTAGTAGCGGCGCACCTGGCCGTGGTTGGCGATTTTGTGGATTAGTGCGGCCAGGTGATCATCATTTGTGTAGAGTGCTCCACCGTCTCCGTAGGCGCCCAGGTTTTTGGAGGGGTAGAAGGAAGTACAGCCGATGTGGCCTATGGTACCCGTTTTGGCTACCCGTCCATTGCGGAAGGTATAATCGGCGCCGATGGCCTGGGCATTGTCCTCGATTACCCGGAGGCCATATTTTTCCGCGACCTGCAGGATGGGCTCCATATCGGAACTTTGTCCGAAGAGATGCACGGGTACGATAGCTTTGGTGCGGTCGGTTACGGCAGCTTCGACGATATCTGCGGTAAGATTGAAGCTGCGCGGGTCCACATCCACCATGACCGGCTTCAATTTCAGGAGTGCGATGACTTCTGCGGTAGCCACGTAGGTGAATGCCGGCACGATGACTTCGTCGCCCGGTTGCAGGTCCAGGGCCATCATGGCGATCTGGAGGGCGTCGGTGCCGTTGGCGCAGGGGATGACGTGTTTTGCGCCGAGGTACTGTGCCAGGTTTTGTCCGAAGCGCTTTACGGCAGGGCCGCCGATGAACGCCGTCTCCCGGATGACCTCGGCGATAGCGGCATCTATTTCGGGTTTCAGTTTTTCGTATTGACTTTTCAGGTCAACCATTTGTATTTGGTTCATAGATTTAGTATTATATGAATAGAAAATCAAAGTTGCCGCAGGGTTTTATCGGCGATATAGCGTCCTATGGCCAGGGAGGCTGTGGCTGCCGGGGAGGGTGCGTTACAGACGTTGACGATGCGATCGCTTTCCAGGACGAGGAAATCGTCCACGAGGTTTCCCTGGCGGTCGCAGGCCATGGCCCGCACGCCGGCGCCGCCGCGTTCGAGGTCATCATAGCCTACCTCTGGGATCAGGTGTTGGAGGGCCCGCACGAAGGCACTTTTCGAGAAGGAGCGGTGGAACTCGTCGAGGCCGAAGCGCCAGTGCTTGGCGGCCAACCTTTGGAAGCCCGGGAAGGAGAGGGTTTCGGTCAGTTCACCGGGGTGTATATCCCATCGGCTGTACCCTTCGCGGCGGAAGGCGAGCACGGCATTGGGGCCGGCCTCGATGCCACCGCCTATCATGCGCGTATAGTGCACGCCGAGGAAAGGGAAGGCAGGGTTGGGTACCGGGTAGATCAGGTTGCGCACGAGGTGTTGTTTTTCCGGTTTCAGAACGTAATATTCGCCCCGGAAGGGCAGGATTTTGAGGGATTTCATATCCTGGCCTGTCATGGCAGCCACTTTATCGGAGTAGAGGCCGGCGCAGTTGACCAGTACGGTGGCCCGCACTTCGCCGGTTTCGCCGAGGGCCAGCACCTCATCTGCGTTGCGCCGCACCCGGGTTACGTGAAAGCCCGTCAGGAGGGTACCTCCTTTTTCCTGGATGAGTTCTGCGTATTTTTCTGCCACCTGGCGATAGTCTATGATGCCTGTCTGGGGCACCCAGATTGCTTCCAGGGCGGCCACATGCGGTTCGATATCGCGGGTTTCTTCGGCGCTGATGCGCCGGATACCGGTGAGGCCATTTTGGATGCCGTGGTCCAGGATTTTGTCCAATTGGGGGCGTTCCGATTCGCGGGTTGCGACGATTACCTTTCCGCAGATATCGTAAGGGACGCCGTGGCGCTCGCAGAATGCCAGGAGGGCGGCGTAGCCTTCCAGGCAGTTTCGGGCGCGCAAACTTCCCGGCTTGTAGTAGATACCGGAATGGATCACACCGCTGTTGTGGCCGGTCTGGTGATTGGCGACGCGGGATTCTTTTTCGAGCACACAGATTTTCAGGCTGGGGCGTTGTTCCAGCAAGTTAAGGGCGGTTCCCAGTCCGACAATTCCACCGCCGATAATGAGTACGTCGTACCTGCTCATTGGGATAAAATCCAGCATACATCTCTGCGTCCAATCCCAGGCGAACCAGTCCTCTCTGCAGAAGCTGAAACCGCGTTCCCCGGAACAGTCTGCAAAATAGGACAAAAAGCCCTATTGCGCAAAAAAACTACTCAACAGACTTGAAGCGGCAGATTACACGGGTACAGATATCCCGGAAAAATTGTATTTTGCGATTTAAAAAATAAGATGTACCAACGCGAGCACACGTACGTAGCCATCATGGCCGGTGGGGTTGGGAGCAGGTTTTGGCCTGCCAGCCGGGAAGCGAGGCCCAAGCAATTCCTGGACATTCTGGGGGTAGGGAAATCCCTGCTGCAACTCACCTTTGAGCGCTTTCTCCCGCTTTGTCCGGCGGAGCACATCTACATCGTGACCAATGCGCGCTACACCGATCTCGTATTGGAGCAGCTCCCCGGCATCTCTCCGGCGCAGGTGCTGGCCGAGCCATCGCGCAACAATACGGCGCCCTGTATTGCCTATACGGCGTTAAAGCTGCACGCATCGGACCCTGAGGCCAACCTGATTGTAGCGCCCTCCGACCACGTGATTCTCCAGCAAGAGGCTTTCCTGGGCAACCTGGAGCAGGCGCTCTCGATTTCTTCCAGCCGCGACGCGCTCATCACCCTGGGCATACAGCCTACGCGGCCCGACACGGGATATGGGTATATTGAATACGACAACGCAGACCCTGCGCAGGCCGGGGAGGCGTTCAAGGTACTGCGTTTCACCGAAAAGCCGCCCATAGAGACGGCCCGCGAATTTCTCGCGTCCGGCCGCTATCTCTGGAATGCGGGTATTTTCATTTGGAAGGCGAGTCACCTCCTCGAGGCTTTTCAGCAGCATGCGCCGGAGATCATCGAGATCCTGGGTGCCGGGCGGCCCTACTTCAACACCCCTGCCGAGCAGGAATTCATCCAATCGGCCTATCCGGGCACGCCGAATATTTCCATTGACTACGCCATTTTAGAGAAAGCGAACAACGTCTTCACCATTCCCGCCCGCTTCGACTGGTCGGACCTGGGTACCTGGGCTTCCCTGCACGCTGAAGCGCCCAAGACGGAACACGGCAACCTGGCTACTGCCGACCCGGCGCTCCTCTACGACGTACGGGAGTGCATCGTGCGGGCTCCGGCGGGAAAACTGGTCGTCATCAAAGGATTAGAGGATTACATCGTAGTGGACGAAGGCGATGTGCTTCTGATTTGGCCCAAAAGCGAGGAGCAGGCGATCCGGACGGTCACCGCTGCAGTCAAAGCACTGGGCCAGGAGGATTGGGTATAAAAACACGAGCCTATGTTATTCAGCGCCCCTACCCTGCCGGAATCGGCCTATATGGGCAAAAGCCCGGAGGCGGTACTGCACCTGGCCCTGCACGCCGCCGGGGTGGGCCCCGGAGAACACGTACTGGCACCCTGTCTGGCCACTTCGGAGTTGGCCGGTGCGCTGTACCGCGCCGAGGCATCCCCTGTGTGGATAGATGTACATCCCGACAACTGGCTTCTGGATTTGGACCTTCTCGAGGAATTTCTGATGGGGCACACCCTGCTCAACGAGGAAGATGTGCTGGTCCTCCGGCGAAACCACGCTCCGGTGCGCGCCGTGGTGGCGGTACACCTCAACGGCAACCCCTGCGACATGGATCGGCTCCGCTTCATCGCACGGCGTTTCCACCTGGCGCTGATCGAAGATGCCTGCGAGGCCACCGGTGCGCGCTATGCGCAGCAGCCCGCAGGGGTTTTCGGCGACATGGGGGTTTTGTGCCTGGAGGGGCACCCGTCCAGTTCGGGCGACAAGGGCGCGCTACTGCTCTGTGAAGCGCAGGAACTCCTGCACAACCTACAGAAGCACCCTCTGATGGGAAGGTACCCTGAGGAGTTTCACCGGGTACACCTCAGCCTGGATCGCTTGCCCGTGTTGCAGGAGGCCTCCGCAAAGCGCGACCTTCTCCGCGGCATCCTGGACCGCTGGTTTTCGCAGGTTCCCGATATACGCTGGCAAACGGTGCTATCCCAGGCCGAGCCTTTCTGCAACACCATCAGTTTTGTGTGTACGCGGCCGACGGCCTTGCGCGAAGCCCTTGCCCGGGCGGGGATTGGCACGACTTCTTTTACGCCGCCGCTCAACCGCCTGCCCGCATTCCGGAGTGGCACCTACATTCGGATACACGACCATGCGCAGCAGCTTTTCGACCAATGCATCCGCATTCCCGACGCCTTGGAAAAAAGCGAGGCCGAGTGGGCCAGGATTTCGGAAACCCTGCGCACGCACTTCAATCCGGCATAGGCGGGGGCGGGGGATTGTTCCCCATCTGAACTCTCCATCCGGCGCTTTCTGCCATGAAGCGGATGGCTTCCAGGATTTTTATGCCCTGTTCAGACGCTTTGGGTAGCAGGTCGCTCTGCATTGCCTTTTGCTCGATGAAGTCCCGGGCATTTTGGTTGATTTTGTTGTAATCCGCCTCATTGAAGGAGTTGAACGTGCCCTCCGAGATATCATAATAGTCTAGTTGATGGTCTATGGAGATGATCTGGGCCGAGTCCGGGATATTTTTGATAACGATCAAGCTTTCTTCCGGCCGCACGTCGAAGCTCAGGTTGCTGAGATCGAAGCCTGCCGACACTTTGGCTTTTACGCGCACGATAGCTTTTTTGCGGAAGATCCACCAATCGTACGCGTAGTAGTCTTTGTAGTTGTACAGTTCGGCGAAGTATCCCTCTACCGTGACCAATTTGGAGACCGTTTTGATTTTTTCCAGGATGACGCTTGCCTCTTCCTCTGTTTTGACTTTCTCTTTGGGGCGGTACCAGGAGCGGGCCGTCCAGAAGCCGAGGAAGAACAGAGCGAGGAGGGCCAGGAGGGCCAGTGCGGGGCGTACGGAGCGCATGCGGTGAAATTTGGATAAAGATAGGGGAATCTATTATTCTAAACCGGGAACCACTGGTACAAAACCTGTTAAGCTGAAGTATATTTGAATTCTATTGGTACAAGGAACTGTCTTCCTAGTGCGTAAGAAACTAATTTTTCATGCTGTAATCTTCCAATAATAATAGCAGGATGTGTGTTGAATTTTTCCGCAAATTCAATGATATCATCCTCCGTAATGCTGGATCGTTGTAAAATTTCCCTCTCTTCTTCTTTTGATAGTGTCCATTTGATAGCAAAATCATCTGCTTCTTTTTCTTTGTGTTTGTCTTTATCAGAGTAGTCAATATTTTCTAAGAAAATATCTTTTTTACCATGTAGTAAAATATGCCCTGCTTCGTGAAAGAAGGTGAACCAGAAGCTATCGTTGCGTTTATATCTACCTGATAATTGAATCAAAGGTGTGTCATTCAGCCAGCGCGTACTTCCGTTTATGGGCGCTTTGTTGATGCAGGGTGTGTGCACTACTTTTACGCCTGCCTCCAGGCATAGCATTTGAAGTTGTGTAAAGAAGTTGTCGGGATGCTTTGCCATAATGCTCTTTATTTCGGGCAGGGCATCTTTGAAATCTTTTTCGGTATAGGTTTTAGTTGGCAATTCGGCTGCTTGTAATTCCCCTTTACGCAACCATGCAGAAATAGCATAGGGTTCTCTAACATGAGCCAAAGAAATGCGGAATACCACTTTTAGCTGTTGCTTAAAATAGTAATCCTCCCAAGCGGAATGGCTGCTGATACTGAAAAATGCCAACAACTCCGAAGTTTTTTCTTCCAGGGTGGTTTTGGCTGGTAGCCAACCTTTCTTTACCATGTCGGCAATGGGGAATAATTTCGCCCAAGCCGTTGACTCGGCCAAAAGTTCCTGACGTTCTTCTCGTGCCATGAATTCATCATAGTTGCGCTGCATGTTCAGCCAAAAGTGGGCAGGTATTTTCAGCACATGCTCAAACTGGACAGCCATTTCAGGAGTGATGCTGCTTTTGCCTTTCAGTATAGCAATTACCGTTTTTTCAGGTTTACCTGTTCGGATAGCAAACTCCTTGGGGCCCATGCCCAATTCCTCTAACTTTTCCGCAAGGGTTTCGCCTGGATGAAAAGCTATTTGCGGGTGGTATTGATTCTTTTTAGTTGCCATGTTATGTAGGATTTGCTTTCTTCGACTTATTTGCCGTGGTAATTGGTGATTTCTATTATTTCCACTCCTTTGATTTCAAACCAGATGTATTTGCCGTCTTCATCAGTAGGTATGGGCTGTTCGTGTGGCTCAAATACCAGCCTGTACGGTTGGTCAAGGTCACAAGCCCATTGCCCTTTTCGGTCGCCTGTAAGTTCGTGATAATGGCCGGGCAGGTGGCGAACATCTTCCAGTGTAAGGGCATTGCGAAGGTCGCCAAGGCGTTTGTTATAGAGCTTTGCACGGCTTGGCCCCATTTCCTTTTGGCACTTCTTAAAGTCATTCGCCAGTTTTTCCAGCTCATTATCGTCAAAGGTTATATCCACTGCAAAGATTTAGTTTTTTTAACTTACACCAAAGGTAAGTCAAAATTATAAAACAAGCAATTTTTTCCTCCACACTGGCCCCTTGCAACAAGTCTATTGAGGAGTACCCCCTTCGCTGCTTCCATCCTCGTGGGCGATTTTGGAGCTGAGCGGGTATTTCAGGCCGGAGTAGCTTTTCAGTACGACTTTCACGCTGCCGACGGAGATAGGCGATTCAATCAGGAGGGGCAGGTGGTTTTTATCATCGGAAGCCCACACTTTCAGTTTGTCGTCTTCCTTGAACACATAGCCTTTGATGACGTCCGGGCTGAACAAGATGGTTTTGAATCGCCCCAGTTTGTGGATATGTTTATCCGGGTTTTTGCCCTGGTAGCGCAGGCGCAGGGGCCAGGTCGTTTGATCCATGAAAATCTTGATGGGTACAGCGGTACCCTTTTCCAGGGTGCTGAAATCAATGTTCCGGGCGAAGTAGATGATGGAGAGCAGATCATGTACACAAGGCTCGACGGAGTATTCGGAGGGCGTTGCGCTATCCCTTGATTTCCCCCGCAGGGAGGTCAGGGTGTTGGCGGAGCGGTCGAAGGTGAGTTTATCGTACAGGCGGTACTTCCCTTCCGACACGGAGCGCACGGAAACGGTGGGCAGCAGCGTTTTTTTATCCAGGTACGTATCGTACTTATCGTTCACTTTGTAGAACCACTCGTAGGAGGGGTACGTACTCCCGTAGGCCGAGACATGGTAGCGGTCGCCCAGGTCGCGCACCCGGAATACGACCTCCCCGGCGGCCATCCAGACGAAGTTCCAGTTGTAGTATAGTTTATAGACCAGTTCTTCGCCGGGCTCAAACACGTCGTTGCGTATCGAGCACTGGTTTATGAGGGCCGTTTGCTGCTCTGTTTCGCCTTTGTACGGAGGCGGCGGCGGTACCTCGAAGAGGAAGGACAGGGTAGGCAGCAGGAGGATTGCAAGCAGGCGGGCCATATCGAAGGAGAGCATCATAAGCGATGTATTTGACGTATTGCGAGGGGAACGCCGAGGGGTTAAAAAATATTTTCTTCCTTGGTGACTCG
>CAZSMU010000110.1:0-13028 GCA_964607915.1 uncultured Haliscomenobacter sp.
GGGGTCAAAAAGGCCCTTTTTCGCCCACACTATGCCTTTTTTCGGTCATATAGCGTGGCTATACTCCCTCAAAAAGCCTTCGTGTGGACAAAAAATGACTCTTTTTTCCCTCCTCGCTGACCCCGCGCAACAAGTCTAATATTCTATTGACACTATTTTTCTTTAAAAATCCCTTAAAGTCAATACAGCATCATTTTTGGTCAACAGAGTGGTAGCATGTGCTTGCGGATGCCCGTAATTTTGTTGGTGTAAAAAATACACTAAGTTTTATTTATCACCAACACCAGACTGTAATTATGAAGTACGCAATGTTCACCCTGCGCAACGCTGTGTTGCTGGGCCTTTCGCTCCTGCCCCTGATGGGGTTTGCAGGCAGCCCGGAGTCCCCTGTATTCATCAAAGTGGGCCAGAACCAAAAGCTGGTCGTAGAAATCCGCCAGGTCCTTGAAAACGCGGAGTTGAAATTGGTCAACGGCAACAAGGAAACGGTGTATGCAGAAGCCGTGCCGATGAGCAAGCAGACGTATGCCAAAGCCCTCAACCTGGAGGCGATGCAAGGCGGCGACTATGTGCTGATCGTGCGCAACGGCAACCGCGAGGTACGCCAGCCTTTTTCGCTACAGGAAAACCAGCTTTCCCTCAACGCGAACAGCCGCTATGAGCTCTTCCTGCCGCAGGTAAAGATTTCCGGGGAAGCACTTGAGGTCAACCTCCTTAACCGCCAGGTAGCCACGGTGCGCGTAGCCATCCTGAACCACGCCGGCGAGCTCGTGTACGAGGACATCATCCCCAACACGATTGCGGTAGGACGGCGCTACCGCCTGGAAAAATTGGACAGCGGCGCCTACACGGTCGTCGTGAGCACCCCGGAGCAAGTGTTCTACAAAGATTTTAGCCGCAAAAACCAGTAAGCTGCCCGTAAAGGCGGTGTGCGGCAAATAGCGCTGCGGCACACGCCTGTGCGTTTCCGATGGGGGTACGACTGCCAAAAAAGGGTGGTTTGTCGTACCCCCATCCATTTTTTAAGCGAATATGCCCGCTATATCTTCCTCCCGTTTGTAACAAATCTGCAAAAAAATGAAAATGTTGTATTTTGCGCGCAAAAAACAAGGCTATGAAATATAACTACATGGCATTACTGATTTGCCTGGCCCTATGCGCCGCATCCTGCAAGTCTGAGAAAGCAGCCGACGATGCCGGACCGGAAAAAGTGGAAAAGAAAGAAGAAACCGCTTTCCGCGATGCCAGCATAGAGGAACTCAGTGGCGATTTTGTAGATGCCAACTACCCCGACAAGGGGTTCTGGAAAAAATTCAGCGTCGAGCAGCGCCCTGATTCCATGGTACAAGTGGTATTTACCAGCGCGGAGGGGCCCAACAAACAGCCCGCCTGCCGCTTCAGTGGAATCGGGAAGTACAATAAAGGATACATCAAGGTACCTGTCAATCCGGGCTCTCCCAACCCTACCTACCTCACCATCAAGATGATCACCACTGGCGATATCTTCGTAAGTGCAGAGGGCGGCGACAACCCCAACCCTTCCGATGTACTGGCGCTGTTCTGCATGATCTCACCCGCCACCAGTATTGGTGGCTTGTACAAGTCGCTGCCCAACGAGTAACCATACGTGCGCAATGCCTTTTGCCGTCCCCGCACGGCAAACCTGAAACGATATGGATACAACCCTTCTCGAGCGGCTGAAATCAGATGACGACGCTGCCCTGCAACTCGTTTTCAACGCACACTATCCGATGGTTTGCCAAACCATACGGCGCTTTGTCAACGACTCAGGCCGCTCCGAAGACCTGGCACAGGAGGTCTTCATCCGTTTTTGGGAAAAGCGGCACCAGATCCACATCACCTCTTCATTGACGGCCTATCTCCGGCAGATGGCCGTCAATGAAGCCCTGGGCCACCTCCGCCGGCAACGCTTTTTCGAGGAAGTGGACCCCACCATAGAAACGGACGACACCAGTCCGGTGCAAGGCTTACTGTACGAAGATTTGAATACCGCCCTGCACGACGGCATGTCCCGCTTGCCCCCCAAATGCAGGGTGGTATTCGAGCTGAGCCGCTTTGAAGGGCTTAGCTACGCAGAAATCGCAGCCCATACCGGCACCTCCATCAAAACGGTGGAAAATCAAATGGGCAAGGCCCTCAAAATCCTCCGGACACATTTAAAAGGATTTCTTTAACCTTGGAATAGGGGGATGTTCCTGTTTTTTACATCTTGTTCTTTAGATTAAAAAATATGCTTCAGGACGCTCATTTCGAAGACCTCATCGCAAAACACCTCTCCGGGAATATCCTCCCCGAGGAGGAACAGGAACTCCTGTGCTGGGTTGAGATGCGCCCCGAAAACAAGCGGCTTTTCGAGGAGCTGGCACAAACCTGGACCCTGAGCGCCTCCTACCAAAGCCCACTGGAGGCCCCCGACACCGACAAGGGCTGGCAAGAACTGCACGCCAGGCTACATCGGCTCTCCAACGGCGGCGAAGCATCGCCCGAACCGACCTCCCAAAAAATAAGGCCGCTCAAGCGCTGGTGGGCCGTCGCCGCCACGCTCGCCCTGCTGGTGCTGGCCTCCCTGCCGCTCATCCTGCCCCTCACCCCGAAAACAAGCCGTCAAGACTGGGCTTTGCTGCAAGGACAACAGGAGGGCCGACAGGCATTTCGCCTCGGCGATGGGAGTACCCTCTGGCTCCACGGGGACAGCAAAATCTGGACCCATCCCGATTTTCCAAAAGTACGCCACTTGCGCCTCGAAGGGGAAGCCTTCTTCGATGTGGCCCACCAAAAGAAAAACCCTTTCCGCATCGCGTGCAAAGGCGCGTATATCACCGTACTCGGCACTTCGTTCAACGTGCGTGGCACCACCGATGAGTCCAATGTGGAGGTGAGCGTACAGAGCGGCGTGGTGCAGCTCGCCGTGGCCGACGGTAGCACCGCAGAAGTAGCCTCTGTAAAAGTAGGTGCAGGCAAAGCGGCCATTTTTCATCCGGAAGAAAACCGCATGGAGCTTCTCGACGCAGCGGCTGAAAACGCGCTGGCCTGGCAGCAGGAAATCCTTCGCTTTGAAGGAACGCCCCTTGCCCGCGTCCTGCCGGATTTGGAACGCTATTTCGGGGTAGAGATGGAATTTGGGCAGCCCGGCCTGGAGCAATGCACTTTTCAGGGTGATTTTGAAAGCCCCCGGCTCGACGAGGTACTCAACGTCCTGCAAATCGCCCTCGACCTCGAAATACGAGAACGGGATGGTATCTATATTTTGTACGGAAAACCATGCCAATAAAGACTACGGCCACTGCCTGCTTTTTGCGCCCTTTCCCCGCCGCAATCCTGGTGCTGGCCTTATCGTCTTTTTATTCGCCGGCATTGCACGCGCAACCGCGGGTCGGGCGCATCCAGGCACAATACAGCCTCACCCCACTGGAAGAAATCCTTCGCGACCTCAACAAGCGCTACGGGCTCCGCTTTGCGTATAGCCCTACCTACATCCCCCTGCAACAACCCATCACACTCGCCCTGCACGGGACCCCCCTGGTGGAGGCCATGGATATGCTCTTTAACCCGCTCCCTGTCCGCTATCAGTTTGTGGGCGAGCAAATCGTACTGCGATACAGCCCCAAAACAGACCCCTTGGCCCTGCGCCGAAAAGAGCTGCCCGATGAAGTTCCGCAACAAACCCCTCTTTATGCCGATGCCCGCCGGGAATCCCTGCGGGAGGAACGCCAGAAAAAGATAGCCGAAGAGCTGCCCGCCCTGACGCGGAGGCTCTACTACCCGGGCGAAATCCAGAGTACCCACCCCGGTAATAATACCAGCGACCTCAACGCCTACTTGACGGCGACCCCTACCCCCTCTTCCCCTACCCGCCTGGCGCAAATATCGCTGCTGCCTTACCTCGGCAGCAACGCTCTGGAGGGGTACAGAGCTTCCAATAGGCTATCGGTCAACCTTTTATGGGGTTTGAACGGAGGGGTGAACGGGCTTGAAATCGGCGGGTTGGCCAACCATATCCTCCACGACGTCAAGGGAATCCAAATCGCCGGTATATTCAATACCGTGGACGACGACCTCACCGGCATACAGTTTGCCGGATTGGCAAACGATGTTTCCGATACGCTCTATGGCGTACAGATCAGCGGCTTGTTCAACCGGGCAGGGAAAGCGTATTCCGTGCAAAGTGCCGGCCTTCTCAATATCGCCCGCTATGATTTTTCCGGTATCCAGGCCTCGGCCGCCCTAAATTATTGCGGAGGTGCCAGTACCGGCGTTCAGCTTGCGGGCTTGGGGAATATCGCCAAAGGGACCCTCAAGCTACAGGTGGCTTCTTTATTCAACGTAGCAGAAGAAGTCGAGAACGGGCAATTCAGCGCCCTGTACAACCAGGGCAAAAGTGTCGGCAAATTCCAGATCGGGCTGCTGAACTATGCCGATACGATCTCTGGTATCCCCATCGGGTTGTTCAGCTTTGTAAAAAAAGGGTATCACCGCATCGAAATCGGCACAAGTGAAACCTTTCACACAAATATTGCCCTCCGAGTAGGGGTTAACCGCTTTTACAACATCTTCTTCTTAGGGGGTCGGGCTTATGAAGCACTCGACGACTCCAAAGCCCTGGGCTGGGGCCTCGGCTATGGGGTGGGCTCCCTGTTGAAAACCCACCCTCGTGGCCAGCTCCATGTAGAACTCATCAGCGCCCACATCAACGAGCAGTCTCTCTGGACACGGGAGCTCAACCAGCTCCAGCAACTGCGCGTCAACTGGGAATACAGCATGGACAACCATCTGGGGTTCTACTTCGGCCCTGTAGCTAATTTACTGGTTTCCAGACGCAAAGATCCAGAAAGCGGGATGGTGGGCACAAATTTTCCGCCCTATCGCTGGATGGCTTCCAGGCCTGGTGCTGCGACGAGCATGCAATTCTGGGGCGGTCTGGCGCTAGGGGTTCGGTTTTGGTAGCCCCAATCAGTCCATTTTATTGTCCTGTTTTAAAACGAATCAACATGAACGCTAAAACGTGGATTTTGACTTGCTGCGCCTCGGTACTCCTCTATGGGCAAGCGCTGGCGCAGCGCCAGGAGACTTTGCTGGGCCGTGCCCGGCTGGTAGGCGCATTTGGAAGTACCCTCACCGAGTGGGGCACGAACAAAGACCTTGGAACTTCCGTAGGCGGTGGGGGCGGATTGGTCTTCGAAAATTTTTTCCTCGGGGCTTATGGGATGGCGAACTTCAACTTTCAGCAGATCCTGCAAAACAATCCGCGTATTGAGGAGCTAAACCTGGCCCATACCGGCCTATGGTTGGGGTTTTCCGTCCCTTCGCATAAATTAGTCCATTTGTACGGCAGTGCGCGCCTGGGCTGGGGGGTACTCGAAGTGGACCTCAACGCCCCCGACCTCCGCTACGACGACCTCGATTACGTGGCGGTAGTGACTCCGGAGGCTGGCATAGAACTCAACCTAACGACCTGGATGCGCGTGGCTGGTTCGGTCGGCTATCGCTATCTCGACGGGGCCGATTCCGGGCAAGGATACCGCAACGACGATTTCCGGGGTACTTTTTATTCCCTCACCTTCCGGGTCGGGCGTTTCGGGCGTTTCCGCGACAAGGGCCACCGCCCGGACGATGACGACGAGCGCTAGACAACCCGTATGCCCTGAATCTCTTCGACCATGTACAAGAGGTTCAGGGCCTCGTCATAGACGGCGTTGAAGGCAAAAGGACGCTGTGCAGCCAGATACTGATAGACCTGCTCGTCGGTAGGCGGGGTGGGCACTTGGTTTAGTTGTGCAAACGGCACCCATTCCAGTTGGCCCTCCGGGCATTCCGGTGGGGGCATCCAGGGAATATCCGCCAGGTAGATATTGCTCTGCCAGTTGTAATCTATCGGCGACGTTTCAATCAATACGCCCCCGTATTGCAGTTTTTCCACTACTATGCCTGTTTCCTCGTGCAGTTCCCGCATAGCGGCGCTGTAGGGATCTTCGTGGGGCTCCAACTTGCCCCCGACCGGAAGATAATGCCCAATAAAGGGCGGTTTAGCCCGCTTGAGCAGTAAAAACTGGTCTTGATGGCGCAGCACAACCATGGTGGCCGCACGTTTAAGCCCCTTTGGAAAAGCAATTTCAGACATGGCCTCATTTTTTGCATATTCACCTCAACAAGTTCTGATTTTTTTACTATTTTTTATAAAAAAGGGTGCTATCTTTGCCCCCTAATAGAAAAAGACAAGGCATTATGAAAAATGATATCCACCCCAAGAATTACCGCACGGTAGTTTTCAAGGACTTTTCTGTGGACGAAGCGTGGTTGGGGCGTTCTTGCGCCAACACCAAAGACACAATCGTATGGGAAGACGGCAACGAGTATCCATTGGTAAAGTTGGAAATCTCGAGCATGTCGCACCCGTTTTTCACTGGTAAAATGAAGTTTGTGGATACGGCAGGCCGTATTGACAAGTTCAACAAGAAGTTTGCTTCTTCGAAGTTTGCCAAAAAGTAAGCACAAAAATCCATTACCTGCAAAAGGCTGTTTCAAAATAACTTTTGAGGCGGCCCTAGCTGCTATATGGCCTATCCAAAAGGATTAACGGGTTCGGTACATGGGCAACATCATTCTTTTCGACAGCGACGTGCGCAACCACCTTCTTCCGCTCACTTATCTGAGGCCGGTTGGGGAGTTGCGGGTGGGTATCCTCAGTATCCGGGAAAAGTGGGAGCGCTGGATGGGGTGCAAGGTATCCTTTATTACGGAGGACCATTTAGCCGAGCGCTACCCCCTCGAAGTGGGCGAAGAGAACCTGGTCATCAATGCTACTGTCCTTCCCTCCTTGCCCCTGTGCCGCATACTCCGCAACATGGAGTTCGGCGATGCATACGTACACCAGGATGAGCTCATCGCTGCTAAACTCGACCGCAAGCAACTCCAGAAACTCATTCACGACGAAGAGGTGGATATGTTGCACCCGCTTCCCATCGAGGGGTTTGAGTTCCACAAGATCAACCGTCTCAACGACCTGATCCAACTCAACGCCCCTGCTCTGGAAGCTGATTTCCACCTGCTGACCGCCGGGCGGAAATCACAACCCCTTTCGGATACCAACTGCGTGATGGCTGCGGAGCGGATCTTTGTAGAAGAAGGGGCGGTAGTAGAAGGGGCTTTCCTCAATGCTCGCAACGGGCCGATATACATTGGCGCCCACGCCGAAATTATGGAAGGAGCCTGCCTGCGCGGCCCCGTTGCCGTGTGCGCCCACGCTTCTGTGCGGATGGGAGCTCACCTGTACGGGTCCAGTACGATAGGCCCCTGGTGCAAAGTAGGGGGGGAAGTAGAACACTCTATTCTACAGGGATATTCCAACAAAGCCCACCACGGCTTCCTGGGGCATTCTTTTATCGGGGAGTGGTGCAATATCGGTGCGGGCACCAGCGTGTCCAACCTGCGCAACGACTACCAGGAAATCAAGCTTTGGGACTATGAGAGCCAGCACTTTGAACCTGGCGGCAGTCCGTTCTGCGGGCTGTTCATGGGCGACCACGCGCGGCTGGGCATCAATATGATGATCAACTCCGGCACCTCCGTCGGCATCGCCTCTAATCTGTACGGCCCGCATTACCCCAGGAATTTCATCCCTCCGTTCACCGAAGCCGGCCCCGCCCAAATAGGCACCCACGATTTGGAACACGCCGTCCGGTCCATGGAACAAATGATGGAACGGCGGCAACAAAGCCTTGAAATTCAGGATAGAATTACCATAATACGCCTCTTTGAAGAAACCGCGCCACTCCGAAGCTGGGAAAAGCAGTCCGGGCGATAGGGCAGACATCCCCGCCGGGAAGCGCCTGCTTAGCTACTTCATGGAAATCCCCCTGGAAACGGTTTCCAGCGACATACATCCGGAGTTGCATGTATCCCTGCAACAGGGCCGCCTCCAACTGAGTACGGAAAAGGCCATCTATTCTTTCAGCGATTTATATACCAATTTCCGGCGCGCATTCTCAAGTTTGAAATTAGATATCCGCCCAATCGAGGAAGTCCTGCTGCTCGGCCTGGGCCTGGGCAGCATACCCGAAATGCTGGAAAAGAAGTACGGCAAGCGCTACCACTATACCGTCGTCGAGATAGACGAAGTCGTCATACAACTTGCGCAGCACTATACGCTCTCCCGGCTTGCATCTACCTTCGACATCTATTGTGCTGACGCCATACCTTTTGTAGCGGCCTGCCCCGACGCACGCTACCCCTTCATCTGCGTGGATATATTCCTGGAAGACCTCATCCCGGAATCGGTCACCCAGCCTGGCTTTATGGCGCATCTCGCCCGAATCCTCGACAAGAAAGGCCTGCTGTTGTTCAACTGTTATTCCATGGAAGCAGAAGATAAAAAACGGGCGACCCTGGTCTTCGAAGAACTGTTCCTGCCCGTCTTCCCCAACGCTACCCATCTGGATACCGGCACCAACTGGATTTTAATCAGCGACCGGGAGTGGCTGCGCTGACCTATTTAGCGGGCGGACGACGAAATTTTCCCGATTCCAGTTCCCGGTAGAAGCTGTCCAAGTATTGCATCAAATCATCACGGGAAGAAGTGCTGAGCAGTTTGAACTCGGCGATGATTTTCTCCAGCGCCGGGCGCTTTTCCCGAAAATAGGCGATCGTAGAGGCCATTTCCGCATCGGTACATTCTGCCCCCAGGAAAACCCGTTCGCGCAAGGTCGTTTGCGCATAATCTCTGTTGGGCAATGCATAAGACGCATTCACAAAGCCGGAGAAATCAAAATCATAGGGTATCAGCACTGCGGCACCACCTGCTTTGGGCTGCATCAGAAGCATATTGCGCACCATAGCCGTATTCCAGTCCGTATTGCCGATCAGATATTCGAATAAGTACACGCGTTTCAGTTGCTCCAGATCAAAGCTCGATTTGGGTAGGTTGAAGCAGTTGCTGCATATTTCCCCTTTGAAGCGCCGTTCCAGGGCTTTTTCATCTTCCAGCAAAATTCCCCAGGCTGCTATGCGGTCGGGGGACTTACTGTCCTTGTAGCGCATCTTGACGTACTGCGCTTTAAAATGCACCGGTGCAATTTCTTCGAAGAGTTTATACGCCAGAAATTCCCGCAGGATGTAGTCCTTCCCGGCATCGCCTTCCACACAATGCGTCACCAACTTGAACTCATTGTCTGAGTTCAGTCCTCTCGCTTTTAATTCTTCTTTGGAGAACTTCAGTTTAATAGGCGGAAACACGCAGATGCGGCGGCGGTATTTCCCCCTGGAGCGCAGGTGTATGTTCCAGGATTCTTCTTGTTTTTTATCTAGGCGATACGACAAGGTAGCCTCCTGGTATGTATTGGAGTTGCGCTGGCCCTGCAGCGCTTTCAAATCCGTGACCAGTTCCAGCTCTCCTTCCACAGCCTCCGAGACTCGGTCGAACAGGGAAGGTTTTTGTGCCAGCGCCCCCGTATAAGCTAATACGAGGGGAAAGACAAGCAAAAAGTACCATCGGGTAGTAGTCCACATATTTTCACCTATTTTAACAGACTTGTTGCGCGGGGTCAGCGGGGAGGGAAAAAGAGTCCCCTTTTATCCACACGAAGGCTTTTTGAGGGAGTATAAGCTCGCTGTAGTACCGAAAAAAGGCACAGTGTGGGCGAAAAAGGGTCTTTTTGACCCAGCGATGATTCCCCCGCGCAGCAAGTCTACCAATCATCGTCGGGTTTCATCCAGCACGATGATGGATTTTTTTTCAACAATACCGGCAGTCAACGATGCAGGGCTGCCTTTCCGTACCTGAATGGATTTGTTTTTCATAGAAATTGGATTTAGTTCATTACAAAGGTACGCATTCCGAGTCCGTTTAAACAAGTCCAATTTACCGCTTGGCAGATAGGGTAAAAATGCGCTTTAAATGTTTATTTTTTTGTTCAAAATTTTGATTTTTAGATAGTTGACTTTTCAGATAGAAATATTTGTTTGCAATATCTAATCCCTTTCCCTGAAAAAAACTGAAATCCCGTGTGGAAATATTCCCTTTTCTTACCTTTGCCCCAATCAAACTGTGGATATGTTTTCAATAAATATTTACCTGCGATTTGCCCTGATGGGCGTTTCCCTCCTCGGGGGCATAGCCCTCTCCATCGCTTTTGGCTTTTGGTATGCTTTTCCCCTTTTTCTGGTGTTTTTAGTGCTGCTTGTGGGCTATCTTCTGCTGGGCACGGTACAATCCACGGCCCTGGTTATGCAGGGCGGCGATTTGGTTGCGGCTGAGAAGCGGTTGAAGCTCACTCTAAGCCCCCGCTTGTTGTATGTGACCAACCGCGCTTACTACTATTTGATCAAAGGCTCCCTGGCCATGGCCCAGAAGAATACGGACGAGGGCGAAGCGTGGTTACTCAAGGCACAATCGTTGAATTTGCCCAGCGACAACGAGAAGGCTATGATTGAAATCCAGTTGGCCAGTGTGCAAATCAACAAGGGCCGCTGGAAGCAGGCCGAGGTGCACTACCGCAACCTGAAGCAGCTCAAAGTGACGGAGCCCTCCCTCAAGGAGCAGATTGCACAGGTTGAAAAAGGTATCCAACAGCAAGGGCAGCTCAAGGCAGCGACCCGTATGGGGACCTTCAAGGGAGGCCAAATGCCGATCAAACCGGGGGGAAAGCGCCGCCGGCCTCCTGTGCGCTGAGCATATCGCCCAGGTGTTTACTTGACCGTCCAGCCATTCCCAAAGGGAGTAGCCGGGCAGACAAACATCAACTCGCCTTTTTCGTTTTCTGCGGTCAGGATCATGCCCTGTGATTCTATTCCCCGCAGGGTCCGCGGGGCCAGGTTGGCCACAATCACCACCTGCTGCCCGACGATTTTGGCCGGGTCGAAGTGTTGTGCGATACCGGACACGATGGTGCGTTGTTCCGAACCCAGATCCACGCGCAGCTTGAGCAGTTTGTCTGCCTTAGGCACGGCTTCCGCCTCCAGGATCGTTCCTGTGCGCAGGTCGAGTTTTGCAAAGTCGTCGTACGAGACCGCTTCTTTGAAGGCTGGGCGTTCTGTGGTGCCCGCTTTATCTTGTTCCATGATGGCGTGGAGCTTTTCTTTTTGGCGTTCGATGATTTCCAGGCGGCTATTGTCTTTCCTGTCGTAAATTTTAGGGAATAAGACCTCGGCCTGGCCGATGCGGGTACCCGCGGGCAATATGCTTTCCCCGCGGGACAAAGCGTCCAGGACTTCTGCCAACTCCCCGCTCACGGGAGGTTGGACACCGAGCAGTGCGCAGATGCGAGGTGCGGTAAACGGGATGAACGGCTCGCACAATACGCTGATCATCCGCACAATTTGCAGGCATGCCGCCATGGTCTCCCGGATGCGGGGGTCATGGGGGTCTTCCTTGAACAGTGCCCAGGGGGCAGCATCCTGCAGATAGGTGTTCCCGAAAGACGACAACTCCATCAGCGTAAGGCTGGCCGCTTTGAAACTGAAGGCTTCCAGCTCTTGCGTCAAGCGCTGTGCCAGGGCAATGGCGGGCTTCAACAGGTAGGCCAGGCCCTCGGGTGCTTCCGGAGTGATGCCGTCAAAATATTTTTCCGTAAGTACTACTACCCGGTTCACAAAGTTTCCGAGGTTATCGGCCAGTTCCTTGTCGTGGAATTCGCAGAACTCATCCCATCGGAAGTCGGAATCTCTGTTTTCAGGCATATTGCGGATGAGCGCATAGCGCAAAGCGTCTTCTTTATTGGGGAAATGGGCAAATTCCTGGAGGTAATCGTGCTGTTCGATTCCCCAACCTCTCGATTTGGAAAATTTTTGCCCTTCAAAATTGAGGAACTGGTTGGCCGGCACGTTTTTGGGCAACGCATACCCACCGTGTGCTTTGAGCATGGCCGGAAAAACGATGCAGTGGAATACGATATTATCTTTGCCGATGAAGTGGATGAGTTCCACATCTTCGCCTTTCCAGTAGCGTTCCCAATCCACCCCGTTTTCCAGTGCCCACTGACGGGTCGAAGAAATGTATCCGATGGGGGCATCGAACCACACATACAACACCTTGCCCTTGGCCTCTTCTTCGGAGAGCGGCACGGGGATGCCCCAGTCCAGGTCGCGGGTAATCGCGCGGGGCTGCAGGCCCCCATCGAGCCAGGAGAGGCACTGCCCGACCACATGGCGTTTCCAGGTTTCGGGATCGTGGTGGGGTTTGCCGTCGAGCTGCCCGTTTTCAATCCAGTCGCGGAGCCAGTCGGCGTGTTTTTCGAGCCGGAAATACCAGTGTTTGGTAGGTCGGAGTACCGGGGCTTTCCCACTGAGCGTTGAGCGCGGGGCGATTAGCTCCAGTGGCGACAGGGCTGTTCCGCACTGTTCACACTGGTCGCCGAATGCTTCGGTATGTCCACATTTAGGACAAGTGCCCACGATGTACCGATCGGCCAGGAACTGTTGGTAGTCCTCGTCGTAGTACTGTTCGATGGTGCGTTCTTCAAACTGGTCGCCCTGTCGGTACAGTTCGGTGAAGAACCCTTGCGCGGTTTCGTGGTGCAGGAGAGCACTGGTGCGGTGGTAGTAGTCAAAAGAGATTCCCAGGCGTGCGAAGGTCTCTTTGTTGAGCGCATGGTATTTATCAATGATCTCCTGTGGAGTCACCCCTTCTTTCTTGGCGCGGATCGTGATGGCCGCGCCGTGCTCGTCGGAACCGCATACCCAGAGTACTTCGCGCCCCATGAGGCGCAGGTAGCGGACGTAGATGGCAGCGGGCAGATATGCGCCAGCCAGATGGCCAAGATGCAGGGCACCATTGGCATACGGCAAGGCCGAAGTGATCATATATCTCTTTCCCATGTTCGCAGTTTGCGTTTAAGCACGCGAAGATACGGGATTTTGCGCAAGGGTGCACCGTATTAATGGACTTATTGAGTGGGGTCGGTGAAGGGTTAAAAAACGTTCAAAAAGCAACTCAAAAAAAGGGTATTTTTGCGGCATAGGCAGTAGACTTGTTGCGCGGGGAATCATCAAGGGGTCAAAAAGGCCCTTTTTCGCCC
>CAZSMU010000111.1:0-12924 GCA_964607915.1 uncultured Haliscomenobacter sp.
GGTCGTTGCCGGTTTCCTTGATGGCTTTCATGTGGCGGGGCGCTACAAAGCCGGCGGCCCCGATGAGGGCGAAATTTTTCATAGGTGTTGTTTTTTTACGGTTCCATTGTCGAGCAGATACGTTTCGCCGGAGCCGGGGCAGACGGCGGTTCCGCTTGTATCGAAGTACAGGCGCTCTCCGAATTCGCTCATCCAGCCGATTTGCCGGCCGGGGTTGCCTACGATGAGGGCGTAGTCGGGCACGTCGCGCAATACGACCGACCCTGCGCCGACGAAGGCAAAGCGGCCGATGGTATTTCCGCAGACGATGGTGGCGTTGGCGCCGATGCTTGCGCCGTGGCGCACCAGGGTCTTCCGGTATTCGCTCTTTCGGTTCACCCCGCTGCGCGGGTTATAGACGTTGGTGAACACCATGGAGGGCCCCAGGAACACATCGTCTTCTACCACGACGCCTTCATACAGAGAAACGTTATTTTGTATCTTTACGTTGTCTCCGATTTCGACGTGTGCGGCGACGAAGACATTTTGTCCGAGGCTGCAGCCTTTGCCGATGCGTGCGTGGGCCATGACGTGGCAGAAGTGCCATATTTTGGTGTTTTCACCGATGTGGGCCGGTTCGTCCACGATAGCGCTGGGGTGGGCGTAATATGCGTTTTTTTCCATGCTTTACAGACGATTGAGTTTTTGCAGTGCCCTGGACTTCATGCGGTACATGCGCAGGACGTGAGCAGGTTTGAGATAGTGCGACAAGCGGGTGGATTCCTGTTGGAAAAAAGGGTCTCCGCTGAGGCGGTACAGCAGGCCTAGCTGGGCGCTTACGAGTTTGAGGTAGCTGATGGTGCAGGGGTCGTCGTTGGGGTAGCCGGGCAGGTCGCAGCGGTTGAAGCGAAGCCAGAAGCCGAGGTCGAAGAGGGGCAGTTGTCGTTTCAGGCCTTCGGTGCCTTCTTCAAAGAGGCGTCGGGCCAGGGCATGCGCTTCCGGTGCCTGTTCCGGGCGGACGGCGCGCACAAAATCGAAGAGGCCGAAGAGAGAAAACAAGTGCCCGTCGAGCACGCGGGTTGGTTTTTGGGCTACATATTCTTCATAGAAGGCAGCGCCCTGGTCGCGGTCCACGGACACCCCGCCCCGGGAGATGTCGTACGCGTAGGGTTGCAGCGCTTTTACGGCGATTTGCAGGTAGTGGTCATCGTTGCTCAGTTGCCAGGCGCGCAGGAGGACCGATAGGCCGCGGCTCTGGCTGAACGCCGACTTCCAGGGCTGGTACACGCCGTATTCCGGTTTGGGGATATCGGTCAGCCAGTACACGCCCAGTTGGGGGTCTTCGCTGCGCTGTGCGACAAACCAGTCGGCGATGCGCATAAAGTGGGCTTTTTTATCGGGATTTCCGGTGTCGAGCCAGGAGTGGAACACGGCCAGGGCGTACTGTCCGATGGAGATGGGGTAGTAGTGCAGGCGGGGCGTTTCGACATCTACGTAGGTCGTATTGAGCGGGATACCCTGTTCGTCAAACCCTGCAATCAGTCGGTTGAGGCGTTTGGGGTCTTCCTGGAAGCGCAGGTAGTAGTAGCGCAGTTCCGTGCCGTAGGGCCCGGCAAAGACCGGTACCGGCCTCATCCAGGCGAGGAGGTCGTTGCGCAGTTTTCCGGCCATGAACCACAGTTTAGCCCATTGCATAGCGGTCCAGGATTTGGGCCAGGGACTTAGCGGTCTCCCGGCGCTCGTATTTTGAAACAGCTTCTGCGTTAGATGGGGTACTCAGCCCTTGTTGCCAGCGCTGGAACTGCGCTTCGAGGATATCGCCGGGGTCAGCCTCGTAGGAGAGCATTTCGCCGGCCTGGCATTCCTGCAGGATTTGGGCTGCGTCGCCCGCCGGGTCGCCGATGCCCAGGATGAAGTTCCGGGTGGCGAGGTATTCAAAGATTTTCCCGGTGACGATGCCTTTGCTGAAGGGCCTGGGGATCAGGAGCAGCAGCAGGTCGGCATCGGTGATGACTTGCAGGATTTGGGAGTGCGGTATGTAGGGCTGGCAGTGAAGGACCTCTGCAAGTCCGTAGCGGCGGATACTTTCCCGTATGAGGGCGTCGGTTTTTCCATAGAAATCAGCCCGTACGAGTCCCGGGTGGGCATCTTTGAGCGCGGCCAGGGCGGCAAAAAAGCGTTCCGGGTTCTGGGAGGAGTCGAGATGGCCGGCATAGACGATGCGGAATTGGGCACTCTGCTTTTTTTTGAGGTTGAAATCCTCTGCGTCGTAGCCATTGGGCACGGCATGGGCGTTGCCGGGCGGAGTCTGGTGGTAGAGGAGCTCCAGGATAGAGCGGTTGACGCTGAGCACGGCATGGGCACGTCGGAGCACCTTTTGCTCAAAGTAGGCGTTGATGCGCCTGGCGAGGGCGCTGCGCGCTTGTCCTTTCTCATAGAACGCCTCCGTCCACGGGTCGCGGAAATCTGCCACCCAGGGGGTTTGGTACTTGCGCGACAAGCGCAGGGCTGCCAGGTGGAGGGAGTGGGGTGGCGAGGAGGAAAAAATGACGGAAGGCTTTTCCTCTTGCAGGATGCGCGCGCCTTCGCGGACGGCGAAGGGAATCCAGCCCAGGCGAGCGTCGGGGATGAAAATATTTTGCCGTATCCAGCTAAAGATGCGGTCTTTGAGCGGCATCTTTTTCCGGTTGAGGAAAAACGTCTCGATAGCGGCTTCCTTTTTCCTTCCCGACAAGCGCTTGAACAGAGAGAAGAACTCGACGGTCCGGGTCTGAAATACCCGGATGTCGGCGGGCACTTCCGCCCTCAGGGACTCGTCTATGGCTGGGTACTCTCCGTTTTGGACGGTCAGCACGATGGGTTCCCACCCGAACTCGGGCAGGTATTTGACGAATTTGAGCACCCGCTGCACCCCGGGGCCGCCGGCCGGTGGCCAGTAGTAGGTCAGGATGAGTACTTTTTTTCGTTTCGACCCTTCGGCAGTACCCTGCATCACTTCCGTTTTTTGGGTACTGCGGCTGTTTTGGCGCGTTCCGTTTTAGGGGTGGAAGGGCTTTCAGCGCGTTTGGGCAGGGACAGCCAATCCGGCAGGATTGGGTTTTTGCTCCAGCGCCAAAGCTGGAACAAGGACACTCCGAGGAATCCGAAGATCAGGAGCAAGGAGGAGATGCCGGATACCAGTCCGCCGACGGCGACCGCGCGCGGTTCGAAGCGGAAGGTGATTTCGTGCTTGCCTGCCGGTACGCGCATAGCGCGCAGGACGTAGTTTGCGCGGATATGGTCAACCTCTTTGCCATCAATATAGGCTTTCCATCCTTTGCCGGGGCCGTACCATATTTCGGAAAAGACGGCCAATTGCTCGGACGGGGCGTCGTATGAATAGACCAGGTGCTGTGGATTATAGCTCTTCAGGGAGATAGAGCCCCCTTTCACCGGGTCGAAGCCCCCGATGTAGTTGTTGAACTCCCGGTCGAGTACGACGGCCGTTTCTCCGGTATTCAGGGAATCGAGGGCGCGGATTTCTGCGTCGGGGGTTTGTACGATCTGGACGTTGTCCACGAACCAGGCGGTACCCAGTGCGGCGGGGTTGGGCTGTACCTGGCCATCCTGGGTGATGACATATTTGGTGTTGAGCATGTTGAGTACGCCCATATTCATTTTCGAGATGTGGAAGTCGATCAGGTCCTGGTAGCGCTGTAGTTTGGCGGCGCTGTATCCACCGATGGTGTTGTGGTAGTAGCTGGGCAGGGTAGAAGACGTCAGGCCTACGCTGAGGTCCAGTACCCGGTAGTCGCCGCGGCTTTTCTCGACGCTGCGGATTTGCTGGTCGGCGGGGCGCTCTGCAAACTGGTTGCCGTATTCCGTTTGGGACACGAAGTTATCGGGGCGGATGTAGCGGCGCCCTACGGACCAGAGGTCCAGCACGGCGAGCAGGCCGACGCAGGCGATGAGGACGGTTGCGGAAACGCCTTTTCTGAGGTAGGCGAAGATCAGTCCGAACGAGAGGGCGATCAGGCCGAAAGAGCGCCATGCGTCTTTGCTGAGGAAGGACTCGCGGTCCTGCTTGAGCAGGGCGACCAGTTCGGGCTGGTAGTTCGCATCGCCGGGGGAGGAAAAGGAGAACAGGGAAGGCCCGAGCAAGGCGAGGAGCAGAGCGAGGCCTCCGCTGATTCCGCCGGCCCAGAAGAGTGCTTTTTCCGTGGTTTTGGAGTCGTACTCGTTTTTGACCACTACCGACAGGGCGTATGCGGCGAGCAGCGGGAAGAAGAAAGCCGTGATGGTGAGCACGGAGTTGGGGGTGCGGAACTTGTTGTACAGAGGCAGGTAATCGAACAGGAGGCGCTGGAAGAGTTCGGCGTTTTTCCCCAGGGAAATGAGGAGGGTGAGGACTACGGCCGAGAGGGCCCACCATTTGAAGGAGCCTTTGATCAGGAAGACGCCCAGCAGGAAGAGAAATACGATGACTGCTCCGAAGTAGATTGGGCCGCTGGTGAAGGGCAGGTCGCCCCAGTAGAGCGGCAGGGCGATAGACCCGTCGGGGCTGGTGGCCTGTCCGGACTGCTTAAGGGTGGTATAGGTCGCGCCCGAGCTCAGCGGTTCGGAGGAGCCGCCCCCGACGGCGCGGGGGATGAAAGAAGCCAGGAGGTCGCCGCTCCCGTTGCTCCACTGCATGGCGTAGTCCCAGTCGAGCCCGTCGGTATTGCTGCTGGAGCCTTGCGGGGCGGCGTTCGCTGTGCCGGGAGCCGGGGTAGAGAGGATGGGCTTGCCGCGCATGGTGTCCTGGCTGTATTCATAGGTAGGCCATAGGTTGGAAAGGGTGGCCCCCAGGGCTAAGGCTGCGCCGGCCAGGGCGATGGCCCCGGTGAGGAGCAGGGGTTTCCAGGAGCGGTTGCGTGCCGACTCCACGAGCCACAAGATACCCAGCACCGCGATAGTCATAGCGAAGTAGTAGGTCATCTGGATGTGGTTGGCCCCCAGGTTGGCTCCCAGGGCTAAGGCGAACAAGGTGCCGCCGATGAGGTACTTCCTTTGGTAGTACATCAGGTAGAGGCCGCCGATGATGAAGGGCATGTAGGCTACGGTCCAGAGTTTGTTGGAGTGGCCTGCTTCCAGCAGGATGAGGTTGCTGGTGGAAAAACCAAACGCCAGCGCCCCGGCCATGCCGATCAGCGGGTGGACCCCCAGGATGAGCATCAGGACGTAGAAGCCCAGCATCATCGCATAAAACTGGTTGATCGGGTCGGAGAGCCGGAAGGTGAGCAGGTTTTTGGTCAGGAAACTGATGTGGTATCCTTTGGGGGAGTAGGAAATCTGGTACATAGGCATACCTCCGAACATGGCGTTCGTCCAGAGTACCTGCTCTTCGCCGGCCACCTCGCGGGATTCCTGTACGGCGGCGTTCCAGGATATGATATCCCCCTGTTTCAGCACTTTCCCGCTCAGGGTGGGGGCAAAGAACAGTGCGTTGGCGATAAGGAAAAGCGCGATGGCTGCGAGGTGGGGTAGGGCAGCTTTCAGAAGGATATTTTTCATAGAGCAGGTATTTAAATGAAATCAGGTCTTGATGTGGTATGTTAGTCTGGCAAAATATCGTTTTTTACTTCTCCCAGTACCGCTTCGATGAGGTATTTGTTTCGGTTGGGGGCAGAGCGCACGAGGAGTTCGGCTAAAAAACCGGCTAAAAAGAGCTGGGTGCCGAGGACCATGCAGGTGAGTGCGATAAAAAAGAAGGGGTTGTTGGCCACCAGGGGGGCAGCCAGGCCGCTATAGACGAAGTACAATTTGTTGGCACCGAGCCAGGCGGCGGCGAGGAACCCAATGGCGAACAGCAGGGTCCCGTAGGCACCGAAGAAGTGCATGGGCCGTTTGCCGAAGCGGCCTACGAAGGTGATGGACAAGAGGTCCAGGAAGCCGTTGACGAAGCGTTCCCAGCCGAACTTGGTGGTGCCGTACTTGCGGGCGCGGTGTTCGACCACTTTTTCCCCGATTTTGCGGAAGCCGGCCCATCTGGCCAGGAGGGGGATGTAGCGGTGCATTTCCCCATATACTTCTATGCTTTTGACCACTTCGACGCGGTATGCTTTGAGTCCGCAGTTGAAGTCGTGCAAGTGGATTTTGCTGATCTGGCGCGTCACCGCGTTGAAGAAGCGGGAGGGCAGGGTTTTGATGAGGGGGTCGTAGCGCTTTCTCTTCCATCCGGAGATGAGATCGTAGCGCTCCTCAGTGATGA
Organism: uncultured Haliscomenobacter sp.; assembly: GCA_964607915.1. GTDB lineage: Bacteria > Bacteroidota > Bacteroidia > Chitinophagales > Saprospiraceae > JADJPL01. Next base: position 6,209 of record CAZSMU010000111.1, read on the forward strand.
GGCGGAACAGCTCCGGGATTTCGTCGGGGCTATCCTGCAGGTCGGCATCCATAGTGATGACTACGCGCCCCTGGGCCGCCTGGAAGCCAGTGTGCAGGGCGGCGGATTTGCCGTAGTTCCGCCGGAACTTTATCCCGACCACCTCCCGGTTTTGGGCCTGGAGGGCCTGGATGACCTGCCAGGAGGCATCGGTGCTGCCATCGTCCACCAGGATGATTTCGCAGGCATACCCCTGCTCGCCGACCACCCGTTTGATCCAGGCGATGAGTTCGGGGAGGGATTCTTCTTCGTTGAACAGCGGAATGACAATTGACAGATCCATGGGACGATTGATTATTCTTTTCGGAGGGCAAAAGCGATGAACAAAGACAGCAGAAAGCCGCCCAACAAGCTGCGGGCGAAAGAGAGCAGGGCTGCGCCGGGGCTGAGCCCGGCCGGGGCGGATTCGATTTCGCGCCGCAGCGATTCCACTTCGCGATCGCCCAGGTAAGCCCGGCTTTTTTCCAGGTTTTCCAGCAGTACGTCTGCCTGGATATCTGCCAGGCCAGGGTCGCCATAGTTGAAAAACAGGAAGTAAAAAAGGTAGTAGAGGAGCGTCGCATACACATATACTCCGAAGGGGGTGCGCAGGGCCGTCTGCCAGGGATAGATTTCCCTGCCCTCGCGTTCCTGTCTGCCCGCCCACCCCATAGCGACCAGGGGAATGAGGAAGGAACTCCAGTACACTCCCAGATGGAAAAACAAGCGGGGCTGTATGGCATAGAACAGCAGGTAGTAGCCGATAGTGGCCACCCCTGCGATAATCCCATAGAACCGGGCGGGATGCCTCTTCATGTGTTTGCAAACTTTGGTGAGCCTTGTGAGGGGGAGAAAAGCACCCCCCTGGACCCGGATACGCCGCAAAGGTACAAAAAGAGACTTGTTGCGAAGGGTCATCGAGAGGAAAAAAGGGTCTTTTTGGCCTCTCGAGCATTCCCCTCGCAACAAGCCTGTTAAAACGATGCCTTGGGCTCTTTTTTCGTGACCAAGGCCACTACGAGCGACAAGATCAGGCCCATGAGCAGCATTCCGAACAGCGAAGCGGCGGCGATGAACCAGGTGCTGCCGAAAAAGCCCATCATGCCGGAGCTGGCCTCGAGTTGTTCTTCGGTGACGCGCCCGTCTTCGAGCATTTTGTCCATTTGCGCGTCCATGATTTCTTTCATCAGGTCGGGGTTGATGACTTCCATGTACAAGATAGTCCATACGGCCTGTAGGACGGCGATGACGGCCATGACCAACATGCTGGTGCCAAAGGCTTTGCCCATGGAGATGAACCCGTTCAACTGTTCATCGCGGTACTGCTTGACGGTCAGGATGCCTGCGACGGTCATGACGGCGTAGGAGAGCAGTCCGGAGACCATGTTGCCCGTGCTGTACTGTTGGGTGACGTCGGTAAAGCCGCTGAGCTGGAATACCAGGCCCATGGCGATGAGGATCAGGGAGGCGATTACTCCCCAGCGGAGGGCCAGCGGGCGTGCGCTGGGCGCTGCTTTGAATTCTTTTGTGTCCAGTGTGTCCATAATTCGACAATTTAATGGTTAGTGAAATCCGCTTTTCCCCGATGGACGACCCCGATGGGCATGCCGGTCAGCGTTTCGCCGAGTAGGGGTGAGTTACCGGACTTAGAGCGGAGGTGTTTTGGTTCGACGGTCCATTTTTCGTGGGGTAGGAAAAGGCTGAGGTCGGCCCGGCCCCCTTCGCGGATACAAACGGGTTCTATGCCCAGCAGTTTGCGGGGGTTGATGGCCATTTTCACGATGAGTTCTTCGATGCTGAGGGTATTTTCCAGGGCTTTGCGGGCGAGTCCGAAAGCCGTTTCGAGTCCCAGAGCTCCGAAGTCGGCATAAGGGAATTCCAGTTTTTTGCCTTCTTCTTCTACGGGCACGTGGTTGCTGACGATGAGTTCGATGGTGCCATCTTTGAGTCCCTGCTTGAGCCCGTCCTGGTCGGATTTGCTGCGCAGGGGGGGCAGGACTTTGAACAGGGGGTCGAAGTCGGTGAGTGCCCGGTCGTCGTAGGCGAGGTTGAGCACGGGCACGGAGGCGCTGACGCGGAGATTCCTGGCGCGGGCCTCCCGTACCAGTTGTACGCTGTGGGCGGAGGAGAGTCCGTACAAGTGCAGGCGGGACCCGGCGTATTCGTTGAGATAGAGGTCGCGTTGCACCATGAGTTCTTCTGCGAGGTTGGGGATGCCCCGCAGTCCGAGGCTTGCGCTGACGACGCCTTCGTGGATCTGGCCTTCCGGCGACAGGCCTGCGTCGTGTGGCCGGTTGATGACGAGTCCGTCGAATGCGCGGACGTACTGCAAGGCGCGGAGCAGGAGGCCGCTGTTCTGGACCGGGTGTTGGCCGTCGGAGAAGGCGACGGCTCCGGCGTGGAACATATCCATCAGTTCGGCGATTTGTTTGCCGTCGCAGTGTTCGGATAGGGCGCCTATGGGCAGGAAGCGGACCAGGCTGTCGCGGGTTTGGTTGAGCAGGTAGGCTATCTCTGCTTTGCCCTGCACGGGGGGCAGCGTGTTGGGAAAAACGGCCAGGGTGGTGAATCCGCCGGCGGCGGCGGCGCGGGCGAGGGACTGCAGGTCTTCGCGGTGTTCGTAGCCCGGGTCCATGGGCTGTGCGCCGAGGTCCACCCAACCTGGGGAGAGGTGGCAGCCGGGCACTTCGAGTTCCCGGTCGGCCTTGTGTTTCAGGCCCGTTCCGATCCCGGTGATTTTATCGCCTTCTATGAATACGTCCACGGATTTGCCGTGGTAGGGCGAGGCAGGGTCTATGACGACCGTGTTGCGGATGAGTAGTTTCATGTCACTTCCAGAATCTTAGGATCGTTGCTTCGGCGGCCAGGAACAGGAGGGCGGCCAGGAGGCACCAGCGCCACAGCGTGTTTCCGCGGCTGCGTTCTTCGATTTGGGCGGCGAGTACCGTTTCGTTGCGGGCCTGGATGATTTTGGCCATTGGGCCGGCGAGGGCGGCCAGTTCGTCGGAACGCACAAATTCCATAGCAGACTCGCGCCGGTCGTAATTAAAGCTGAAGGTGTGCAGGGGGCTCCCCGGGTTGAGGTAGAGGGAATAATGCCCGGCCTCGCGCACCTGACCGCCCATGCCCAGGAACAGCGTATTGCCTGCCGAGCGCTGCTCGGGGATAAATTCCAGGTTGCTGGGGCCGCCCATTTTAAAGACCGACTCGGCCTTTTGGTCTTGCCGTTGGGCTTCGAGCAGTTCATCGCGGCCTATCGTATAAGCTATCCGCAGGTCGTTGCTGGCGGAAATGGCCATCTTGTAGAGCATGGGGATGAAGATTTCGCCACTTTGCACGAGGTTGCTGTAGTTTTCCGAGAGGGGGGCGGCGCACACGTATAGGTTGCCTTTTCCGATGCGGTAGCCCGACAGCATAGAGGTGCCGTCGCGGAACTGGAGGAGGGGCTCTTCGCCCTTGCTGCCTTGCTGGAAGCGGTATGCGCCCTGTACCGAGGGAAGGCGTAGGTTGTCGTTGACCGTTTCGAAGACATCTTTGAACACAAAGGACTCCACGTTGAGGGAGCTGGCCTGTTTGTTTATTTTTGCGAAGCCGAGGGGTTCGTTGGCAGAGAAGGCGCGCAGAAAGCTGCGCAGCCCTTCGAGGTTGGCGTCTGGGGCGGGGAAGAGCAGCACGTTGCCCCCTTCTTCTGCGTAGCGCCTCAGTTCATCGGCCATGCCGGAGGAATAGGAGAGCAGGTCGGACAGGATGATGAGCTGATATTCCCGGAAGCGGGAGTACTCTAATCCCTGGCTGTTTTGCGTATTCAGTTCGAACAAGGGCATGCCGCGCACAGCCGCTCCGAGGTAGCGGTTTTCGCTGCCTTCGTGGATAGCCAGTACCCGGATGCGCTCCTGTACGGGGAAGCTGAAAAAGTAATGGTCATCGAACTGGACCGGGTAATCGGTTAAGGAAAAGCGGGCTTCCTGCCAGCCCGTCCTCAGGATGGTCAGCATAGCTGTATCGGTGACGGTGGCACCGGCGGGGATGCTGAGCACTCCTACCGGCTTGGTTTGGCCCTGGTATTCCAGCGACAGGCGGATGTTTTCCACGGGGTCGCTGCTGTGGTTGCGCACGCGTACGAACAGGGGGCTGGTCTGCTTAAACATTTGCACCGGTGATTCGAACCAGACGGAATCAATGCTGATATTGCGTTGTTGTACGGCCTGCAAGGGGAGCAGGTTCAGCTCCAGGGCAGAGTCGGCGTATTCGCGGATATCCATGGCGCTGCGCTGGAAGTCGGAAATTTGCCAGGCGCTGCGGAGATTTGCCCGGCTTGCGGAGAGGGCCTGCTTTTGGCGTTGCAACACCAGGGACATCGTCCTCGACTCCGGGGAAGGCTGGATGCCGTCAATAGCGGCGAGCGCGTCCTGTTGGCTGAGCAAGCGCTGCTGGCGGCCGGAAAAATCGTTGCTCAGGATCTGAAACTGGTCGTCGGGGCCGAACGAGCGCACTACTTCCCGGGCGCGGGTACGGGCCTGTTCCAGCAGGGGCACATCCTGGCTGAGGGCACCCATGCTAAAGGAGTTGTCCACGTAGATGCTGACGGCGCGGGAGCCCTGGGTCTGGGCGGGGGCGTCGGGAAAAAAAGGTTGGGCAAACCCGAGGATGAGCCACAACAGCGCCATCAGGCGCATGAGCAGGGCCAGCAGGTTGCGCAGGCGCGAGCGGGCGCTGTTCTCCTCCATGACTTCCCGCAGGAAACGGACATTGGTGAAATACACCTTTTTGAACCGCCGGAAATAAAATAAATGGAGGATAATGGGAATCGCCAGACTCAGAGCCGAGAGCAAGAACAAGGGATAGAGAAACTGCATACTGCGCAAGTGTTACGAATTTGCAATATTACGCTTATTTTTGTTTCTTTTTATGGCATACAAGATCAAAGAAATATTCTATACCCTGCAAGGGGAAGGAGGGCAGAGCGGGCGCCCTGCCGTTTTTTGCCGGTTTTCGGGCTGCAACCTCTGGAGTGGCCGCGAAGAAGACCGCCATAAGGCCATTTGCCAATTTTGCGATACCGACTTCTGGGGAACGGATGGGGAAAATGGAGGGCGCTATCCCGATGCGGATGCCCTGGCCTCAAAAGTGGCTTCCCTGTGGCCGGCCCCGGAGGGCAAGCCGTACGTGGTCTGTACGGGGGGCGAACCCCTGCTGCAATTGGATGCCGCGCTGGTCGCCGCCCTGCACCGGCGAGGCTTCGAAGTGGCGGTGGAGACCAACGGCACTGTAGCGGCCCCCGAGGGCATTGACTGGCTCTGCGTGAGCCCCAAAGCAGGGGCGGAGTTGGTGCTCAGGGCAGGCAGCGAGCTGAAGCTGGTATTCCCGCAACCAGGGGCGGAGCCGGAGCGTTTTACAGACCTGGATTTCGAGTACTTTTTCCTGCAGCCTATGGATGGGCCCGACGCCGTGCGCAACACCCGCCTGGCTTTGGAGTACTGCTTGAAGCATCCCCGTTGGCGCCTAAGCCTTCAAACCCATAAAATCCTTCAAATCCCCTGATCATGCAGCAATATGTGCCTTTATACATAGCTCCCAGCCCTCTGGGCGGCAGGGGAGTATTCAGTCGGGACGCCATTGCGGAAGGAACGCTCATCGAGATCTGCCCGGTCGTAGTGTTGCCTCCGGAACAATTGCCCGTCATACACGACACCAAGCTGCACGACTACTATTTCCTCTGGGGCTGGGAAGACAACGAGTGCGCCATAGCCCTGGGCTACGGCTCCCTGTACAACCACGCCTACGACCCCAATGCCCGCTACCTGGTGGACATTGACCAGGACGCCATCGAAATCATCGCCCGGCGCGATATCCAGGCAGGGGAGGAAATTACGGTGAGCTACAACGGCGACCCCGAAGACCAGACGCCGGTCTGGTTCGACCAGAGCCAGGCTTAGAGGAAATCCACGTCTACATCGTAGGGGTAGTTGATGAGAAAGCGGATGGCTTTGTCTATATCGTAGCCTTCGAAGACTATGTTGTACAGCATCTGCGTGATCGGCATGCGCAGTTTGAGGTGCTGAGCCAGGTGCCGGGTGATGTGCAAGGTCCGTACCCCTTCGGCCAGTTCGGGCATGCTCTGCTGGATTTCGGCAAACGTTTCGCCCCGCCCCAGCCGGTATCCGAAGGTGAAGTTGCGGCTTTTTTTGCTGGTGGCCGTCGCCACCAGGTCGCCGATGCCGGCGGTGCCAAGGAAAGCGTTGTTCTCGGCGCCAAAGGCATTGCCGAAGTGGATCATTTCTACCAGGCCGCGGGTGATGAGCATGGCCTGTATGTTTTTACCCAATCCTTTCCCCCGCAAGATACCGGACCCCAGAGCGATGGTGTTTTTCAGTGCCCCGGCCAGTTCGGCACCCAGGATGTCCTGTGTGTGAAACACATGGAACTGCTCGCTGCCGAGCACCGCTTTGCCCTCCTGGAATACTTCATTGAACACCGTGCCGATGACGGTTGCAGTGGGAAGCCCTCCGAGGATTTCCTCGGCCAGGTTGGGGCCTGACAGACAGCCCACGCGGCGCACGACGCTTTCCTGTTGGATCACCTGGCTCATCGTGCTGACGTGTTCGAGCCGAAGGCGGCCGGCGGCGATATCTTCATCGCTAATCCCATCTTGACAACGTCCTCGGGGCGGTTGACGCGGCGGCTCGAAAGCTCGGACA
>CAZSMU010000112.1:0-10097 GCA_964607915.1 uncultured Haliscomenobacter sp.
CTTTTTGACCCCGCGATGATCCCCCTCGCAACAAGTCTATTATATTTAGTTGACTTTTCCAAGGAATAAGGGGGGATGGAGTGTTTCGAAGGCTGTTTTTTGTTGAAAAGCATGGCCGAGTTCCAGAATAGCCGCTTCGTCGTATAGGTTTCCGAGCAAGGTGATAGAGGACGGTCGGCCTCGCTGGTCGAGTCCGGTGGGCAGTGCCAGTGCCGGATGCCCGGTGAGATTGCTGAGTAAGTTCTGTTCGCTGCCGGTGGGAGGTACTATGAGTACGTCGTAGCGCTGCATGAGGCGGCCCATAGCTTCCTGGAGTTGTTTTCGGTGGCGATTTGCCTGCAGGTATTCTGGGGCTGGGATGAACCGGGCTTGTCGTAGGGAGTTGGCTCTGGAGCCTTCGTGTTGTTCTTCGAGTTGGTCCACCTGCCCGGAGCGGATCAAATCGTCAAAAAAGGCACCGGATTCGGCGCGCAGGATGATATCGAAGGCGCTGTAGGGGAAGGAATCGGGCAGGGTTTCTTCTGTGAGGGAGAGGCCTAAATCGCGAAAAACCTGAAGGGCGGCGCGGTTATTTTCGCCCGCCTTTGTACTGTCTTTATCGAAAGCCGTTTTCAGGTAAGCCACGCGCAGGGAGGCCGGATTTTGTCTGGCTTGAAAGGAGAAAGGCGCATCCTGGACACTTCGGTCTTTGCTGTCCTGGCCGCGGATAGCTTCTAGGACGAGTGCGCAATCCAGGGCGTTTCTTCCGATAGGGCCTACTTTATCCATTGTCCAGGACAAGGTCATTACGCCGGCCCTGCTGACGCGCCCATAGGTAGGGCGCAAGCCGGTGACCCCACATCTGGCGGAGGGGGCTACGATAGAGCCTAGCGTTTCCGTTCCGATGGCGAAAGCACACAAGCCTGCCGAAACAGCGGCAGCGGAGCCGGCGGAAGAGCCACTGGCGCCTTGCAGTGTGTCCCAGGGGTTGCGGGTCATGCCACCGAACCAGACATCGCCCCGGGCGAGTGCGCCCGTACTCACTTTAGCCAGCAGTACAGCACCCGCTGTATCCAGGCGGGTGATGACGGAAGCGGTGTGATCAAAAACCTGATTTTTATAAGGAGTTGACCCCCATGTAGTTGGGTGTCCTGAAAATGCAAACAGGTCTTTTGCGGCGTACGGGATGCCGTGTAAAGGGCCCCGATAGCGTCCTGCTGCTATTTCTGCATCGGCTTGTCGAGCCTGTTGCAGGGCGTGTTCCTCCAGGAGGGTGACGACGGCACGGAGTGACGCATCGTAGCGGCGCATTCGCTCCAGGAACAGGCGGGTGAGCGATTCGGAGCTGATTTGCCGGTTTTTGAGCAGGGCAGACAGTTCTCCGACGGAAAGGAATGCGAGATCTTCCGGATTTTCAGGCAGGGCAGCGGTATCTGGTAGTCCCCAGTCTGGTGAGGTCGTTTCGGCGGGTATGGCAAAACCATCTGGTCTGGGGTCGAAGTAGAGAGCCGGGGGGATTTGATAGTCCAGTGGTATTTTTTGCATAGCCTTGTACCCTTTCAGGTTTCGCTCCAGATAGCGGTACATAGTATCTATTTGAGCGGGGGTGAACCCCAGGCCCAGCACGCGTTGTGCCGCACGGACATCTTTTGCGGAGAAGGGCTGTTGCAGCTGCGTGCCACAGGCGGCCAGCAGAAAAAGAGCGGAGACACAGGCGCTTTCGAGGAGTTTACGGTGTGTTATTTTTCGCATGCGGTATAGGCTTCAGGCAAATAACGGGTAAAAATTCCTAGCTGGGATTCGTGAATTTGCCGTAAATTTCACAAAAATTGCGGCGTTTACGTGACAAGCGCCTTTTTTTTTGCCATAAATCCCGCACACGTTCTAAAAAACTTTTAAAAGCTATGTTCGTAGTTCGCACTGTTCTCCTTTTTTCTTTCCTGATGTTTGTTTGTACATCGGTCATCAGCCAGCGGGCCGACTCTCCCCTGCGATACGTAAACCCCTTCATGGGTACGGCTGAGCACGGGCATGTTTACCCGGGGGCTACGGTACCCTTTGGAGCCGTTCAGCTCAGTCCGGACAACGGTACGCAAGGCTGGGATTGGTGTTCCGGCTACAACTATGCCGATACGACGATAGTCGGCTTCAGTCACACCCACCTGAGCGGCACCGGCATTGGCGACTTATATGACGTGCTGGTCATGCCGGCTACGAAGCGCATACCATTGGAAGCAGATATCGCCGACCCGTTGAAGAAGCCGTACCTCGCCACGTTTTCCCATGCGCAGGAAGAAGCCAGTCCGGGATACTACTCGGTCAAGTTGAACAATGGAGTTTGGGCTGAGTTGTCGGCAACGATGCACTCCGGGATGCACCGCTACACATTTCCGGTTGGGGCGAAGGCATCGCTGATTCTGGACCTTGCCCACGCCATGAACTGGGACTCGCCGACGGAGACCCATATTCAGCTGGTCAATGACCGTCTGGTGACGGGGTACCGCTATTCAACGGGGTGGGCCAAGAACCAGCGGGTATATTTTGCGATGCAATTCAGTCATCCGGTTGCTTCGTACAGCATAATAGATTCCAGGTGGGCAAAAGACGAGCAATCCCCCAAGGGGGCGGGCAGCCGCGCCCAGTTTTTCTTTGCGTCGCTTCCTCGCCAGATACTCGAAGTAGAGGTAGGTATTTCCTCGGCCAATATAGAAGGCGCTTTGGCCGGGCTGGAAGGCAAGCCCTTTGACCAGGTTCGCACCGATGCGGCTGGACTATGGGAAGAAGAACTCTCTAAAATACGCGTAGAAGGCGACGATGCGCTCAAGACCACTTTTTATACCTCCCTTTACCGCACTGCCCTTGCCCCGGTTCAGTTTTCCGATGCCAACGGCAACTACTTTGGCCCGGACGGCAAGGTCCATTCGGCCAAAAATTACCGGCGGTACGATATTTTTTCCCTTTGGGATACCTTCCGTGCGGCCAACCCGCTGTACACGCTGACGCAGCCGGACAGGATCAACGATTTTATTAAATCCCTGCTCGACCATTACCAACAGTATGGTTTATTGCCGGTATGGTCTTTATTAGGCAATGAGACCAACACGATGACCGGCTACCACGCTGTGCCAGTGGTGGTAGATGCGTATCTGAAAGGGTTCCGCGGGTACGACGTAAACCTGGCATACGAGGCGCTTTTGAAAAGCGGGGCTCAGAATATTCGGGGTACCAATTTCAATCGGGAATTTGGGTATATCCCGTACGAAAAGGACGGTCAGTCGGTGACGAAGACGCTGGAATACGCCTTCGACGACTGGTGTATTGCCCAGATGGCACATTCCCTGGGCAAGGCGGAGGATGCAGCGGCGTATGAAAAACGCGCCCAGCATTACCGCAACCTGTTTGATTCCGGTACGGGCTTCATGCGGGCCAAGATGGCAGATGGCAAATGGAAAAGTCCTTTTGACCCCAAGCTTTCCGATCATAACTTTGAGGTAGCGGAATATACGGAGGGTAATGCATGGCAGCACTCCTGGTTTGTGCCCCATGATCCATACGGGCTGATCGCTCTGTTTGGGGGGGACGAGCCATTTGTAAAAAAGCTGGATCGGTTGTTTTCCGAGTCTTCTGAAATCAAGGGCGAGAATAAGTCCAGCGATATTTCCGGGTTGATTGGACAGTATGCCCACGGGAATGAGCCCAGTCACCACATCGCCTATCTATACAACTATGCGGGGGCACCGTGGAAAACGCAGGCCCTGGTGCGCCAGATCATGGAAACGCAGTACAACAATACCCCTGCCGGGCTATGCGGCAATGAGGATTGCGGGCAGATGTCGGCGTGGTACGTGTTCAGTGCGGCGGGGTTGTACCCGGTGAATCCGGCTTCCGGCGTATATGTGCTGGGGAGTCCGCTGTTCCAGCGCGTGGCACTGCCGGGGCAGGACGGAAAAACCTTTGTAATCACTGCAAACGGCAATAGCGCCAAGAACAAGTACATCCAATCGGCGACCCTCAACGGGAAGCCGATGGTACGCAGCTATCTGACGCATGCGGAGATCGTGCAAGGCGGGGAGCTCGTGCTCCAAATGGGTCCCAATCCCAATCCCGCGCTATGGAAATCAAAAAATGCGAGGCCGAAATAACCTGGGAGCCGGGGTGGTGTAAACAGGCAGAGCGAGGCGATAGATTCAAAGATTGGGGGAACGGCTCATCATTGGAAACTCCCGGATTTAAAAAGTTGTTATCTTTTTGAAAAACAAATTTTTATGGAAGCAGTAAAAGGACTCACCGAACTACAGCTGGAATTGTTGAAAATATTTTCTATTCCCCTCAAAGAAGAGCAACTGAGGGAGATAAAAGTATTGCTTACCCGCTATTTTGCAGATAAAGCAACCGAGGAAATGGATATGCTCTGGGATCAACGCAACTGGTCTGATGAAACGATGCGAGATTGGGCAGAGGAACACATGAGGATAAAATCCAGATATTGATGCGTGTTGTACTGGATACCAATGTTTTGTTAGTTTCTATTCCAACAAAATCCCGGTATCGACCTATTTTTGATGCACTTTTGGACGGGAAGTTCCAACTTGCAATCAGCAATGAGGTACTGTCAGAGTATCTGGAAGTTTTAGAAAGGAAAGCCAACATCAGCGTGGCGGCTAATATTGCGGAAGTATTATTGAATTGCCAGAATGTGCTACGAACGGAAGTTTTCTTTAATTGGGGGATAATTAAGGAAGATGAGGACGACAATAAATTTACGGATTGCGCGGTGGCAGCAAACGCCAAATTCATAGTCAGTAATGATAAGCATTTCAGGATTCTTAATGAAATCGAATTTCCAAAAGTTGCAGTTGTTGGAATCGAAGAATTCATGGAACTATTGAGCCTATAAATAGTTTGGGAATACGCTGCCCCCTCGCAACAAGCCTAACAATTCTTTACAAGATATCACGTGTACATAATGATAAAATGCCTAAATTGCGGGCGCAAATTGTTTGGAAACCAAAAAAACAAAAGAGTGGGGAGCGTCCCGGCAGCAGTTGAGTTCGTCGTAGCCCTTCGCTCTGCAACACGTCCGAATATATGGATTTAGCCTCCTACATTGACCATACCCTGTTAAAGGTAGATTGTACCGAAAGCGATATTCGCAAGCTTTGCGAGGAAGCGGTGCAGTACAAATTCGCTGCGGTTTGCGTGCCTCCATTTTTTGTACCGATGGTGCGCCAGCATTTCGACAGCGTACACTCCCTGGTGAAGGTGGCCACGGTGGTTGGTTTTCCGCTGGGATATTCCAACACCCCTGCGAAGGTGGAGGAGATCAAGCGTGCCATAGACGACGGTGCGGATGAGATAGACGGCGTCATCAATATTTGCGCGGTGAAGAGCAGGCAATGGGGATTTGTGCAGAACGACATTGACAGCATGTGCACGGCGGTTCGTTTGAGGGGCAAGAAAATCAAGATTATCTTAGAAACGGCCCTACTGAGCACAGAAGAGTTGGAAAAGCTCTCTGAGATATTGTTGGTTATCCAGCCGGATTTTGCCAAAACCTCAACCGGCTTCAACGGCGGTGGGGCGACTATGGAAGCGGTGCAGACCCTTCAGCGCCTATTGGGCAACAAAATTGCCATCAAGGCCTCCGGGGGGATCCGCAGCCGGGAGCAGGCAGAAGCATATATTGCAGCAGGGGTTCAGCGCATCGGCACCTCAGCGGGGGTTCAGATGATGCAAAAGAGTGAATAAAGCAGATTTTTTTGGTATATTTACGCCCAAATCAGGGCAATATGCACCGTTTATTCCTTTTGTTATGCACCGTTGCGCCGGTTTGGGTTTTCGGCCAGACGCAATCCCCTGCCCGGGTCCAGTTTGTAGAATCCGTTGAGGTGCAGCAGGCGATGCAAAGCTATATTGCATCCAACCGGGCGACATCCTTCATCAAGGGCTGGAGGGTGCAGGTTCTATCCACTACCGACCGCGACCGTCTGGATCAGGTTCGAAATGCATTTCGCGCCCAGTATCCCAATCTGGTGTTGACGTCTGTACACAATCGGCCGTACTACATGCTTCGGGCGGGGGCCTTCACCGACAAGTTGGACGCGTATCGCTTGCAGCAGTTCCTGCGCTCGTCGTACCCCAGTTCTTACATAGTACAGGATGACGAGATAGAGCCACAGCAATTGCTCGGCACGGTATATTAGACTTATATAGTAAGAAGGCGCAACTAAAAAAACGCAATGCTGAACAGGCTTGGCAGTACAAAAAATCTGGACTGGCCCATGTTGTCCATCTACCTGTCGGTTGTCATTTTAGGCTGGTTGATGATTTATTCCGTGACGGAGACGGAGATGCAGAAGATTGGATTTCTGCAGTCTTCTGCGGGAAAACAAATGATATGGGCTGGGATATCCTTTTTTGTGCTGTTGTTGATTTACTCTATTGACTGGAAGTTTTGGCAGACCTTTGCGTATCCCCTTTACGCGGCGACGTTGTTGTTTTTGGCCGGCGTACTGGTGTTTGGCTCTACTATCAAGGGGGCTACGTCCTGGTATTCTATTGGGGGGGCTACCATACAGCCGTCGGAGTTTGCCAAGTTCGGTACGGCGCTTGCGCTGTCGGCCTATCTGGGGCAGTTCAAGACCAGTTTGAAAAAGGTCAGACACCAGGTAATCGCGTTTGGGTTTATTGCACTTCCGGCCGGTTTGATTCTTTTGCAGCCGGATATGGGTTCTACGCTGGTGTTCAGTTCCTTTTTGGTGGCGATGTACCGGGAAGGTCTTTCCCCGCTGTACTACTGGATTGCAGGCTTTTTAGGAGCGATGTTGTTGCTCGGTTTTTTATTTTCACCCCTGGATATTGCTATGGTTCTGGTGTTGACAGCGCTGGGCATCTTGGCATTTCAGCAGCCGCAGCACAGGCGGTGGTGGCGCAGGGGGTGGATACTGGCAACTATTGGAGCGGTGTATCTGCATTTTTGGGTATCGCTTCCACAGGTGTTGTACGCAGGTGGGATTGTATTAGGTGTTTGGGCCTTTTATATATTCAGCCGGAGGGGGCCTCGGCAGGTTGTGCCCCTGGCTTTGGCTGTAGTAGTTGGCATCGGTTTGTCCTCTGCTGCGAATTACGGGTTCAACGATTTGCTCAAGCCACACCAGCAGGATCGCATCAATGTATGGCTCAACCCTTCCAAGTGCGATCCTCAGGGTTCGCTTTACAACCTGCTCCAGTCCAAAATGGCTATTAGTTCGGGTGGTTTGGAGGGGAAGGGTTTTCTGCAAGGCCAGATGACGAAGTTGAATTATGTCCCTGAGCAATCGACGGATTTCATCTTTTGTACGATTGGCGAAGAACACGGCTTCATCGGCAGCTTCACGACCATTGTCCTGTTTCTTTTTTTATTGCTTCGCCTGACGACGATTGCGGAGCGGCAGCGATCTGCGTTTTCCAGGATATACGCATATTGCTTAGCCGGAATTTTCTTTGTACACTTTTTTATTAACATAGGGATGACGATGGGTTTAGTACCTATCATAGGAATCCCACTGCCATTCGTGAGCAAGGGGGGGTCAGCTTTGTTGAGCTTCTCCATCATGATAGGAGTATTGCTCAAACTCGACAAGCATCGCTACGATTTGTGAGGCAGTATTTATCCATTTTTAAAAACGCACATTTTGTTTTCGTTCACCGTAGAAAGTCAGGACTCGAGCACAAGTGCCCGTGCGGGTTGTATCCAAACCGCGCACGGGGAAATCCGTACACCTGTTTTTATGCCGGTGGGGACTTTGGGAAGTGTGAAGGCGGTTCATCAGTATGAGTTGAAGGAAGCGGTGCAGGCGCAAATCATCCTGGGCAATACCTACCACTTATATTTGCGGCCCGGGGTTGGTACCCTGGAAAAAGCAGGTGGTCTGCACCGGTTCAATAGTTGGGCTTACCCCATCCTGACCGACAGTGGCGGGTACCAGATTTACTCTTTGAGCCATAAGCGCAAGATTAGCGAGGAGGGAGTGTTGTTCAGTTCGCATATTGATGGCTCGTCCCATGTATTCACCCCTGAATCCGTCATGGATATCCAGCGTCAGATTGGGGCGGATATCGTCATGGCTTTTGACGAATGTACGCCGTACCCCTGCGACTACGCATACGCCAAAAGCTCCATGGGGCTGACGCATCGCTGGTTGGCCCGGTGTTGCCGGCGTTTTGACGAAACGGAGGGGTTATACGGATACGGGCAAACGCTTTTTCCCATTGTACAGGGCAGCACCTTTCCCGATTTGCGCCGTGAATCCGCCGAGGTGGTAGCATCCTTTAATCGTCCGGGTAATGCCATTGGCGGCCTTTCCGTGGGAGAGCCTGCCGAAGACATGTACGCCATGACCGAGCTGGTCTGTGGCATCCTGCCCAAGGAAAAACCCCGGTATTTAATGGGGGTGGGTACGCCCTCGAATATATTGGAGAGTATAGCATTAGGCATAGATATGTTCGACTGTGTACTTCCTTCCCGCAATGCGCGGCATGGGGTGTTATATACAAAGAGAGGGATTATCCACATCAAAAATCTCAAGTGGAAGGAGGACTTTAGCCCGATAGACGAAGAAAGCGACTGTCCCAGCAGTCGTTTTTACACCAGGGCTTATCTCAGGCACCTCCTGCACAGCAAAGAAATATTGGGTGCGCAAATCGCCACCCTGCACAACCTGTCTTTTTTCTTATGGTTGACTCGGGAGGCGCGCCGGCAAATCCAGCAGGGTACCTTTTTTGAATGGAAAAAGCATCTGCTTCCTGAGCTGGAACGGCGGCTTTAATAAACCTGGCCCGTTGGGAATATCTATGTTTACTACGCTCGATCGCTACATCATCCGCAAGTTCTTTTCCACCTTTTTTTTTACTGTGCTCATATTTACGCTGATTTCGGTCATCATTGACTTCAGTGAGAAGGTGGAAAAGTTCATTGAAGAGCCCATTACCAGGTCGGAGATATTCGTGGAATATTACCCCAGTTTCATTCTCTATATGACGGGTTTGCTGTGGCCGCTGTTCACGCTGATCGCGGTCATTTTTTTCACCTCTCGATTAGCGTTCAATTCGGAAATCATAGCCATCTTGAATGCGGGAGTGAGTTTTAACCGGTTTTTGCGTCCCTATCTTTTTTCTGCTGGCGTTTTAACCGTACTCTACCTGTTTGGCACCCATGTGCTTATACCAGCCGGCAACAAGCACATGTTTAGAATATTATATACGTATATATCAAAAAATGAAGACAAGGCTCGGGTCCGGGATATTCATTTATTCGTCGCGCCCGGTAAGAAGGTATATATTGGGTACTACAGCAAGAGCGATAGCAGTGTGCGCGACTTTCGCATTGAGCATTTCGAAGGGCAGCGCCTGACGGGTTTGTTGAAAGCAGACCGTGCCCAATGGCAGCAAAAGACGCAGAAGTGGCGCTTGTACGACTATGAATCCCGGACTTTTCCAGATACGATTCGGGAGCGGCTTTTTGTAGGAATAGGGCGGCAGCTCGATACGGTGCTGAATCTGTCGCCCGCAGATTTTGTGGATTACACCTCCCAGCAGAGCATGATGAGTACCCGCCAGTTAGTGCGCCACATCCATCTGCTTGGTGCCCGGGGTGCCGGGAATATCCGCAAGTACGATTTAGAGTTACAGCGGCGTACGGCGGAGCCGATAACCATTTTTATCCTTACGATTATCGGTGTTGCGATTGCTGCCCGTAAGGTTAGAGGCGGAGTGGGTTTACATTTAGCGATGGGGATTGGCTTGGGAGCGCTGTATGTATTTTTGTCCAAATTTGCTTCGACCTTTGCACAGGACAGCGATGTACCCGCGTGGCTCGGGGCATGGCTACCCAATTTCCTGTTTTTTACGATTGCATTGAGGCTGGTCAGAAAAGCGCAGAAATAACGGAAAAATAGGCCAAAAAAGGAATAATCTTTGTCAATTAAAAGAATTGGCTTAGTTTTGATGGTGTAAAAAAAAGTTGCCGCGCATATACATCATGGCGGCAACGTCGTACAGGATTAGTATGAAAAAACTCTTTTAAAGGCGTTTGCAGAAGCGGGCCAGTGTACTACTTGGCCCGCTTTTTTGTTAGGCTT
>CAZSMU010000112.1:10197-12830 GCA_964607915.1 uncultured Haliscomenobacter sp.
CTTTTTCCTCGTCGACTCCTCGAAACAAGCCTACTCGAGCAGTGCGCTGTGTATTCCGCTGCACAGCTTCAAAATCCTATTTATAGACGTTTTTAGCTAAAAAAGGTTGTACCGACAGGGGAACGATTTTGCCTATGTCGAAGCATAGAAGATTCAGGCTACTAGGAATGCGGCACCGAACACCCCGGCGCTATCGCCGAGTTGGGGCCTTAGGAAAACCGTATCCAGGCGCGGGTTAAAGACGAATTCGCGCACTTTTTCCACGCCTTTGGTATAGAGCATATCTATATTTCCGACCCCTCCCCCGAGGACAATGACATCCGGATCCAGGATATTGATGACGTTGGCCATTCCCTTTCCAAAGAAGTGCATCAAGCGGTCGAGGGTTTCTATGGCGGCGGCTTCTCCTGTCTCATATTGTTGAACGATTTCGGGGAGTGGGCGTCGGGTACCGCTTATTTTTTCGTAATAGCGTTCGCAGGCCGGGCCGGACAGGAGCGTTTCGACGCATCCGGTTTGTCCGCAATAGCATTTTCCTCCGGAGTCATCGAGGTAGCTATGGCCCCATTCCCCACCGATACCCTGGCGGCCGTTCCAAACCTTGCCATCTATGACGATTCCCCCGCCTACCCCGGTACCCATGATGACCCCGAAGACCATACGGGCGTCGGGCATTTGGCTTTTGACGGCACCCATGTTGGCCTCTGCTACTGCGAAGCAATTGGCGTCGTTGGCCAGGACGAATGGGATGCCGAGGGCGGCCTCCAGGTCTTGTTTGAAGGGCATACCATTGACAGCGGTGGTATTGCTATTCTTCATCGTTTGCGTTTGCGGGTCGAGGGCACCCGGATGGCCCATGCCAATAATTTCCGGTTCCATTCCGGAATCTTCGCGCATGAGGCGTATCAACTCCCCTATTTGATGAATGATGTGCGTATAGCCTTGTGCGCTGCCGGTGGGCACACGCAAACGGGTCAGCACTTCCGGGTTTTCCTTGCTGTGCAGAATGACCCCTTCGATTTTAGTGCCCCCCATATCAATACCCCAAAGTGGTTTCATAAGTATGCAATATTCGTGATCAATAAGTTTTGTGCGTATCAACGAAGTTTGATCCTTCGCAACAGTCTATTCCCAATGCAACGAAATTAAGTTTTACGGGCCATATTTCAAACCATTTTATACTTGCTGTATAGAATCGCAAGCGGGTTGGGTAGATAGACGGAATTCGTCGCTGACTGTAGGGCGGATGAGAACCATGCAATCCCCGGGATTGTTCCGTCAATAAGTCTAAAAAATGAATCTATGGCTATGTTAGCAGAAAAGACGGCCCTAATCACGGGAGGCAGCAAAGGGATTGGATATGGGATTGCCGAAATTTTGGTACGCGAAGGCATGTACGTGGCGATAAGCAGCCGGAATGAGGGAGAAGCCCTTGCGGCGGCAGAGCGTTTAAACGCAATAGGGCCAGGGCGAGCAATGGGTATAGAGGCGGATGTACGCAGTTTTGCTGCACAGCAGGCTTGCGTAGAAAAAGTGTTGGGGGCTTGGCAGCGGATAGACGTATTGGTAGCCAATGCCGGTGTTGGGCATTTTTCGCCCATCGGATCTATGAGTGCCGAACAATGGCAGGAGACGATAGATACCAATCTGACGGGGGTTTTTTATACAGTAAAAGCCGGACTTGAGGCGCTAAAGGCTTCCAAGGGCTACCTCATCACGATTGCCAGCCTGGCCGGTGCCAATTTCTTTGCAGGAGGGGCTGCCTACAACGCGAGTAAATTCGGGTTGGTAGGCTTTACCCAGGCGGTTATGCTCGACGTGCGCAACGACGGGGTGAAAGTCACCACGATTATGCCGGGTTCGGTAGCTACCTATTTCAACGACCACGTCCCCAATCCAAAGGATAGCTGGAAAATCCAGCCAGAGGATATAGGGCAAATCGTACGCGATTTATTGCACATGCACCCTCGCACTCTGCCCAGTAAGATTGAGGTGCGGCCCAGTCGCCCGGCATAATTAGGTCCAGGGAAGTGTACGCCTCTGTTCAGCCCCCGCTCACAGGGGGGATTAGCGCCACGTCATCTCCCGGATAAATCCATTGTTCGTCGGATGCATAGGTACTATTTACGGCAATGGCCAGACTGCGAAGCTGAGCTAATTGCGGGTAGGTTTGTTGTATATACTGCCGCAGTTCTGCCACGCTAAGCCCTTCGCGGACTTCCAAATCAAGCGAAGAGGTACCGATGATATCGCGTGCAATACCAAAAGCGAGGACTTGTATGGTCGTCTTGTTCATAGTTATGGTTCGTACCGGATTCTTTCAGAGCGTATTCGGGGTTTTCTCACCGAGTCAAAAATAAGCTATTCTCATTTCCAGCAGAAAATACCAGCCATGTCAATAGTTAAAAAAATGTTAAAATTGAATAAAAATAAAATACAGTCCCATGTTTTGTTGGCCCAAAAATAAAATGAAAAATACTCAGGATTTGCGCAATAAACGCAAAAATAAATAGGTTTATAGGTGGAATTTCAAAATAATCATTGCCTATACAGATGCGTGTGCATGTTGCATAAATCTTAAAATGAGAAACACACATTGCGCTGTATGTAAAAAGGGCATAGTTTTGTGTTCA
>CAZSMU010000113.1:0-9100 GCA_964607915.1 uncultured Haliscomenobacter sp.
TATTAGACTTGTTGGGAGCCTTAGACTCGCCACAAGCGTAATGATATAAAAAAGCCATACCGGAATCTTTCCGGTATGGCTTTTTTTATATGGCCAGGATGGTATTGACTTGTTGCGAGCATTAAACTCGCAACAAGTCTAATTTTTGCTTTGCGAAAATTGAGATTATATTAGCGTTGTTTCAGAAGGAGCTTTTTGAAGAGGGCAATGGGATAAAAGAAACTTTCAGAAGTTTGGAAGAAGCCCTGGCAACAAAACCAACGCAACATGAACACTGCTTTGCCTACCGTTTTGATGATTGGCTTGCTGTTGATATACGGATGCGACACCGCAGAGCCGACCTTATTCGACCGAATCGAACCTGCGCAGTCCGGTATTGACTTTGCAAATACCGTAGTGAGTAGCGACACCTTCAATATCCTGAATACGGAGTATTTTTACAACGGAGGAGGGGTTGGAGTAGGAGATTTTAACCAGGATGGCCTACCAGACATCGTTTTTACCGGCAACCAGGTGGACAACCGTTTATACCTCAACCAGGGCAACTTTGGGTTCAGGGATGTCACCCAGGTGGCAGGTCTGCGCAAACCCAACCCGGAGTACTGGTCCTCCGGCGTGAATGTCGTGGATATCAATAACGACGGATTATCGGACATCTACATCTGCAACACCCTCCGGCCTTTCCCCAAAGACCGGAAAAACCTGCTGTACATCAACCAGGGGAACAACAAAGAGGGAATACCCGTCTTCGCGGAAATGGCCGAGGCCTATGGCCTGGCCCATACTTCCCATTCCTCCAATGCCCAGTTCTTCGACTATGACCTGGACGGCGATCTGGATGCTTTGATTGCCGTCAATTTTATGGATGTAATCTATCCAAACGAGTTCAAGGATTCGCGGCTGGGCAATGATGCCATAAACCGGGATATCCTGCTGAGAAACGATTTCGATGCGAGCTCCGGGCATCCCGTTTTTACCGATGTGTCCCTGGAGGCAGGGCTTGTACACGATGGTTACAGCCATAGCATGTTGATTCTGGATATCAACCAGGACCGATATCCCGATGTGTATGTCGCCAACGATTACCTCAGCGACGATATCCTGTACGTGAACAATGGAGACGGTACGTTCCGAAATCAAATCAGGGGAACGTTCAAACATTTAAGCCAGACAGCGATGGGGAGCGACGCCGGAGATATCAATAACGACGGGCAGACGGATATTTTCACGGCGGAAATGCAGCCGTATCACAACAAGAGAAAGAAACTTTTCCAGGGCCCCTACAACTACCAAATAGAGATCAATACCGTAAAATACCAACATGTCCATCAGTACGGCAGGAATACGTTGCAACTACACACGGGGATAGACCCGCTAACCCGGATGCCGGTGTACAGCGAAGTGGGCCTGATGGCAGGTGTACACGAAACAGATTGGAGTTGGGCTACCTTATTTGCAGATTTTGACAACGACGGCTGGCAGGACCTCTATGTGGCCAACGGTTTTCCCAAAGATGTCACCGACCAGGATTTTGGGGTGTATCGGGTGTATGCAGAGAAATTGGTAAGCCAGGAACAGTTGCTCGCAGCGATACCGGCCGTAAAATCTCCTAACTTCATGTTCCACAACCAGGGCAATCTGAGTTTTCAGTCGGTAGCGGGCGAATGGGGGCTCGCCTATCCCTCCTTTTCCAACGGCGCAGTGTATGCCGATTTAGATGCGGATGGGGATTTGGACCTGGTAGTAAATAACATGGATGACCCTGCTTTTTTGTTTCGCAACAACAGCAATCCCACCAGCAACCCGGCGGCGCGTTTCCTGCGAGTAGAACTCAGCGGTAACCGCACAAACCGGGACGCCTTGGGCAGTACCGTGTATTGCTACTTTGGAGGGAAGGTACAGGAACAGAAAGTAATGTCTGCAAGAGGGTATTTGTCGGCTCCTGAAAAAACCCGGCACTTTGGCTTGGGCGCGGAAGGGAAAGTGGATTCCCTGGTAATCGTTTGGCCGGATGGTCTCAGTTCTAAAATAGAAAACCCGTCCGTCAATACGACCGTCCGGATCGCGTACGACGATGAAGTAAAAAAACCTCACCTCTTTTCGTTCCCGGAAGTGGATAGCCTCCCGCTGCGGGCGGTCGCCGGGCGGAAAGGGCTCGATATTTCCCTGGAAGACGATGATTTTATAGACTTCAATTTCCAGCGCACGATTCCGCACAAATTTTCCAATCTCGGGCCTGCGCTCGCTGCTGCCGACATCAATGGAGATGGTCGGGAGGATATCGTCACGGGCAGCGGCCGGAAAAGAAAGAACCGGGTCGGCATTCAGCAGGCCAACGGTACCTTTGCCTGGAAGGACCTCTCGGTGAAATTTCCCGAGGACCTGGAAGAAGATGCGGGTATCCTCTTGTTCGATGCGGACGGCGACGGGGATTCCGATCTTTTTTTGGCACGCGGATGTGCCCAGTACCCTTCTGGCCATCCGGCCCTTCAGGATATCCTCTGCCTCAACGATGGGAAAGGCAACTTTTCCCCTGCTCCCGAGGCCCTGCCTTCCCTCCGGTACAACTCCAGTTTCGTCAAGTCTGCGGATTTTGATCGGGATGGCGACCAAGACCTGCTAATCGGGGGCTATGTACAGCCTTTCGCGTATCCCGGTCACGAGCCTACTCTCTTGCTGCGCAACGATACCGAGGGCGGGAAATGCCGCTTTACCGACATCTCCACGTCCCAGCCCGTCCTGTCTGAGGTGGGCCTGAGCACCGACGCACTATGGACGGATTTCAACGACGACGGATGGCCCGACCTGGTGCTGGCTGCAAAATGGAAGCCCGTTCAGTTGCTGGAGAATAGAAAGGGGAAGTTGACCCGTCTTCCTGATTCCGGGAAGAACGGATGGTACAACTCCCTGGCGCAAGGCGACCTGGATAATGACGGGGATGTGGACTTTGTGGCGGGCAATTACGGCTCAAACCTGTACTTCCGCTGCAGCCCGGAATTTCCCTTCGCGCTCTATACGAATGACTTTGACCACAACGGCAGCCTGGACCCTTTTATGGGTTGCTACTGGCCGGACAGCGCCGGACAAATCCGGCACTACTTTTATCATCCGCTGTTGGACATGAAGAAACAGTTTTCGGGTATCCAGAAATTCTACAACTCCTTCGGAGAGTTTGGGGAAACCGATATTCCCGGAGCACTGGCCAAATTGGACACCCAGGGCCTGCGGGTTGACTGGGCGCACACTATGGAAAGCGTCTGGATAGAAAACCTGGGCAATAACCGCTTCCGCTACCACAGCCTTCCGAAGGAGGCGCAATTCGCCCCTATTTTCGGGATCCTTCCGGTGGATGTCAATGGGGATCGCTATGTGGATCTCCTTTTGACCGGTAATGATTATGGAATGGAAATCCGTCAGGGAAGAGCGGATGCGTTGAACGGATTGGTGCTCATCAACGATACTAAGAAAGGCTTCTACCCGTTGAAGCCCGAAGAATCCGGTTTTTTCGTACCGGGTGAGGGAAGGGGGCTTATCCAGATTCCTCAAAAAGACAACCTGTTGGTAGTGGCTTCCCAGCATAACGACCACATGCTTGCCTTCGCACTGAAAAACCCGTCCTCCCGGCGTTTTGTGAAGCTGCCTCCTGGGACGGTGAAGGCTATAACGCACTTTAAAAACGGGCAGATTCAAGCGCAGTGGTGCTTTGGAGGAAGTGGATTCTTCTCCCAGGGCGTATCGGTCGGCATGCTTTCCGGGGAAGTAGCTAAAATTGAGTGCCTGGGCCAGAACAGAAAAATCCTGGCTACCTTAACCCCTTGACGGCGCTATGAAGCTGAAGTTGTGGACACTGGTCATCGCCGCTGTATTGGGAGGGGGAATCCCCTCTCGATCGGCAGGGCAGTCCTTTTTTGCCACCTTCAAACAGTTGGGCGATCACAGCCGTCAGACGGTGGCGGCGGTGGAAGGAGGGGAGCTGTTGGTGGCGGGCAGTGCCCTCAACACACTGCGCAACGGAGCCATTCAGCCGGATATTCAGGTGAGCCGCTATGACTTTTGTGGAAAACGGCTATGGTCGTCTGTATTTCCTCAGGATTCCGGGCATTTTAACCTCAAATCGGTGGAAGTGCTCCCCGGCAACCGTTTCATCCTGTACGGCAGCTATTACATTGATCTTAAAGAATTGATATTCATAGGTGTAGGGGATGCCTCGTCCGGGAAAAATCTCGTCCTGCGGTTCTTCGATCCAGGTACTGTGGATCACTTCACGTATAATTTGGTGGTCCGTGGGAACCGCATTCTCGTGTACGGGTTGCTGTTGGGGTTCAACACCCAAAAACAGGGCTTCTTACAGATGTTCGATTTGAACCTCAACCCCGTTTGGGGGAAGACAATCACTCCCTTTGAATCTACGGGCCGGGTTGCTTTTACCAGAGAGGGTGACATCGTCGCCTGGTCGGGGAACAGGGTGTTTAAATTAGACGGGCAGGGAGCTATCTTATGGTACAAGCATTTGAGTTTCCCCGGGAACCTGAGTATCCTGGCAGGCCCTTTCCTCGCAGGCGACCAGTATTTCTTTGAAGTACATGGAAACGACATCAGCTACCTCTGCAGAATCAACTCCGATGGGGAGGTGACTTTGATGACGCCCGGCCTGGAGAAACCGGACATCCCCTGGGGCTTTTCCGGGGAAAACCTGAAACAGGGACTCCTGAGCGTAGTGGGCGCTAAAAACCTCGGACAAGAATGGGTGCTCACCTGCGACGAACTGGATCTATCGGAAAAGCGCTGGGTCGGGCATAGAATCTATCAGCCGGGGACGTTCCGCTTCTCTCCTTTTGCCTCGATAGAAGTCGTAGAGCAAAACTACCGAACTACCGTATTAGCCAATTTTCCAGATTTCCATGCCGATACTACGAATGGCCAGGGGGTATTGCTAAGGGGTAAAATAGCCGAACCACCGTGTGTGGAAATCCTGGATATCCGCCCGGCCCGGCAGGACCCGGAAACCCCGCAATTCCTTCCCGCCCCTTATCGGACCGGAAACCTGAACCTGCTGTCCGTCGCAGAAAAAAAAATTGCCGGTAAGCCTTCCAACCCTGCTCTGATACACGGGTGTGATCCCCCTTTGCCTTCGATTCCTTCTTCCGTAGATACTCTGATTACCTGTAAAGAGCAATGGAAGGTCGTTTTGCCCGATTCTACTTTTTACTGGTATGATGGTTTCCAGGGCACTGAGCGCTACTTGAGCGAACCGGGCGCTTACCTCGCAAAAAAGGCCAGTTGCAGCCAACCCTATACCATCACCTTCAACTTGGTGGTAAAAGATTGTGGGTGCCGGATATACCTCCCCAATGCTTATTCCCCGAATGGCGACGGGATCAACGACGTATTCTGGGTATTTCCCTCTTGCACCCTGCAAAAAGGAAGCTTGCTGGTCTTTGACCGGTGGGGGAACCTGGTGTACCAATCCTCAGACTGGGAGGCCGGGTGGGACGGGTTCAGCAAGGGGCATCCCGTGCCCTCGGGGCCATACGTAATCTTGTTTGAAGGCAGTTGGACGGAACCCGACGGTACGGTACGCTCGGAACAGTACCGTCAGGAGGTGCTGTTGGTCAGATAACTCAGCGAAACTTGACGGTGTACGCCAGGGAGACAATCGGTGCAGCGAAGATGTTCAGCGCATACTTTTTCAGTACCCTTTCCTTATTGTTGAAGTAAATGGAGTAAGGGTTCTTCCGGCCATAGAGGTTGTACACGGAAAAAGTCCAGTAGTTCTTCCACTTGCTTTCCTCTGCTTGGGTGGTGAGGATGTTCCAGGAAAAGTCGAGCCGGTGGTAGTCCGGGAGCCGGTCGTTGTTCCGGGCCGGATAGAAAGGATACTTCACCCCCTGGAAGGAGAAAGTCCCGTTAGGGCTACTGTAGGGCCGCCCCGTGCTGTAGGTAAACGTAAAAGAGAAGTTGTGGTGCTCGTTGTGGTGGAAATTGAGGAAAATATTCATCGCATGGGGTCGGTCGTAGTTGGCGGGGAAAAGAGCTCCATCGTTGATGGCCGACACCCGGTTGAGGCTTCTGGAGAAAGCATAGGTGAACCAGCCGGTCCATTCTCCCTTTTTTTTGCTGGCCATGAGTTCCAGGCCATACGACTGGTTGTAACCGGTGAGGATTTCCGTCTCCGGGTACTGTTGTAGCAAGAGGTTGGCTCCCTGCTTGTAGTCCAATACCTGGTCGGTACGGCGGTAGTACCCTTCAACAGATAGTTCGAACAGGTGATTTGGAAAATCGTGGAACCAACCCAGTGAAAACGCATTGCTCACCTGTGGTCCAAAATGTATATCGGCAGTCTTCCAGCGGGATATCGGCAAAGGAGTAGTGGTGTTGGTCACCGTTTGGATGTACTGCCGCATCAGGTTGTAGGCCAGTTTCAGAGAGGTCAGTTCCGAGAGGTCGTATCGGAGGCCCAGGCGGGGTTCGAGGCCCCCGTAGGTTTTCATGACGTCCCAGGGCGTGTATTCCTGGCTGCCGCTGACTGTCCCCTCTGAAATGGGCAGGAAAGGGTCATACAGGCGTACAGTGCCGGGTCCCAACGCCAGGAAGAAGGAGTAACGCAATCCCGCCGATACACCTAAGCGATTGCCTATCTGAAAGTTGTCTTCCAAAAACAAGGCAGATTCCAGGCCGTATTCGACCTGGGTCTGGATTGGGTTCACAGAAGGGGAAGCACCCGGCACCAGTTCGCCCGGGTTGATCCGGTAATAGGTACTACTGATGCCGACTTTTGCCTGGTGCCGGTCGTAGTGGAAGTCGAGGTTCGAACGTAGGGAGCGGTAGTCTATTCCCGAGCGCAACTCCACGGTATTGTCCACGCCTTTTTCGGGCAGCCGCAGTCCCGGGCGGTAATCTACGTAGGAGAGGGAAGTACTCCAGCTCAAGTGGTCGTGTATAGATTGAAAATGCCGGAGGTTGGCGTTGAAGGTATGGTAGGCGTTCTGGGTATATTCTGCGTTGATATCGGCTATTGTGCCCAACAAGTCTGTTTGAAAAAAATCATTGGAAAAATAGGTGGTCAGGAA
This sequence comes from uncultured Haliscomenobacter sp., assembly GCA_964607915.1. Lineage (GTDB taxonomy): Bacteria > Bacteroidota > Bacteroidia > Chitinophagales > Saprospiraceae > JADJPL01. Next base: position 7,071 of record CAZSMU010000113.1, read on the forward strand.
AAAGCTGTTCTTTGGATTGGGGCGGTAAACGGCCTTCATGCTGCTTTCCTGAAAGTTGGCCCGTATGTTCCCCAGGTCTTTGCGGGACAGCAGGGGGAGCAGGAAATCCGTAAAGCAGCCTCTGCCGCTGATTTTGATGCCCAGTTCGTTTTTGACGATGGGTATGTCCATCAGGATGCGGGATGAGACGAGGCCAATACCGCCTTCCAGGGAAAAGGAATCCATGCCCGGGTTGGACAAGGTCACGTCGAGTACGGAGGATGCGCGGCCTCCGAACCGGGACGGGACGTTGCCTTTGTACAATTCGGTTTTCGACACCGCATCTGAGGGGAAGACCGAAAAAAGGCCGAATAAGTGGGTGGGGTTAAAGATGGGGGTTTCGTCCAGTAACAAAAGGTTTTGATCGGTTGTGCCGCCTCGCACATTGATGCCGTTGGAGGCTTCTCCCACGGTGGAGACCCCCGGAAGCATTTGCAATCCCCTGAGGAGGTCTGTCTCCCCAAAGGCTGCGGGAATCGTTTTGAGTACTGCGGGGTTTAAGGTGGCGATGCCGATAGGTTTCTGGGTAGCCCCCCCGCGGTCGCCCGTGATGATGACTTGTTCCAGTTGGGTGGCAGCCCCCTCCAGTTCCAGGTATAGGGTGGTATCCCGTTCCAGGGTCAGGGCGAAGCGTTTGGTCAAATACCCTACGGCCCGCAGGGTGAAAGGATGGGTGCCCGCAGGCAGGCGCAACACAAAAGTGCCCTTTTCGTCCGTGAAGGTGCCTTTTTCCGGTTTTCCGGCGAGTATGGTTACCCCCTCAAGGGGGCCACCCCATGCTTCCGAGACGTGTCCAGTGACGGTGTACCATTGTGCCTCTACTCCGGTAGCATACAGGCCAAAGAGGGCCACAAGTGCCAGGTGTGCGAGGCGGAATCCAATTTTCATGAGCTTAGGTGTTTATCGGATCATTCTATCCAGCCCCAGGGTTTGAAAGGTGTCCTGTTTCTTCCTGGTTTGCAGGGCACAGGCTGCCAAAGTGGGGGAGTAGGGATAGGCGGGTCAACGGGTGGGTTCAGGTTAGCCAGGGGTTTCCATCCTTTCTGTAGCCCGTCGGCCCTCGTCAGCCAGTATCGGCGCACGCTGTTATTGGTCACGCTGAAATACCCGACGACTTTTTCCTGCGGGTTTTTCTGGTTGCTGACATTTCCCGTGAGCAGGGCGGCAGGGGTATCGGCCAGGCCTCCGGTGGACTCGGCTTGCGAGCGCAAGACCTCCAGGAAGGCGAAGTACGAAGAGGTCAGGCTGCTCTGTTTGACTTCTATCAGGCAGGGGCGGTTGAAATTGAAAGGAACAAACCCCACTGATTTTCGGAGGAGCTGCCTTCCGTCTATGTAAAGATCAGAGAGGGCGTTGTTTGGGGAAAAACGAAGGATGTCGTAGCAAGCCGTAGCACAAAAATTGTCGCGGGTTATCCTCACCCCCGGCGCTCCGTAGAGATCCTCTCCGCATTGCTCGGGGTTTCGCCCCTCGCGGTAGCAGAACTGGCAGTATTCCTGTTTCTCCCACTGGGTAATCAGCCAACGGTAGAAGTTTTTTTTCCCAGGGTCGTCCTGCATATCTATGAAAATCTCATACGCATCTTCCGCCTCCCCGTTTGGGTTGAGTACGCCGTACACCTGGCTTAAGGCAGCCGTGTCGGGCAAGATCTCAGGGGTAGATAGGTAGTCGTTTCCATCCACACAAAACCGCAGTTGGTACGATCGGCCTACGCTGAAAATATCTTTTCGGGTCAGGTAGTAATATCCCTCTTCCCCTTCGCGGAAAGGAACCGTCTCCCGGTTGTCTAAAAGAAGCTCCATCTCCGCTCCCTTCAAGGGTATCGGTTTGGCGTACAGAGTGCTCGACAAGCTGAGTTGTACCGCCAAATCGCTGCTGTCGGCGCGCTCATGGTAGTTCAGGATTCCATCTACTACCAGGAAATCCGCTTGCTTTGGCCGCTCGATGTCCAACTCTTCGACACATGCCGGGCAACAGACCAGAGCGGCAGC
>CAZSMU010000113.1:9200-12680 GCA_964607915.1 uncultured Haliscomenobacter sp.
AATTATTTTTGAACTGATTTAATTTTTATTCTGTTAATGTGAGAAAATAAAATGGTTTGTTGGCATTAGAATGTTTTTTATGAAAAAAATATACAATTTTGTTTTGCTTTCGTTCTTTTTGTTCGCCCTGGTGCGCTATGGCCGGTCGCAGGATGTGGTCTCCGCCACCTTGATTCGGGGGTTCAGTGCGGCAGAAGTAGGAGCCTCTTTGCCGGTTCCGGGCTTAGCCAAGTACGATGTACAGGCGTATAAACTGCTTTATACGACTACAGGGGCAAAGGGACAGCGGGATACGGCCTCGGGGCTGGTGGTGTACCCAGTGCAAAAAAATACGGCCTGGCCTATGCTGGTCTATCAGCACGGCACTGCCTCTTCACGGGTAGCCGTTCCATCCCGCATGAGCGCAGAATCTACGGTGGGCTTGATTGCCGCCTCCCTGGGCTATGTCGCTGTACTACCCGATTACTTAGGGCTGGGCGATTCCAAGGGCTTCCACCCGTACGTGCATGCTAAAACGCAAGCTTCGGCGGGGCTCGACCTGATGCTCGCCACGCAAAAGCACGCTGCAAGTCTGCAAGCGGGACTCAACAGCCAGGTTTTTGTGACGGGGTACTCGCAGGGGGGGCATGCGTCCATGTCGCTGCACCGCACCCTGGAAACGGAGCAGAGCAGCAAATTCCGCGTCACCGCCGCCGCTCACCTGTCGGGGCCGTACAGTATTTCCGGGGATATGCGAGCGAGGCTGCTCAGCGAGCAAGAGTATTTTACGCCCGGGTATGCGCTGTACACCGTGCTTTCCTACAATATGGTCTATAATCTATACCCCAACCTGAACCAGTTCATCCGCGCGCCTTACCTGCAAGTGGCAGAAGACTTTTTTACGGGTAAAGAAAGCAACCTGGACTCGATCCACCTGCGCCTGTCCCGCCTTTTGATACAGGAAAAGGGCAAAGTCATCCCCCGGTATATCTTTCAGGACAGTCTGCTCAACGCGATTGCCAACCAGCCGAACCATCCGGTGAATGTAGCCATGCGCGATAACGACGTATATAACTGGGGCCCTAAAGCCCCAACCCGCATGTTCTACTGCAAAGCAGATGAGCAGGTAGTCTATACGAACAGTCTTTTGGCCGATTCCGTGATGAAAGCCCGGGGCGCTGTGAATGTAGGCTCAGTGGACGCTGGTAGTACCCTCAACCACGGGCAATGCTTCCAGCCGGCCATGTTGTCGGCTATTTTCTTCTTTAGCCAGTTCCAGGAAATCAAGACCGATACACGGGAGGGGGAATTCGCCCTTCCGATACGCATGTTCCCCAACCCTGCCTCTGGCAGTGTGGCCTTGGAACAGGTGCCCCCGGGCAGCCAGGTAGCTCTAATGGATATTTCCGGGCGCTTGCTGCATCTCATACAAGCCCGGGAAAACCCGCTGTACGTCCCGCTGGACGGTCTCCAGGCAGGGCTATACCTCTTGCGGGTCCGGTCCAACAACAGTACCTGGACCGGCAAGCTGAGCGTCAGATAAGACGGCGGACCTGGGTAGAGGCGTCCAACCGGAAATCCGGCCCGATGTCGAGAAGCAGGAGCCCCGGCGTTTTGCCCGCTTCGATGCTGCCCAGGTCCTCTTCAAACCCCAGGGCTTCGGCCCCGTGGAGGGTAGCCCATCGCAAAACGGTGTGGAAAGGCACATAGGATTGATAGCGGAGAATGGTTTTCATCTCCTCCAAAATAGAAAGCTGCCAGTTAGAGGTCAGGCTGTCGGTGCCAATGGTCACCTTGGCCCCGGCATCTATGAAAATCTGGTAGTTGGGTAGCCGGTTTTCAATATAAAGGTTGGCATTCGGGCAAGTAGCCCAATATACCTGAGGGTTCCAGCGCTGTGCCGCTTCGATGTCCTCCCTCGAAGTCAGGGTATTGTGCACGAACAGTGCCCGGGTATCGGCCCGAAGGTGCTCCAGGGTATAAAAAATGGAGTTTTCCCCCCTCGGCGAAAAGTGATCCAGGCTAAAGCCAAATTGCTCGAGGAAGGTCTTGAAACCGCCCGTCTTGTATCGGAACAGCTCGTTTTCGTGTGGGGTTTCCTGGTTGTGAATGCTGACCGTGACCGCCGTGTCGTTAGCCTGGTTGATGCGTTTGAACAGGGTAGGGGAAACGGTGTAAGGCGCATGCGGTACACAACTCTTCCGATTGCCCTTGCCCGAACTTTGTACCCGAAACACATCGTAGTACCGATCAAAGGTGGAATCTGCCAGGTGGTCCTGCAGGAAATCGAACATCTCGACAAAGGTGTAATAGCGCAGCGGGCTCTTTTCCTTGCAGATGGCTGTATCTGCTTTGTTGGAGATATCCCCGACGGCTACGATACCGCCCTCGTACATCTCTCGGTCGGCCCGCTCTATCGCATCCGAAATCTCCTCCATGGCAATCTCCCGCATAGAAACGACGCTGTGGAGAAACGGTAAGAGCGTCGTACCAGTATGAACCCGGCCTTTCATGTGCGATAACTCCAAATGGCAGTGCGTATTGACAAAGCCGGGCACGATAGCCCCCCGATAGATTTCAATCCCTGCCGGGTCGTACCCCCGGCGATGCCCGATTTCGAGGATTTTCCCATCATCGTCGCATACGATGACTCCTTCGGGAATGGGGTCAGTGTGTACGGGGCAGATGTAGTCGGCACTTATTTTACGCATGGTGTGGTAATTTTCAGGTTGTATTTTTTTGTCCTACAGCGCGCACTTGTGCGGAGAATTATTGCCAGGGGCATGCGAGTAGGCCATTTCTCATACGGGGTTCAAACCAGGTGGATTTAGGCGGGAACACAGCGCCTCGCGCCACCATCTCCAAGAAGCGCTGTATGGAAATGGGGCTTAGGCAAAAGGCCGCCCGACCTGCACACTCGTTCGTTTTGTCGCGAAGAGCCTCTATGCCCGCCGGATTCTCGAGGTAGGTGATGCGCGGTTCTTTACGAATATTGGAAATACCCAGGATACCCTTGAAAACCCACTCGTTGAGAAGCTGTGCATCCGGGACCCACGGGTCGTCGCATACCTCGGGTTTCCATTGGAGCTGGTACCAGCTATGGTCCAAAAAGAGCAGCATCGTGCGCTCCCGGGCGGGTGTCTCTACTTCCTTGCAGGGCTGTAGGGTGCAATAGCGGGAGAGCGCCTCCAAAAAAGCAGGGGTGGAAAGCCCGTTGAGGTCTAGGATTCGGTTAAAGCTGTGTATCTCCAATTCGCCCGGGTCGAAAAAAGCGCACATCAAATGGCGGAATGGCTTTTGGGGGTGCTGCTGGTGCAGCGCCGCCGCCGCCGCGCAGCGATGATGGCCGTCTGCAATGAACGCCATCGGCATATCTTCCCTGAACAAACGCTGCAAAAGGGCTATTCGATCGGGGTTCTCCACCGTAAATAAGCGGTGTGCGATGGGCTCTGCCTCCTGTACAATTTCCAGTGCGGGGGGCTGCAGGATAGTTTCCCGACC
>CAZSMU010000114.1:0-12552 GCA_964607915.1 uncultured Haliscomenobacter sp.
TAGCGGCGCTATATGACCGAAAAAAGGCACAGTGTGGGCGAAAAAGGGCCTTTTTACCCCTCGCTGATTTCTCTCGCAACAAGTCTATTAAAAGACTTGTTGCACAATCCCATCCATATTTTATAAGGCAAAGGACGCTATCGTAAACAAATGTACGCTACATTTGTCCTTTGAAATAGAAAAATCCAGTCTATATGAAACGCACTTACCTCATAGGCATTCTGATGATAGGCGCGGCCATAGCCCTCTTTGTGAACACGGCCAAAGATACGAGCACGTACGCGACTTTCCAGGATGCCGGCGAATCAGACCGCAAGGTCAAAATCGCAGGCCAGCTCAGCAAGGACAAAGAGATGGTCTATGACCCGCAGAAAGATCCCAACCACTTCTCATTTTACATACGCGACACGCGCGGGGAAGAGCGCAAAGTCGTCTTGCTGGGGGCCAAGCCACAGGATTTCGAGTTGTCTGAGCAAATTGTCGTCACGGGCAAGATGCGCGGGGAGGACTTCGTAGCCACGGAGATGCTCATGAAATGCCCGTCTAAGTACAAAGATGAGGAAATCAAGGTAAACGCAGAAAAGATTTGATGGAATCCGTACAGTATATAGGGGAACACCTGCTTCCCGGTCAAATCGGCCACTTCGCAGGTATCGTCTCCTTTGTAGCGGCACTGCTGTCAGGCGGTGCCTATTTCATGGCTGCTTCCGGCAGGGAGGCCTCCTGGCTCAAGATCGGCAGGGGCGCTTTCATAACCCATATCGGGGCGCTGTTGGCAGTGATTGGCACCATGTTCTACCTCATGGTGCAGCAGTACTATGAGTATCAGTACGTCTGGGCGCACGTCTCCCCGGAACTGCCGTTCAAGTATATCTTCTCTGCGTTCTGGGAGGGCCAGGAAGGAAGTTTCCTGCTCTGGATGTTCTGGCACGCAGTACTGGGAGCCATCCTGATGGGGAAGGCAAAAACCTGGGAAGCCCCTACCCTGACTGTCCTCGCCCTCGTACAGGTGGTCCTTGCTTCTATGCTGCTCGGTATTTATATCGGGTACGGAGAAAATGCCCCCAAAATTGGCACCAGTCCATTCCTATTGCTGCGCCAAACCATGGACGCCCCGATTTTCAGCAATGCCGATTACCTCAAGATGCTGACCGGCAATGGATTAAACCCTTTGTTGCAAAATTACTGGATGACCATCCACCCTCCTACCCTTTTCCTGGGTTTTGCTTCGACTACTATCCCTTTCGCGTACGCGATAGCGGGGTTATGGCAAAAGCGCCATGAAGAGTGGCTGCGCCCTGCCCTGCCCTGGGCTCTTTTCAGCGGGGCTATCCTGGGCACCGGCATCCTGATGGGGGGAGCATGGGCATACGAAGCCCTCAGCTTCGGTGGATACTGGGCCTGGGACCCGGTGGAGAACATGTCGCTGGTGCCCTGGCTGGTATTGGTCGCCGGGATCCACACCAACCTGATTGCCAAGAGTACCGGGCACTCTATCCGGAGCACGTACATTTTCTACTTACTGACTTTCGTGCTCGTAGTGTATTCTACCTTTTTAACCCGCAGCGGCGTATTGGGCGATACCTCCGTACATGCGTTTACGGAAATGGGCCTGGAAACCCAGCTCATCCTTTTTTTGGCGCTCTCCCTGTTGGGAGGCTTCGGGCTGTTTGCCATGCGCTACGCCCGCATCCCCGCACCTTCAAAAGACGAGCCCATTGCTGCGCGGGAGTTCTGGATGTTTATCGGCAGCCTTATCCTGCTGTTTTCAGCTCTGATTATCACCGCTTCGACTTCGCTCCCCGTCTATAACAAAATCATGCAGGCGTTCAACCCGGTCTTCCAGGGCAGGGTGATTACCGACCCGGTGGCGCATTACAACAAGAACCAGCTCTATATCGGGCTGTTCATCGCGCTGTTGTCCGGTGTGTCGCAATGGCTGCGGTATCGGGAAGCACACTGGGCAGCCTGGATCAAAAAATTTGCCCTGCACGTAGGGATTTCGGCTGTCCTCTCCTCTGCCCTGGCGCTGCTCACGGCACAGTGGATCACCATCAGCGCATGGCAGTACTGGCTATTGCTGATTGCCGGTATCTTCACCTGTGTGTCCAACCTCGACTACCTGTTCACATTTTTGAGGGGCCGCCTCAAAGCAGCCGCTTCCGTAGTAGCCCATTTAGGGTTCGGACTCATGCTCATTGGCATCCTCGCGTCGGGGCTGAACAAGCGCATCCTTTCCAACAACCCCTTCATTATGGAGGGTCTGATCGAGGGGGCCGATGAGGAAGCACTGAGTAAAAACATTCTGCTGTTCAAAGGTTCTCCTGTCCGTATGGCCGGCTATGACGTGACCTTTATACACGACACCCTGGAAACCTACACCCGTACCTTTACGGTGCATTTCAGCAAAAAAGACGAAAGCGGCGCAGAGGTCGAGGCGTTCGACCTCTTTCCCAACGTCCTTTACGATAAGTCCTTTACCAAAATTGCGGCCTCAAACCCCGCCACGCGGCGCTATTGGAACCGGGATATATTCACCCATATCGCATCTTTGCCAGCCATCGAAATGGACCTGACCCAACGCCGCAGCAAAGAGGATAGCCTGGACTATCGCCCGCTGGCCCTTCTGATCGGAAAACCGGTGCGGTTCGTAGATACGGTGCGCCTGGATGCGCCCGATACAACCCTTCTGAAGACATACACGCTCACCGTTGAATCCATCACCCGAAACCCGGTGGCACACGATTACCGCCCTGAGCCGGGAGACCTGGCCCTGGGAGCCAAAATCAGAGTCGAACGAGACGATGAGGAAGGCAGCTTCACGGCCGAACCCGTCCTGGTGCTGCGCGACGACCGGGTATACTCCTACCCGGCTCAAATCAACCCGCTCAGTTCCCGCATCCGGTTGGGAGATGCTTTCCTGGCGCAAACCCTGGAAGAAGAACAGCAAATGGACTACCAAGACCAGCAACTCCGGGCGGGGGAATCGTTCCAAATAAGCGGGCATACCGTGCGCTTCGTCGGTTTCGAGAAAAAGCCCTCCAACCCGGGGTATAGTCCGACAGAAGGAGACCTCCCCATCGGTGCGAAATTGGAGATACAGGCTTCCAATGGCAAAAAATACCAGGCGGTGCCCGTCTTTGTCATACGCGGCAACCAGGCATTCGATATCAAAGCGAACCTCGACGAAATAGGGCTTCATCTGCGCTTCCCGCTTTTGGACCCCAAAACGGAAACCGTCACGATAAAAGCTGCGCTAAGTGCCCAGGATGGGCAGTCCGTTCCGATTGATTTGGCGACAGACTCCCTGCGTTCGGATTACATCGTCCTGGAAGCCATCGAATTCCCGGGCATCAATTTTTTCTGGGCCGGGGCTTCCCTCATGATGCTGGGTTTGCTTCTGGGAATGTTTTACCGCCTCTCCACCAGACGGACAACTGCGGCGGCCTAACAAGTAACGACCATGCGCATAATAGGCTACCTGGATATCCCAGGTGTGAAAACGACGGTTTTCAAAATGGAAAACCGCATCTCGGTGAAATTTGAAACCGGGCTCTACGAGCAGACCTTCAAATTCAGAACCGGAGAAGGGGTAGATTCGCTGGAAGACGTGCAAAAATGGGTGACTCCCGCGTTTGTCGAACAAATTCTCCAAGGCTTCCGGCAGATGCACGAACTGCGCATGAAGCGGCTTTCCGAGCTTCAAAGTACATCGGACGCCGATTTGTCCTTTGACGAAATCATTTGAGGCAGCAGGCTTCTTGCGAGGGGTATGCCCGAGCTTGCCCCTCAGCGAGTACAAGCCCACTGAACAATACCCGCCGTTCAACGTTTAGTCGAAAAACAGCTATGTTCAACTTCTTCAAAAAAGACCCGGTCGCCGAATTAAGCAAGCAGTATGAGAAACTCATGGAGGAGGCTATGCAACTCCAGCGCAAGGGCGACATCAAAGGCTATGCTGCCAAGGTAGCCGAAGCCGAGGCGATACAAGACCGAATCGAGGAAATGACCAAGAAGGGGGGATAGACTTGTTGTGAGGGGAATCAACCCCCTCTCCCCCCTCACAACAAGTCAAGTAGCCGGGTTAGTGCCCTGTGCCTTCGACTTCAACCTCTTCCGCTGTGCTCAGCGCTATCCGCTGCTTCAGGAAACTACTTACCACATCTAGGGCGCGCTCCAGATTCTTGTTGTTGTTGATCACGATATCTGCTTTCCCCAAGTATGGTTTGACATACTTTTCAAAAGTAGGTAATACGTGGTGTTCGTATCGGTAGAGGACATCCTCTATCGGGTAATTCCGCTCTGCCTGATCGCGTTTAATCCGGCGTATGACCTTGAGGTTTTCCTTGGCATACAGGAATATACTCAGATCCATAGCTTTCCGCAATTTCCGGAAGTGCATCACAAAGATGCCTTCCAGCACGATCACCGGTGCGGGAATAAAAGTGAGCATCTTCCTTTCCGCATCCGCGTTGTTGAAGGTGTATTCCAGACGTTGCACGGACTCTCCCCGCATGAGGGTCTTGAGGTCGCTGTACAGTGCCTGCTTATCTATGGAGCCGGGCAAGTCAAAGTTGATAACGCCTTGTTTATCCACTTTCTGGAGTTCTTTGGGCTTGTAATAGTCGTCCTGCGACAGGATACAAAGTTCGCTTTCCGGAAAAGCGGCGCGGAGCCGTTTTACGAAGGTCGTTTTGCCGGAGCCGCTCCCTCCCGTTATACCAATGATGAATGGTTTTTGCATAGCTTGAATTTCGCGGGTAAAAATACACAGCCTGGGTGAAAAGTTTGTGGTTTAAGCGCGCGTTCGGTTTTTTTGCGGGGGCAAATATTGCTTTTTCGATTGGGCAGCCCTGAAGGGCCCTTCTTTGGGATAAAAAACCGTTCTTTTTTTTCTTCTTGCCAAGCCCTCCTCACCACCCTACTAATTTTTTTTATAGTTTTGGCCGTGCCTGACAAACAGGCATGATTTTAACGCCAAACGATATGAACGTGGTAATCGAGCTTCTGCGCGCTCTTTTGGGGATGTCTTTCCTGGTCTTTGTGAGCTATCTGTTCAGTACCAATAGAAAAGCCATTAACTGGCGAACAGTAGGCATAGGGATTGTCCTCCAGTTTGCACTTGCCCTCATGATTTTGAAAGTACCCCTGATCAACGTCCTGTTTGACGGGGTAGCCAAATTTTTTCAGGAGGTGCTCAAATTTTCAGCGGCGGGAGCGGAGTTCCTGTTTAGTGGCCTGGTCACCAACCAACAGACGTTCGGATACATTTTTGCCTTCCAGGTGTTGCCCACCATCGTCTTTTTCTCGGCGCTGGCCGCCGTACTATTTTATTTGGGCATCATGCAGAAAATCATTTTTGGCCTCGCCTGGCTGATGCAGCGCACGATGCGCATTTCCGGGCCGGAGAGCCTCGCCGCTGCGGCCAATGTCTTTATAGGCCAGACGGAAGCCCCCCTGCTCATCCGCCCCTACCTCCCCAAATTCAGTCGTTCGGAAATCATGTGTTTGATGACGGGCGGGATGGCTACCATTGCGGGAGGGGTATTTGCCGCATACGTGGGCTTTCTGGGAGGTTCCGATCCTCAGCAGCAGCTTTATTTTGCCAAACACCTGTTGACGGCCTCCGTGATATCTGCCCCGGCAGCGATCATAGCCGCTAAAATCCTCGTCCCGGAGACAGAGCACAAACCGATTGAAGAACAGGTGAAAATCGCTGACGACAGCCTCGACAACAACCTGCTGGACGCCATTGCCCGCGGCACCACAGACGGTTTGAAACTAGCCATTAACGTAGGTGCTATGTTGCTGGTCTTCACCGCCCTGGTCTTCATGCTGAACCAAATCCTCCTCTACGGGCCGGGGGTATGGTTCGACCTGAACGAAGGCATCAAGGCAAGTACAGCAGGTCGCTTCGAAGGCCTGACTTTCACGTACCTGCTCGGGATATTCTTCGCCCCTATCGCCTGGCTGTTGGGCGTCCCCAACCAGGATGTCATGCTGATCGGGCAGTTGTTGGGCATGAAAACCATGATCAACGAATTCGTCGCGTATGCCGAACTTGGGAACCTGCAGATGCAAGGCATCAAAATGGATCCCAAATCCGTGCTCATCGCCACCTATGCTCTTTGCGGATTCTCCAATTTTGCATCTATCGGCATACAAATAGGGGGCATCAGCGCCCTGGTACCCGGTCAGCGCAAGAACCTGACGGAACTCGGCATGAGAGCTCTCCTGGGCGGGACCGTGGCTTGTTTTATGACTGCCGTAGTGGCCAGCCTGCTCTATCTAATTTAGGGCGTAGCGCTCAGCAGCCGCTCAATCTGCGAGCGATGCCGCTCGAAGTGGGCGGATAAGAAGCCCAGGGTCTCCCTGAGGCGTAGCCGACCGACGAGCGGATGCCGGAAAATATTGACTTCGAAGGCCTCTTCGGGAGCATTTTGAAGGAATTCCCGGAACGAAGCCCTGGTTTGGCGGTACTCCCGCGCCAACTCTGCCAGGTCGGGCATGGGATCCTGCAAAGGCACATCCACCGCTTTTGGCGCCTTGACCTTGATCGGCAGCACCAGGTACAGGCGCAGGGTCGCCAAAAGGAGTATCGAAAGCCAGCCCTGGCGGGGCATGGAGCTGTAGCCGCCGGAGCTCTTTTTCAGGATGTAGCCAAGCGCTACCTTTTCCACCCTCAAAAGATGCTCCACCACTTGCAGTACCGACCATTGTTCCGGGGAAGGCTGCCTGGACAGCCTTCCCTCGGGGTATGCTTCCAGGTGGAGCAGCAAGCGGTTTAGTTGCTGCTCCACCTGTTCGAATGCATCCAGTGTGTTCTTTTTCATAGGCTTAAGGAGTTACGTTCTTCAATCCGCCCCCATTGGTATTGTCCAGTACCCGCTTAGCTGCATTTTTGAGTTTGCCCTCTGTTTTAGCAGCCAGTTCGAACGCCTTGTTCATATTGACAATGCCGCCCGTCACCGATAACTCACTGAAGCGGATGCTGGTATCTCCTCCCGGCACCGTCACTTCCTGATCTTTTTTGTCTGCAGAGGCCATGATGATTTCTACGACCTGGGGGGCGCTCAAATCCGGGAAGTAGGAACGCAGCATAGCCGCTACGCCCGCGACCATCGGGGCCGCCATACTGGTGCCTTGCTGATTGCCGTACTGGCTGCCGGGCAGCGTGGAGTAAATCGCCATGCCGGGCGCGAACACATCTACGATTTTTTTGCTGTAGTTGGAGAAATTAGCAGGTAGATCCTCTCCGCTTTCGAAGTTGAGCGCCCCAACTTCGATCCAGTTTTTGGCGTAGCGAGGCTGGAAAAGACCTGCTTTTTGGAATTTGTCGTTGGGGAAGTTATTGCTAAAGTTGTTCTCTTTGCCGTCGTTGCCGGCGGCATGGACCAGCAACACGTCTTTTTTGAGCGCGTACTTCACTGCCTTGTCCACGACTTCTTTTTGGGGCGAATAGCCTTTGCCAAAGCTCATGTTGATCACTTTTGCCCCGTTGTCCACTGCGTAGCGGATGGCATTGGCAACGTCTTTATCGCGCTCGTCGCCATCGGGAACCGTGCGCACCGACATGATGCGCACATTTTCCGCGACGCCGTCCATACCGATGTTGTTTCCGCGTACTGCGGCGATGATACCGGCCACATGGGTGCCGTGAGAAGCGTCTGGACCCCGTACATCGGCATTTCCGTATCCTTTTTCCTCCAGGTTTGCGTAGTTATCGCCTACCAGAGTCCTGGGGTCGTAGTCGGGGTTGTAGTTGTAGTTCAGGCGGCCGTCGAAATAGTTGAACTCTTCCATAAACTGATCTTCGAACTGTTTGAAGGTCATTCCGCTTTCCAATTGAGCGACCAGGACCTGGGCCACCTGCCGCAGCCGCATATCGGTAGTCTTTACATTTTTGAGGTCGTCAACGGTGATTTCCTCTTTTGCGATCAGCTTTTTCAAGTCTGCGATGGCTGTCTTGACGATTTCGTAGAACGCGAACTGGTCCACGAGGCCGGCGCGGCCTTCTTCCACTTCGGCTTTCAGTTGTTCGTAGAAGGCTTTTTCTTTGCGCTGTTTTGCGCTCAGACCAGCCTCCGATTTGCCTTCGTACATCGGCTTGTATTGGGCGTACAGACGGGTCACCTCCAGGTTGTCGTGGTGAACATTTTCCCCTTTCTTGTTGCCCAGGAAATTCCAGCCGTGGATGTCGTCCACATATCCGTTTCCGTCGTCGTCTTTTCCATTGCCCGGGGTTTCGCCCGGATTCTTCCACATCACGGGCTTGAGGTCCTCGTGTTCATAATCTACGCCTGAATCTATTACGGCGACGGTGACGACCTGCCCTTTTTTGCCTTCCGGGAGGCGTCGGTACAGAATATTTGCGGAAAGGCCGGGGAAGCCCGAGCCAGATTCCATGAGGAACCAGTTTTGGGGCGGTGCTTTTTGTGCGAAAGAAGGGAGCGCCGGCAATAAGAGGAGCAGCGCGAAGAAGGGGAGATGGGTGAATTTGATTGACTTAGTCATGTGTGATGCGTTTTAAGTCTTAAAAATAATAGTTTTGTGCAAAGCAAGTTTATTTCTCATGTGCAAAATCCGTCATTATCTCGGTCTGGCTTTCCGGTATATGCGTTATTACGCACGCGCAAAAACCAGGTACGACGTGGATGCGCCGTTTATTGCGGGCTTTGTGGAAGAAATCCTCGAAGACAGGCGGCATTTCCGGGCTTTTGAGCAAATTGAAGGCCTTCGGGCCGCTTTGAAGGCCAATACCACCCCCCTGGACGTCGTGGATTACGGTGCCGGGCCCCGAGCCATTCAGAGCCAGGCCAGAACCGTTGGGCGTATTGTGCGGAGCAGCGCCCTCTCGCCGAGAGCCGGCAGGTATCTGTTCAAGGCCTGTCTGCGCTACCCGCCCTCCACGATATTGGAAATGGGCACCTCCCTGGGTATTTCCGGCCTCTACCTGCGCATGGCGCGCAGAGCCCCCCGCATGTTTTCCCTTGAAGGCTGCCCGGAGACTGCCGCACTGGCCCGTAAAAATTTCGAGCGGGCCGACAGCGCGGCGATTTCGCTCCGAGTCGGGCCCTTTGCCAGAACCCTTCCCGGCGTACTGGCCGAGATAGGGAACGGGAACCTGGACCTGCTGTACCTCGACGGCGACCACCGCAGCGGACCGACCTGGGACTATTTCGTAAAATGCATAGAGAAAGCCCATCCCAAAAGCGTTTTTGTACTTGCCGACATCCACTGGTCGGAAGACATGGAGACGGCATGGGAGAAAATATGCCAGCATCCAAAGGTAAGGCTTTCCATAGACCTCTTTGAAATGGGCTTCCTGTTTTTCGACGAAGGCCTGCTTGAAAGGCAGGCCTGGACTTTGATTCCCTGGCGGTACAAGCCCTGGCGCTTAGGCATTTTCCGATGAAGCCTGGCCACTCCGCCTAAAGCCGATTGTTTTTTTGTCGAACAGAAAAGAGCTCTTGTCCGGCTTGAACAGGGCCACATCCTCGTAGGTCAGCAGATTGGCGGGCACGGAGTGGCGATCTTCGGGCGTTAGAGCGGCTAAGCGCAGGTTTTGATTTTTTATCGCGTCCGTGATGATACCCCGGACGGTACGGGCGTTACCGAAGTATTTATCGCGGTATTCGTAGATGTACGCCAGGTACTTGCGCAGGTGCTGTTCCGCTTCCGGAGTCGGGATCAGTCCGTGTTCTTCGAGCATCATCGCTGCTATTTGCACCAGTTCTTCGGGAGAATAATCATCGAAGCGGAGCATCTTGTCGAAGCGGGAGGCAAGTCCCGGGTTGGCTTTCAGAAAATTCTCCATGTTGTCCGGATAGCCTGCGACAAAGACGAAGAATTTGCCCCGGTTATCTTCCATGCGTTTCAGCAGGGTCTGGATGGCTTCATCGCCGAAATCGCCCTGGGGGCCACCTATGCGGGAGGTAAGCGCGTAAGCTTCGTCGATGAACAGCACGCCGCCCATAGCCTCTTCGATGCGTTCGTTGGTTTTGATGGCAGTTTGTCCGACGAACCCTGCCACCAGGCCCTGGCGGTCGGTTTCGACCATGTGACCCCGTTCCAGCATCCCGAGGGCTTTATAGATGCGGGTCAGGATACGCGCCACGGTGGACTTGCCCGTTCCGGGGTTGCCTACGAAAACAGTGTGCAGGTAGAAGCTGTTGAGCACATCCTTGCCGCTCTGCCGATAGAAGCGCACCAGCCGCACCATCTCGTTGATTTGGGCTTTGATTTTTTCCATGCCGATCAGGCGGTTCAGTTCGTTCATGGAATCATGGAGCAGGTCTTCGTCGACGGGGATTTCCGGCAGGGAGGGCTTGCTTTGGGAAGTGATTTTGTGCACGTCGGCCTCTTCGACCAGGTCCAGTAGCTCTTTGGGGGCAGTGCGGGGGTCTTCCATCCCCATGATGCGCAGTCCCAGGTTGATTTTGGTCTTTTCTACCAGGTCGAAAATGAAGCGGGCGTTGCCGAAGGTGCGGTCGCGCTTCCGGTAGGCATCGAGGATGAGTTCGTCCAGCCGGAACTTGGCCTGTGTCGAAAAGCGCAGCCCCATTGCCTTGCAGGCGTAATCGGCGATTGCCGACAGTTCCTGCGGCAGATAATCCTGAAACTCAAAATACAGCTTGAAGCGCGACTTGAGGCCGGGGTTAGAATCCAGGAACTGGCGCATTTCTTTGGGATAGCCCGCCACGACCACCGCCAGATCTCCGGGGCCATTGGACATTTCCTTTACGAGGATTTCGATCACTTCACGGCCGAAATCTTTCGTATCGTCGGAAGAGCGGGCCAGCGAATAGGCTTCATCTATAAAGAGGACGCCGCCCCGGGCTTGCTCTATGGCCTCCCGCACCTTGGGGGCCGTCTGGCCGATGTATTCCCCGACCAGGTCCACGCGATCCACCTCATGGACGTGGCCCTTGCTGAGCAGGCCCATTTTCTTGTACAGTTGCCCCATCATCCCCGCCACAGTAGTCTTCCCGGTACCCGGATTTCCGATGAATACCGAGTGGACGTTGATTTGATCGTGTTCATCGAAGCCCCGTTCCTTGCGCAACTGGAGGAATTTGATGTAATTGGCATGATCGCGCACCTGCTGCTTGATTTCGTTGAGCCCGATGAGTGCATCCAGCTTTGCCATGACGTCTGTAAACGACAGTTGGTTCTCATCCGAAGGCTCCAGAAGGATGTGGGCGCCCCGATCGGGCAACCAGACCGGGGTACTCCCTTCATCAAAGCTATCCCCTACTTCGAACGGCACCACGGCCATCAGGTGGTCCATGAAAACGATCTCTGCCGTGTAGTGGTCCTTGCGCCAGGAGCCTTTGACGTTGGAACCCCAGCCTGCGGTAATCTGTATCGTGTCTTCGCGCCGTTCCACCCGTTGCAGGCGAACCACCTGGCCTTTGAGCTCCCGGGCATCGTTGAAAAATTTCACAAAGAGCTCGCATTGCCAGTATTTGGCCGGATGTACGTTGCGCAAGGAAATTTCAGCGTAGATATAGCGCGCCTCTTCGCTGTGGAACGACTTGTAGTATCGCCTGCCCTCCTCCGGAAGGTCGTCGTAAGGCCCTTCGTACAGGCGTACCGACTGCACCTCGAAATAGGGTTTTTCCAGCAAGGGGATGGCGTCTTTCCCCGATTCTTCGATGTAGAAGTACTTGACCCCTACTTTCTCCTCCCCGATCCAGGCTTCCCAGTAATAGGAACCCTTTTTCCAAAAGGCGCCTTCCGCTTTGTTGCCCCATCCTTCCCGGATATAGACCACGTGGTCGTATTTGCTGACCTTCTTCTGCAACGTGAGGTCGCACACCTCGCGACGGCCTTTTTTCAAGGCATAGCACTTGAGCTGCACCTCTACATCCCAGTCGTCTTCATCGAAGTATTTGTTGAAAAAGGAAAGTTCCGCATAGACATAGGTCGTCTCAAACCGATCGAACACCTGCCGGTACTTTTTCTTGTTGTCGGCAAGCCACTCGGTAGAGGCATATACTTTCAGGTCCTTGAACTTGTACTTTTGGGGACCGGGGTTGTTAAAATCTTCCGCCATGTATGCGTGTGCTTGTGGTCTAAGAGGTAAGTTAAATCCCGATTTTAAAAGTAGCAATTTTTTTAGAAAAAACCAACTAAAACCCCAATGAGTTGTTTTGTGAGTTTTGGTCTATTCTGTTATTGAGTCAAAAAAACCAGCGATGGCTACCATAAAATTTACTTTTGAAGACAAATCCCTCTCCCAACCAATTGTCATTGAAAATATTGCTTCGGGTATTTCCATTCTTGAGGTCACGGAAGAACACGATATCCATCTCAACCACAACTGCGGGGGAGTGTGCGCGTGCAGTACCTGCCATGTGTACATCCTGAAGGGGGAAGACGACCTGGAGGAGATTTCAGACAAAGAAGAGGATTTCATAGACCGGGCAATCAATCCAAAACTACAATCCCGCCTGGGCTGCCAATGTGTAATCCTGGACGACGAGGCCTATATCGAGGTAGAAATACCCGATCAGAAGCGAATCATAGGCCACGAGCATTAGACTTGTT
>CAZSMU010000115.1:0-9432 GCA_964607915.1 uncultured Haliscomenobacter sp.
TATCCCGTGCGCTTGCAACTCACGTCTACGAACGGGTGCAGGGCGGAAGCCCCATTGGCGAGCCCGGTCCGCATCCTTCAGGGGACGGTGGCCCGCTTTGATTACGACCCCAAGCAGCTCAACAGCCAGACTGCGACGGTTCGGTTCACCGACCAATCAGAACAGGCAAAATCCTGGACTTGGGCCTTTGGGACGGTAGGGACCTCCAGCGTCCAGAGCCCTGTTT
Source organism: uncultured Haliscomenobacter sp. (assembly GCA_964607915.1). GTDB lineage: Bacteria > Bacteroidota > Bacteroidia > Chitinophagales > Saprospiraceae > JADJPL01. Next base: position 227 of record CAZSMU010000115.1, read on the forward strand.
TTACTTTCCCGCCCGGACAGCACCGCGTGCGCTTGATCACCGACGCCGGCAATGGGTGTACCGATACCACGGAGCAGGACCTCGTCGTCGAGTCGTTGAATCGCCTGTATTGGCCCAGTATTTTCAGCCCGAATGGAGATGGAGTAAACGACTTGTTCCTGCCTGGCGGCGAGGTGGTCGGGTTACAAGATTACAAGATATTGATTGTCAGTCGCTGGGGTAGTTCTGTATTCGAAAGCACCAGTCCTTCTGACGGCTGGAACGGCAAATCTCAAAATACTGGCGCTGAATTGCCGGCAGGCGTGTATTTTTACAGGGCAACTATGAAAGATGTATTGGGCAATGCTGTTCAATACGAAGGAACCATCACTCTTATACGATAAACGCTATGCGCAATATCCTCGGCACACTGGCGGTAGCCATCTTCTTTCTGCTTCTGCCCCGGGTCTCTTTGGCCCGTCACATCATCGGTGGGAATATAACCTATCGCTGCCTGGGCGAAGGGGATTACGAGTTTACCCTGACCGTATATCGCGACTGCAATTGCACGGGCTGTGCCACCCTCGACGAGCAGGGCTTCATCGCCATCTACCGCTGCGGGGGTAGTACCAACTGTTCTGCGTTGAGTCAGCGCGATTTCATCGCCAGGCTCAACGTGCCGCTGGGGAGCCGGAACAACGTGGACCAACCCAAATACCCCTGCCTGATCCCACCCAATATCTGTGTAGAGCGTGGGGTTTACACCTTTACGCTGAGTCGGTACAATATCCGACTTCCTCTTTCGGAGGACAGCTACCATATTTCGTACCAGAGATGCTGCCGCAATGTGACCATCAACAATATCGTCGCGCCCGGCGATGTAGGTTCGACCTACACCATTGAAATCACGCCGGAGGCGCAGCGCAAGTGCAACAACAGCCCTACCTTCAACCAATTTCCGCCCACTGTCATCTGCGCCGATGCCCCGCTGATGTTCGACCATTCGGCGAAAGACCCCGATGGCGACCAGTTGGTGTACAGCTTTTGTGCCCCGCTGACCGGGGGAGGCCCGGCGACGCAAAATGCCCTGGTCAGCGGCAGTTGTTCGGGAGCTTACCCCAACCCTGCCTGTCCGCCGCCTTATGGGAATGTGACGTTCATACAGCCCCTCTACACCCCGGTAGCGCCGATGGGAGGCAACCCGATAGTACGCATAGACCCCAACACCGGGTTGATTACCGGAACGCCCCGCATCCAGGGGCAATTTGTGGTGGGGGTCTGCGTGGAGGAGTTTGATAAAATTACCGGAAAACTGCTCAGCAAGGTGTTTCGCGATTTTCAGTTCAACGTGGCTGCCTGCGACCCGACGGTGGTGGCCGATATCAAGGAGAACAGGGTAATCAAAGACAAGGAGTTTTTGGTGAACTCCTGCGGAAAGACCGATATAAAGTTTGTCAACGAAAGCTATCAGCGCCAGTACATCAATACGTTTGAATGGACGTTCAACATCGCAGGGCAGAAGGTGGTGTCCAAAGACTGGGAACCCACCATCACCTTTCCCGGGGTGGGTACCTACAACGGTACCTTGGTGCTGAACCCGAACACTTCCTGTGGCGATACCGCGCGGATATTCGTCCAGATATTCCCCGACATCACGGCAGATTTCGACTACGTATACGACACCTGTGTAGCCGGACCCGTATCTTTTACAGATAAATCAAGCACCCGGAGTGTGTTGACCAACTGGGCCTGGAAATTTGGGGACGGGGCCACGGGATCTGGGAAAAATACAGCGCACACCTACAAAAAGCCCGGGAATATCCCGGTGACCTTGACGGTGCGCGACACCAACGAGTGTACGGCGGAGAAGACACGGGATATCCCGTATTTTCCCGTTCCCGCCCTTTTGGTGATTGCGCCCAGCAGCTTCAAAGGATGTGCCCCGGCAGACATATTTTTTCAGAACCTGTCGTTTCCGGTAGATGAAACCTACAAGGTCCGCTGGAAATTCGGCGATGGGAAGGAGGGCAGCCAAATCAGTCCTACCCATCGGTATGAAAAACCAGGCACCTACACCGTTGACCTGGAGCTGGTTTCTCCGATAGGCTGTAAAACGGATACGACCTTCAGGAGCCTGATCACGGTTTTTGAAGGCCCTGAAGCCGATTTTACCTATGCCCCTGAAGAATTGAGCAACCTGAACCCCAAAGCACAATTCACCGACCAGTCGCAGCGTGCGATTCGCTGGTTCTGGGATTTTGGGGACGGGACGACCTCGCGCGATGTAAGCCCCGCCCATACCTTTGCAGATACGGGCACTTATCAGGTGGCCCTGGTCGTGACGCACCGAAGCGGATGCACCGATACCCTGGTACAGACATTGGACGTGAAGCCCCTGGTCTCCTATTTCTTACCTAATGCGTTCACGCCCAACGAAGATGCCGTCAACGACACCTTCAAAGGCACCGGTATTTTAGCGGGGATACGCAATTTTAGCTTCCAGATATGGAACCGTTGGGGGGGCTTGGTCTTCAGTACCGATAACCCGGATGCGGAGTGGAACGGTCGCAACCTCAATTCGGGGGAGGAAGCCCCGCCAGGAGTCTATGTCGTGTTGGTGACGTTTACGAGTCCCCGCGGGGAAGCGTATGAATACAAAGGTTTTGTTACGCTAATCCGGTAGTGGGAAATTTATTTTCGGAAAGTAAAATTTAGAATACTGTTTTTTACTGCAAATTCCTTACCTTTGCACGGCTTATCAAAGACGCATCATTTTTAAACATTTTATGGCAATGGACGCGATTAAATTTGTACACGAACAGTTGACCCCGGCCAGGGAATTTCCCTCTTTTCGCTCTGGTGATAACATCGTGGTGAACTATAAGATTATTGAAGGCGATAAAGAGCGTATCCAGGCCTTCCGCGGGGATGTAATCCAAATCAAGGGAGATGGTTCCACAAAAACCTTCACCGTCCGCAAAGTATCCAATGGGGTTGGAGTAGAGCGTATCTTCCCGTTCGCATCCCCGAATATCAGCGAAATACAGGTTCTGAAGCGGGGCAAAGTCCGCCGCGCCCGCCTGTTCTACCTCCGCGAATTGCTGGGCAAGAAAGCGCGTATCAAAGAAAAGAAATACACCAAGGCCTAAAGGAGTATCGGATAGGAGGATTTCCTGTCCTATCTTCTTTTTATAGCCTGCCAAACAAAAAGCGCTTTTTCAAGAAAAAACCTCTTCCATAGAGGAAAATCTTGAAAAAGCGCTTTTTTATTTGGGTGTATCAGACTGGTTGCAAGGGGGTGTCAAAAAAGCTATTCTTCGCCCCTCTCTACTTCCTCGCAACAAAATCTGTATGGACCTGCGGTTTGGAGGGTATGCGCTGGCATATCCTCCAAACCGCAGGTCCGTTTTTTTTTACAGTTTGATGAGCCGTACGCTTTGGGTAAATACTTTGCCGGAGATGCGGAGCAGGTAAGCTCCTGGTTTTTGTGCGTTCAAGTCCACCTCAAACTCATTGATGCCCGGCACAGCAAGTATCTGGCTCGTTTCCACCAGCGCCCCGTTCAGGGCGAATATCTCCACCCTCACCCGTTCATTTTCTGCACCGGGTAGGGAGAATATGGCGCGCGTTCTGTCTTGAACGGGATTAGGGGCTATGCGAAGAGACCATGGGGCTGCTCTTTCCCGATAGGCGTCGCGGGGAGCCGGTGGTTCATTACTGGTTTCAGGCAGGTCGGGTCGTACCTGGGTGGAGCTGCGCACCTGGATCCCCACGAAATTGGACGACAGCGCGTTACAGTTATCGCTCATGGGGGAGACTCCGGCGACGGCTCCGGGCGCAGCCAGTAGAGTACCCGTATAGGAAAGCCCCCACATCCGGTAATTGCCGACGGGGAGGGCATCCAGATTAATGCTGTCTTTGAGCTGTACGGATATAATTTCGTCACTGACCGAGGTGAGGAGGTAGGCGTACGGCGCATTAGGGGCGGCATTGGCACGCCCTATTCGATAGATATCTACTTTGGTATCGGCCCGATTGATGGTTATGCTGTTCAGGCTGTCGCCGACAAATACGGTACCTCCTTTGGGTTCTTCTGCGATGACGGTGATATAAGGGTCGGACAAGTCAAAGCAGCCGGTGCTCATGCGATCTACGCCGATGGTGTCGTTGAACTGCCCCAGGAAGTTGCCTGCATAGGACACGCCCCATATCCGGTAAACCCCGGGGCCGATATCTTCGAAATCAATCAGGGGGTTTTGCACATTGGGGTAGATGATCCGGTTCTGTGCGTTGGTGATGAGGAGTCGGTACTCGGATTCGGGTCCAGGCTTGGGAAGGTTCACGATGACCAGGTCGAATACTTTATCCCCGGGGCAGGTAGCCACGGTCGTTTCTCCGAAGATAGTGCTCAGCGCGCCCCCCTCTACTTCTGCGCCGCGGGTAATCTGAATGGAGTTGCCGGAAAGTTGGTGGCAGCTCGATGCGAGGACGCGGCCCGCTTGGAGCGTATCGCCGGCTTTGACCAGCAGGTTGCCCGTATAAGACAGCCCTTGTACCCGATATGTACCCATAGGTCTGGACTTCAGGTTAAACAAGCCGGTGCGCGAAATCTCCAGAAGTACACCGAACCGGTCACTTAGGAGATATACATATCCGGCCCTGGGCGAGGTTACTGTGGAGACTTGAACGGCAGCCCCATCGCGCCCGGGGCAGAAAGACAGGTCTGCGGTGCTGCCTGCAATCTGTACCGTACTACTTGCGGGCGCTTCCCGGATAATGGTGACGTAGTTGTTGGAAAGTTCGTAGCAACCATTGGAGGGGACAGCCGTGAGCAGGTTGCGGTTCCGGATAGAGGTGTAGGTGCCCGTAAAAGACAAACCCCAGATACGCAGCTCGCGGAAGCCTGCGTTTTCAAAATTTTGCACATTTCCCGTCAGTTCAGCGAGTACCAGGTTGGAGGAATTGGTGAGGATATAGCGGTACCCGCTGCCGACACCGGTGGAGGAGTTGGAAAAAGAGATGGAATCCGGGCGGTTATCGCCGATGCAGACATAAATAGGGCCACCTTCGAAGCCCTCGGCCCGGACCGTACCCCCATCTACCGATTGGAAGCCGAACGGTGCTGGGGCGGATAATTCGAAGCAGTCGGTAGAAAGTGCGCTGCTGTCTATGCGCGTCCCCAGGCTCAGCCTTAGCGTACCGGTATAGGCGAGGCCCCAGAACCTGTACTGTCCTCCGCGGAGGCTGTCTAATGGGATATTTATCTCGCGGTATGTGGCCGTATCGGGTACGGCTCCTTCCGGGAAAGAATAGACCAGGCGATTAAGGGTATCGGTAGCGAGGAATATGTACGGGGTTCGACCAGCTTGGCTGCTTCGGATGACGAGCCGTTTATTGGCACTGCCGATTCCGCCGGAGCAGAGCAGGCCGTTCTCTGAGCCGGTCAGGACAGGCTGTATGCTTCCCGCCTTCGGCTTTTCTTTATAAATTCGTACAGCATTGGTACTCAGGGTATAGCAGGTGGTGGCGAGCACGGTATCCAGGGGGAGCCCCGGTTTGGCCAGGAGGGTTCCGTTGTATGTCAATGCCCGTGCCTGATAGAGGCCGGTGGGCATGGAATCGAGGTAAAAGACAGCGGAATCGGCTATCTGCAAGATGCGCCCGGTGCTATCTGCGAGTAGGAAGGTAGTAGTGCCCCCCAGTGCGTCGCTTGCCTGCAGGGATATTTTTTGGGATGGCGAGCCGCCGGGGCAGAAGAACTCCCGGGTAGCCCCATTGCTCAGGCTGACCGTAGCGGCCAGGGGGGAGGTCCAGTTGAGGGTCAGGGCGTTGGAAGACAGGGAGTAGCACCGTTCGGCCATTGGTGCGCGCGCCGGGTTGAAGCCGGGTTTGGCGTTTAGGGTACCCGAATACGCCAGGCCCCAGATTTGATAAGATCCTTCTGGGACGCCTTGCAGGCTGATAGAATCGGGGCCTCCTACTGCGACGACGATCCCGCTGTTGTTTACGGCGAGGATGGCGTATTTTTCCGATTGCGACCCGATGCGTTGGAAGCGCAAGGCTTTGCTACCCTGCTCTTGAGGGCAAATATAGCGTTCTTCGCGAGATCCGTCGGCATATACGACGAAGCCACCCCGCACCAGTTCGTTGAATAAAGAGATGTAGTTGTCGGATAAGTCATAGCAGCGGTCGGAGATATTGGCAGACCGGATATTCATTCCGGGGCGGAGGTTGAGGGTGCCGGTGAACGAAACGCCATACACCCGATATCCGCCCATAGGCATAATGCTGATATCAAAGCTGGAGCCGGACAGAACCAGTACGACCTCATCTTTATCGTTGGTCAGGACATATCGGTATGGCAGCAGGGAAGCAGCACTGCTGTTGAGAAAAGATATGAATCCGGAGCCTTGGCCGAGGCAGAGGCTGAAAGAACTGGTTCCGTTGGGCAGGCGCAGGTTGCCCCCGTCGGTGCGTTCCAGTTCGACGCGGATGAAGTTACCGGAGAGGTCATAGCAGCCCGATGCCAGTACGGCGCCCTGCAGGGTTTGGCCCGGTTGGACGAGGAGGGTGCCGGAGTAGGCGATGCGCCAGGCCCTCAGCTTTCCGGGCTGATATCCTTCAAAGGAGAAGGAAGCGCTGTCTGAGACCACGAGGATGCGGTTGAGTGTATCGGTGAGGATATAGGCATACTTTCCGGGGGTGCTGGCCGGAGCTAGGGTCAGGATACTGGCGCCGCCCGGGTCAATACACCCGCTGAACGACGTTCCGCCCGTGGAGGTGGCGATAGAACCGGCGGCTGCAATACCCCGCGTCACCGCGACGTAATTTTCCGACAGGGAGTAGCAGATAGATCCATGTGCGGTGGTTTCCAGTTGGCTTCCCACAGCAGTCGTCAAGCTGCCGCTGTAGGCTACGCCCCAGATGCGGAAAGTTCCGGCATCGCTTTTATCCAGTGCGACTTTATCGTCTCGGAAGATACGGACGACCCGGTTGGTGGTATCGGTGAGCAGGTAAGCATAGGCCTGTATGGTTTTGGAAGTGTTGACCATGGGCAGTATGTTTCCACTGCTGCCGTCGGAGCAGATGCTGCGTGCGTTTCCTCCCTCTTGCAAGGCGACGCGGGCCCCGTCGAGGATGTATTTGTCCACCTGTACGAAGTTATCGGAGAGGTCTGCGCAGCCGCTTGCAAAGGAGGGTACATTTCGGATAGAGGCTCCGACAGGAGCCGAAAAGGAACCTGTAAAAGAGAGGGCGTAGATGCGGTAGGTCCCGTCGGGGAAAGGGGCGAAATCAAAAACGCCATTTTCGGAAACCAGGAGGATACCCTCTTCGTCATCGGTGAGGATGAAGCGTAGGTTGCCGTTTCCCGAAGCAGTAGCCCTTATGGAGCCTGGATTTTTACCCCTTACAAAACAGATGTCCTCCCTGGTTTTGCCGCTTGCGGAGCTCACCTGGCCGGCGTTGGGGTTTTCCTTTACTACTCGCACGGGGGCGTTTGTAAAGGCCAGACAAGGGACGGTAGCGCTGGCCTTTCGGATACTTTCACCCGGTTTTAGGTTGAGTTCGCTTTCATAGCTGACGCCATACACCAAATTCACCTTTCCAGGGATTTGTGCGAAATCAATAAGGGAATTAGAAGGGAAAATACCCAGGGCGATATCATTTTCATCACATACCACGAGGGAAGACGCATAGCCCGGGAAAGGATTGGTGAGGAAGGAGAGCCTGTCGGGGAGGTTATCGTGGAGGCAGAGGAGGGTATCGGACCTGCCATTTTGGGTTTTGATATCCCCGGGTACGACGGAGAAGAGCTCTATTTCCAAAAAGTTGGTGGACAAGGCGTAGCAATTATCGCTGAGCGGGTATTCCAGTATGCTGAGGGCTGGATTGGTTCGGAGAACCCCGGAAAAGGAGAGTCCCCAGAGGCGGTATTGCCCACTGGGAAGGGTACTGATATCGAGTGATGCGGAGGGTATCGAGCGGATGAAGCGGTTATCGGAGGCCTGAGTAAGGAGGTAGGTATATTGGGCGACGGAACTTGAGGAGGTAGAGAGCGTCAGTGGGTTGTTGCGGGTATCGCCGATGCACTGACGGATTTTTTGGAGGCCGCCGGGAAAGCTGATGCGTCCACCGTCGGGGCGTGCGGGATAGGCGAGTAGGAAGTTGTCCGAGAGGTCAGAACATTCCGTGTTGAGGTTGGCGTCCTGTATGCGTTGGCCGATGACCTGTTGCAGAGGTTTAGAAGAAGATACCGACCAGATGCGGCGCGGTTTTTCGCTTCCTTCAAAGTTGTACTCAGGTTGGTTGACGACATCGAGGATGACGTCTTGTTCATCGGTGATCAGATAGTAATTTTGTGCATCGTTGGAGCCGGGTACGAAGCGGAGCAGGTCCGGGTTTCCGTCGCCGGGGCAGGTTGCCCGTTTATCGCCGCCGCCGGCAAAGGCCAGTGTGCCTGCATGGGGGGAGAGGGAAGAGATCGTGATAAAATTGGCCGACAGGCCGTAGCACTGTTTGCCCAGAGCTTGCGTAAAAGCGTTCATGCCAGGCTTGGCCAGCAGATTGCCAAGGAAAGAAAGCACATAGACGCGGAATTTGCCCCGGGGGAGGGTGTCGAAGTCAATAGAAAGGCGGTAAGAGATGAGCTGAATGACCCCTGCCTCGTCTGTAACGAGGATTACGTAGGGCAAACTTGGAGAAGACGACTTAAACGCCAGGACGCTGGGCAGCTGGTCCGAGTTGCAGAGGGTTATGAGGGAACTGCTGCCGGTACTGAGCGAGATGCGCGTTTGGGTACCGCAGGTTCCGATTTGTTGCGCCAACGTTCCGGTTGCGCCCAGCATCAGGAACGTGCAAAGGGATATGTAGCGAAAGAAAAGCATATAGTCGTTTTTTTTACCGGTTTCGGGCAGCATGGGGGTACTGCCACGGCTGTGGGATGACAAAAGCAGACGGGTTGCGAAAAGGCAGCGGAGAGGAAAAAAAGGCTTTTTTGACTCCTCGATAATCCTCTCGCAACAAGTCTAATAAGGGGGGCCGTGCAAATATAATGCCTTGGACGCGCAACATCGGAATAAAATAGTAAGACTTTTTATCTTTCCGCGCGTTGAACGGTTTGTCGAGGTCGTTGAAGAACTCGGAGGGATTATGTTAAATATGCATATGGTATCGCGTTTTTTTATAAAACGAGCGTTTAATGCAGTGGACTTGTCACGAGGGGAATT
>CAZSMU010000115.1:9532-12501 GCA_964607915.1 uncultured Haliscomenobacter sp.
ATCCGCACCTCGGGCCGCTTTACCACAGAGGCTTTGGTGCAGGACATTTTCGTGGGAGGTGCCTGCCGGAACGTCAGCCGGATAAGGGCGATTGGGAATGCAAAGGGCATCGGATATTTCGAGCAAGGCGGGAGCAGTATCGGCATAGAACGCGGTATTGTGTTGGCTACGGGGCCGATTGGCAATGCGGAGGGCCCCAACAGCAAAGGCGATGAGGGAGGAGATTTCAAAGACGCCACGGGTGACCCCGACCTGCGCAAGCTCACTTCAGCCCCTATTTTCGACGCGGTAGGCCTGGAGTTTAATTTTGTGCCATTGGATACCCTGGTCACGTTTCGCTACGTATTTGCCTCGGAGGAATATTGTGAGTTTGTAGGCTCCAACTACAACGATGTGTTTGGCTTTTTTATCAGCGGGCCGGGCATCAACGGTCCTTTTGGGAATAATTCCCGGAACGTAGCGCTCATTCCGGGAGGGGAAGAATACGTTTCTATCAACAACATCAACCACAAGAGCAATTCCGGCTACTTTGTGCGCAACGAGCCTAAAAAAGATGCTGAACGCTGCCAGATAGACTGGAAAGAACCCCCCAATTTCGACCTCACAGAGTTTGACGGATTCACCAAGGCGCTCACGGCCACGCTGCGCCTTATCCCTTGTGAAACCTACACGCTTCGGTTGGTAATCGCCGATGTCAGCGACGGGAATTACGATTCCGCTGTCTTCCTGGAGGCGGAAAGTTTCAATATCGGGGGCAATATCAACCTGGCGGTGGGCTCTGCGGACGGCAGGGACACTCTGCTGGAAGGCTGTAATACCGGATATTTTCTTGCCCGCCGCCGTCCCGGGGAAAAGAACGACCAGCCCCTGACCATAGGTCTCCGCGTCTCGGATGCGAGCAAGGCGACGCCGGGAAAGGATTTCCTGCCCCTGCCCCGCAGCATCACCATCCCCGCCGGTGCCAATGAGGCACGTGTGCCCATCCAACTGGTGATAGACGAAGAACAGGAAGCGGTGGAAAGCGTCGTCCTCGAACTGGATTTTCCCTGCGCATGTATCAGCGATACGGCCCGGCTCTATATCAAAGACCCCCCTCTGCTCCGCTCGGGGCTCAAAGACATAGAAATTTGCATCGGGGACACCTTGCGCTTGGAGGCGTTGCCGGAAGGTGGGGTGCCTCCGTACCGATACGCCTGGTCGGCGGTGGATACAGCCGCTTTTTTGCGCATCGCTCCCAAAACAGATACGATCATCACGTTGTCGCTGACGGATTCCTGCGGTCGGAACCACATCCGGCGGATATCGGTCAAACGAAGGCCACCACCGGTTTTATTCCTAAGTACCCGGCAAAGCGTTTGCCGGGGAGACACCGCCGCTATACCGATTGCGTTTAGCGGTCAGCCCCCGTTCTCGTTTGTATATTCCATCGGCAGCAGCAAAAAGGATACGGTAAAAAACATAAAAGAATATAGTTATGTATTAAAAACTAAAGAAGAAGGTATTGTAAATGTAAGTGCCTTTCGAGATGGGTTGTGCGACGGACAAGTAAGGGGCGGTGCCGAAGTACTGCACTACAACCTCAATACGATTGTACGGGCGGGCAACCTCAGTTGTGCAGGGGTCAACGACGGGAAAATCGACCTGGAGGTAAGTGGGGGTACCCCGCCGTACCGCTTCACCTGGCAGGGCCGTAGCTGGCAGGGCAATCGAGTGGCTGGCCTAAGCGCGGGGGAGTATGTGGTGGCGATAAGCGACAGCAACCGCTGTGCTACGGAAGTCAGGATTCGCATCAAAGAGCCGCCCCCCCTCAAACCCGTCGCCTTTGATTGCCGGGATCTGCGGAGCAGCTTTTTGGTGCTGTCGGCGTCAGGGGGGGTGCCTCCCTACTCGTACTCCGTGGATGGAAGCCGTTTTATAGATCAGTCGCTTTTTGACCAGCTCACCCCGGGGCAGAGCTATCAACTGTACACCCGGGATGCGGAGGGTTGTTCCATCGTCCAGACCTTTCTCATGCCGGCCCGCTACAGCCAGATGGTGGAGTTGGCGCCCTCCGTTCTGCTCGACCTGGGGCAAAAATTCCGCCTGGAGACCCGGTTGAATATCCCGCTTTCTCTGGTTGGCGCCCTGGAGTGGTCGCCCGCCACCCACCTGAGCTGCGCGGACTGCTTGCAGCCTGTGCTGACCGCGCTGGAAAATGAAACCTTGTTGTTAAAAGTGACCGATGTGTTCGGTTGTTTTGACGGGGCGTCCATTATCGTCAAGATCAATCGGCAGGCCGCAGTATATATCCCCAATGCCTTCTCTCCGGATGGCGACGGGGTCAACGACCGTTTGAGCGTTTTTGCCGACCCGGCACAAATTTCGCGCGTGCAATCCTTCAAGGTGTTTAACCGATGGGGGCATCTCTTGTATGTCGCCGGGGACTATCCGGTCAATGCCGAACATATTGGGTGGGACGGCCGCTTCCGCGGCGAGCTGCAGGAGCCCGGGGTATATACGTACCATGCCGTACTGGAGTTGAGCGACGGGAACGTGGTGGTGAAAGAAGGCTCTTTTATGCTGATCCATTAGGGAGCTACTTTTTATCCGGTACAGAAGGCACTAGGTCCATTTTTTTCTTCAAGGCAGAGGTTTCCTGCTTCAACACTTGGTTTTCGGCGTATAATTCCTGTACGGCTTTGACAAGCACGGGAATCATATCGGTCGTGTTGAGGGTGAGTAATGCGTCTGGGCCAGGGAGGGGACTGACGAGCCCGGGCAGGACCTGCTGCACTTCCTGGGCGATAAACCCCGATTTATGGATAGGGTACAGGGTGTCTCCCAAACTTATTTTCATGTCAAAGGAGACTGGCCTGAGCTGAAGCAGGGTAGCCAATCCATTTTCAATCGGCTGAATATTTTTCTTCAGCCGCAGGTCGGAGGTATTGCTGCTGTAAAATACTTCTTTGCTGGCAGGGTCGTAGTGCAGG
>CAZSMU010000116.1:0-12367 GCA_964607915.1 uncultured Haliscomenobacter sp.
TGAGCGTTGAAGATAAAAGACAGAGGGCCGGCCATGCGATGCATGGCCGGCCCTCTGTCTTTGTATTGGAAAGGTCTGAATCAGGATTTACGGAAAAATCTCTCCTACGGCTTAATCACCCCCTCCTGCAAGGCTTCTTCCTGGATACCGTGCAACTGCACCGGCTCCGGCTTGCGCCGCAGGCGCATATTCAGCATCTCGACGAGCAGGGAGAAGGCAATGGCAAAATACAGGTAGCCTTTGGGCACTGCTCCGATCTCCGCACCGGCAATGGTCAGGTGCGACAGGTGCGCGCCCTCGGCGATCAGCATGAACCCGATCAGGATGAGGAAGGCCAGGCCCAGCATCTGTATCGTCGGGTGCCGGTTCACAAACTGCCCCACCGGACCGGCGAAGAGCATCATGATGAGTACCGACGCGATGATAGCGATGACCATGACCGGAAGGTCTTTCGTCAGGCCGATGGCGGTCAGGATCGAGTCGAAAGAAAAGACGACGTTGATCAGGGTAATTTGCACGACGACATTGGTCAGCGTAGTCCCTGCTTTGGATACTTTTTCGGCATCTTCCGCGTGGCTTCCCTCCAGCTTGTGGTGTATCTCCGAGGTGCTCTTGTACAACAGGAAAATACCGCCAACCGCCAGGATGATGCTCTGCCCGGTGAATTCGCCGTGCATCAGGCTGTTGTGCAGGGTGAACAGCGGATCCTGCATCGCCACCAGGTAGCTGATGCCAAACAAGAGGACGATGCGGAACACCATGGCCAGGGCTAACCCAATGTTGCGGGCCTGCCCCTGCTGGCTCTGCGGCAACTTGTTGCTGACGATGGAAATGAAAATGATATTGTCAATGCCCAGGACGATTTCCAGGAAGGTCAGGGTCAACAGACTGACCCAAACGGCGGGATTGGACAAGTCGGGGAAAAATGCAAGGTTCAACATGGTTTGCGCTTTTTTATGGCGCAATTTTACGGAGAATTCGGGGAATGCCCAAATATACAGCGTCAGTCCTCCAGCAAATCGGGCCGGCGGGCCTGGGTGCGCTCCAACGCCCTTTCGTAGCGCCAGTCCTCAATTTTGGGAAAATTGCCGGACAACAGGACTTCCGGCACCTTCCAGCCGCGGAAATCGGCCGGGCGGGTATAGACGGGGGGCGCGAGAAGCCCGTCCTGAAAGGAGTCCAGCAGCGCGGAACTCTCATCGCCCAACACGCCGGGGATGAGGCGGCCGATGGCGTCCACTACTACCGCCGCAGCGAGTTCGCCCCCCGACAAGACGAAATCCCCAATCGAGATTTCCAGGGTGATGAAGTGCTCGCGCACGCGCTCATCCACGCCCTTATAGTGGCCGCAGAGGATGAGCAGGTTCTCTTTCATGGAGAGCCGGTTGGCCATGGGCTGGTCGAACAGGCGGCCGTCCGGGCTCATATAGATGATCTCGTCGTACGTGCGCTGCGCCTGCAACTGCTCAATGCAGGCCGCGATAGGCTCGATCATCATGACCATACCCGCCCCACCGCCGAACGCGTAGTCGTCGAGCTGCTGGTGGCGGCCCAGACCAAAGGGTCGGAGGTCGTGTACCACGACCTCCAGCAACCCTTTCTGCTGTGCCCGCTTCATGATGGAGTGGCCGAAAGGGCTTTCCAGCAACTCGGGCATCAAGGTGACGATGTCAATGCGCATACGAGACCTGCAACGAGTACAGCTTTAGTTGATTTTCAGAAGCTCTACTTCGAAGATGAGCGTCGCATAAGGCCCTATCACGCCCCCCGCGCCGCGCTCGCCGTAGCCGAGCTCATAGGGGATAAAGAACTTCCACTTAGAGCCCAAAGGCATGAGCTGCAGGCCTTCTACCCAGCCCTGGATGACCTGGGTAACCCCAAAAGTGGCCGGCTCACCGCGATCCACCGAGCTGTCGAAGACGGTTCCGTCCACCAAAGTACCGGTATAATGCACCGTCACGCGGTCGGAGGCGGTCGGTTTGGGACCGGAACCGGCCGTGAGCACCTCATACTGAAGGCCACTGGGAAGCGTGACCACGCCGGAGCGCTTGCTGTTCTCCGCGAGGAACTTTTTGCCTTCTTCCACGTTGCCCGCGTACTTTTTGCTCTCCAGCGCCGTCATGTGCTGCTGTACGATGTTGTTGCACTGCTGCACGTCGTACCGCAACTTAGCCCCCTTGAGCACGTCCTGAATACCCTGGGCTAACTGCGCCTGATCCAGGCTATCCAAACCCTGGCTTTTGAGATTTTGCGCAATCAATACCCCGAAGCTGTAGCTGACCGAGTCCATGGGCTGTTTTGAATTTTGTGCCCGAAGGCCTGTGATAAAAAATAAACTTGCGAAAATGATTCCAATCCTCATTGCTTTTTTTTGCAAGGTTAAGAATAAAATTTGATTAGCACGTATTCAGGTTTTTCCGCTGAGGGCAAAAAGGAACCTGAACGGGCTACTGTCCTTAGCCCTCCTCCCCTTCTCCCCAGCGATACGTCGGGATATCGAACCCTGCGAGGTCGAGGATGCGGTCCACCACGGTAGCTGCCAGGGCTTCAAAGGAGGCTGGCCGCGAATAGAACGAAGGGCTGGCCGGGCATATTATACCGCCCGCCTGGGTGATCAGCACCATGTTTTGCAGGTGAATCAAACTATAGGGCGTATCGCGGGGAGCCAGGATCAGGCGGCGGCGCTCCTTCAGGATGACGTCCGCGGCGCGAGTGGTCAGGTCGTTGGAGATCCCGGAGGCAATGCGCCCTACCAAGCCCATAGAGCAGGGGCATACGATCATCGTATCGTAGCGCGCAGACCCCGACGCGAAAGGCGCCATGAAGTCTTTGCTGCCGTAAAAATCAAAGGGGTAGTCCCGGTACCCTGCGTTGCCCAGTTCCAGCTCCCAGTTCAGCCGCGCGTTTTCGCTCAGCACCACTCCTACCCTGGCCCATTGGTCCTGTACCGCGACCAGCCGGTCCATGAGTACTTTCGCATAGATTGCCCCGCTCGAGCCGCCAATAGCCAATACGATTTTGCGCATATTTTTTAGGGTACAATAGGAAAAAGGGGGAAAGGGTTTAAAAATAAGAGGGGATTAGCGCTGCTGCTATCCCGTTTTCCTCCCCCTAGATTGCTTTTTTTTCTAAAACCCATTTTTATTTTGGTTTTTAGTGTATTTTCAGAGCCCTAAAACACTTAACCTTATGAATGCTTCCCTGCGGTTCCGCCTGTCGGCAATGACCTTCCTCCAGTTTGTGGTGTGGGGCGCCTGGTACGGCCAGCTCTCCAAGTACTTGCTGGCCATCGGCTTCACAGGCTCCCAGGTGGGCAATGTCTATGCGGCTTTCTCCGTAGCCATGATTGCCTCTCCTTTCTTTGTGGGCATGGTGGCCGATCGCTTCTTCCGCGCCGAGCGCGTATTGGGGGTGTTGAACCTGCTGGGGGCGCTCATCCTCTACGCCCTGGCCCAGATCAAAACCTACGACGCCTTCCTCTGGGTGATGCTGCTCTATTGCCTGACCTTTACCCCCACCCTGGCCCTCACCAATTCCATCAGCATGCGCCAAATGAGCGACCCGGCCCGGGAATTCCCCCCTATCCGGGTCATGGGCACCCTCGCCTGGATTGCCGTGACCAACCTCATCGGCTTCATGGGCTGGGGCGATAAGGCCACTATTTTCTACGCCTCCATGGCTACTTCCATAGCCCTCGCTGCCTTCTCCTTCGCCCTCCCCAAAACGCCTCCCCTGGCCAGCGGACCCGTCAGCACAGGCCAAATCATCGGCACTGATGCGTTCTCGCTGTTTAAAGACAAGAGCTACCGCATTTTTTTTATCGCCTCCGTGCTGGTCTGTATCCCCCTCTCTTTTTACTACGCCTTTGCCAACCCGAGCATAACCGATGCCTACAAGGCCTCCTTCCTCGTGGCTAACCCCGGCGCAGCACTGCCAGATACTTTCTATGTGGAAAACAAAATGTCGCTGGGCCAGGCTTCCGAGGTAATCTTCATGCTGCTCCTGCCCTGGGCCTACCGCAAAATGGGCATCAAAAATATCCTCCTCCTGGGCCTTGCCGCATGGGTTGCCCGCTTCCTCCTCTTCGGCTTCGGAAACGCCGACGGACAAGAATGGATGCTCTACTCCGCTATCCTCCTGCACGGCGTATGCTACGACTTCTTCTTCGTGAGCGGCATGATCTACACCGACCAGAAAGCAGGCGAATCGTTCAAATCATCCGCCCAGGGACTCATTTCCCTAGCTACCTACGGACTGGGCATGCTCATCGGCTCCCTCATCTCCGGAAGGGTGCAGCAGTACTACTCATACCCCTCAGGCGATAGCGTCGTGACCCACTGGAACAGCGTGTGGCTCATCCCCGCTGCCATCGCCTTCGCCGTCTCCTTGTTGTTCGTATTCTTTTTTAAACAGGAAAAGCCGGTCATACAGGAGTCAAACTCGCAATAAGCCAATTGATTTACCATATATAAAAGAACTATCTATGAAAATAGCCATGCTCGGTTCCGGGTTTATCGGACGTTTCTATGCGGATTCCCTGCAAGGGTACCGCAGCAAGGACAAAATCGTCAGCGTGTATTCCCGCCGGGAAGAAAGCGCCCGGAAATTTGCCGAAGACTACCATTGCGCCCACTGGACCACCGACCTGGAAGCGTCCATCGCACACCCCGACGTAGAAATCGTCTGTATCTCCCTCCCCAACCACAAACACGAGGAGGCCGTCCTGCTCTGCTGCAAACACAAAAAGGCAGTCATGACCACCAAACCCCTGGGCCGCAACGGAGCCGAAGCCAAACGCATGCTGGAAGCTGTCGAAAATGCGGGTATCTTCAACGGATACCTCGAAGACCTGGTCTATACCCCGAAATTCCTCAAGGCGCACGAAAGCGTGAAAAACGGGGCGCTGGGCCGTATCCTGTGGGCAAAATCCCGCGAAACCCACCCAGGCCCCCACTCCGACTGGTTCTGGGATCTCGAACAGGCAGGCGGGGGCTGCATCCTCGACCTGGGATGCCACTGCGTGGAAATCGCCCGCACCTATATCGGCAAGGATATCAAACCAATCGAGGTAATGTGCTGGGCCGACACCCAGGTCAAACCCATCGAAGCGGAAGACCATGCCATCGGGCTGGTCAAATACGAAAACGGCGCCATCGGACAGTTTGAAGTGAGCTGGACCTTCCGCGGCGGCCTCGACCTGCGCGACGAGGTCATGGGCACCGAGGGCACCATCTGGACCAATAGCTTCCTCCGCACCGGATTCGACATGTTCACCACCGGCAAAGGAGCGGACTACATCGCCGAAAAAGCAGAGACCAACAGCGGCTGGCTCTTCCCCGTCGGCGACGAACTCAATGAGCTGGGCTATAACCACATGTTCATGGATATGTTCAACTCCCTCGAAGTGGGAAGAGCTCCCAAGGAGACTTTCTACGACGGATACGTAGTCAACTGCATCCTCGACGCCGCCTACCGCTCCGCCAAAAGCAAGCAATGGGAACCCGTCCTCCTCGATGTCTGGCGCGGCCGGGAAGGCGTGACGAGCCAGAGCCACCTGCTCAGCTACGACGCAGACCACTACCTCGTGAAAGAAGAAATGACCCACTACGGAGCCAAAAAAGTCATCCTCAAACACAAAGAAACCGGAAAAATCACCGAAAAAGTGCTTTCCGAGTAACCCTCCACGCTCAGCGCTATGAAGCATCTTTTGACCCTGTCGGCCTGTCTCGCCCTGCTCTCCTGCCAGGAAAAACAACCCGCCTACCGCGGGTGGCCACACTACGGCGGCTCCGCAGAAATGATCCGGTACTCCTCCCTGGACCAGATTGATACCCAGAATGTGGCCCAACTGAAACTCGCCTGGACCTTTAGTTCGGGAGATGTGGACACCGCCGCACACTCGCAAATCCAGTGTAACCCTATCGTCGTAGAAGGGGTGCTGTACGGCGTCAGCCCTCAAATGAAACTCTTCGCACTGGATGCCGCCACCGGTACCCAAAAATGGATCTTCGACCCCAACGACCCCTCCTCGGGAGGGCCCCGGCAAGGGACGGGCAACGTGCGCGGAATCAGCTACTGGACCGACGGCAAAGGGGACGAGCGGCTCTTCTATACCGCCAACTCCCTGACCTATGCCATCCATGCCCGGAACGGAAAGCCGCTGCGCTCCTTCGGCCAGGGAGGCTTCATAGACCTGCACGACGACCTCGACCGGGAATCGCGGCACCTGCTCGTCACCGCCACGTCCCCGGGAATGGTCTATAAGGATTTGCTCATCATGGGCACCCGCCTCGACGAGGGCCCGCCCGCCGCACCCGGGCATATTCGGGCCTACGACGTGCGCAGCGGCAAACGGAAATGGATTTTCCACACCATCCCCCACCCCGGCGAATACGGTTACGACACCTGGGACGACCCCCAAAGCTGGAAGCACGTCGGGGGGGCAAATGTGTGGAGCGGGTTCTCACTGGACGAAAAGCGGGGCATCCTCTTCGCCCCTACCGGTTCAGCGGTATATGATTTCTACGGGGGTAAAAGAAAAGGGGCCAACCTGTTTGCCAACTGCCTCCTCGCACTGGATGCCGCCACCGGCAAACGAATCTGGCATTTTCAGTTCATGCACCACGACGTCTGGGACAAAGACCTCCCCACCCCCCCGGCACTGGTGACCATCCAACGCAACGGAAAACGCATAGACGCCGTGGCGCAGCCTACCAAAAACGGAATGGTCTATGTGTTCGAACGGGAAACGGGGAAACCGGTATTCGATATAGTCGAAGTGCCCGTGGATACCGTAAGCGAACTGGCGGGTGAACAACTGTGGCCCACCCAGCCCGTCCCCGTCCAACCTCCCGCCTTCGTACGCCAAAAACTCACCCCCTCCGATGTCAACCCCTACCTGCCGGATTCGAGCCAGAAAAAAATCAGGCAACAGATGGCCGGATTCCGCTGGGGCGGCATGTTCAATCCGCCCGGGCTGAAACCCGTGCTCGTCTTTCCCGGCTTCGACGGAGGCGCCGAGTGGGGCGGCCCCGCGTTCGACCCCGAAACAGGACTGCTGTACGTAAACGCCAATGAAATGGCCTGGGTGCTGCAAATGCGGGAAAACCCCTTCCAACCCCCGCCCAAAGAAAATTATCTCGAGGCCGGGAAGCGCCTCTATGCACAGCACTGCCAGGTCTGCCATGCCTCCGATCTGAAAGGTACCGGCAACAACCCCTCTATCGTGGACGCAGGCAAGCGCTTCAGCGCCGATTCCCTGCTCCAGCACATCAATGTGGGCCGCCGTATGATGCCCGGATTCGCCTATCTGCCCAACGAAGACAAACAGGCCATCATCAGCTTCATCGCCGGCTTGAAATCCGAACAACAGAAAACTTACACCCGAAAACCTACCTACCAGGACAGCATCCACTGGATGCCCTACCTCATGATGGGCTATAACAAATTCCTGAGCCCCGAAGGACTGCCCGCCTTCTCCCCTCCCTTCGGTACCCTCAATGCCATAGACCTCCACAAAGGGGAAATCAAATGGTCCATACCGCTGGGAGAATACCCGGAATTCAAGGCTAAGGGCGCAGCACCTACCGGCACCGAAAACTACGGCGGCCCCATCGTGACCAAGAGCGGAATCGTGTTCATCGCCGCAACCCGCGACAGCAAAATCCGCGCGTTCAACAAGTATTCCGGGAAATTGTTATGGGAATATACGCTGCCCGCACCCGGCTTCGCTACCCCCGCCCTCTATGAATGGAAAGGCCGGCAGTACCTGGTCATCGCCTGCGGAGGCGGCAAACTGGGCACGCCCTCTTCTGATAAGTACCTGGCCTTCGCCCTTTGAGGAAAGGAAAAACATACCCCCTTTTTGACCAAAACCGTATCTTTGTACCAGAAAAGCCATATACGCCATGAAAATCAATATGAAAAAATTTACCCTCGGGGCGATGACCCTGATCCTGCTCAGCAGCGCCGCCGCGCTGGCCCTGTACGCCGGCCAACCGGGCGAACCGCCGGCCAAGGCCCAGAAAGCCCGCCCCGTGCCCGTCACCGAAATCACCTGGATGTCCTGGGACGATGCGATGAAAGCTATGGAAAAACAGCCCAAAAAGGTATTCATTGATCTATATACCGACTGGTGCGGCTGGTGCAAGCGTATGGACCAAACTACCTTCGCCGACCCGCAGGTCGTCGAATTCGTCAATAAGCATTTCTATGCCGTCAAATTCGATGCCGAGGGCAAACAAGACGTCACCTACAATGGCCATACCTTCAAGTTCATGGCTTCCGGCTCCCGCGGGGTGCACGAACTGGCCTACTCCTTGCTCGATGGCCGCCTGGGGTATCCCTCCTACGTCTATATGAACGAGAAAATGGAGCGCATCACCATCTCCCCAGGCTACAAACCCACCGACACCTTCCTCAAAGAACTCCGCTTCATCAGCGGCGAACACTACAAAACCAAGTCCTACCAGGACTACATGAACAGCGCAGAAGGACAATAGACGTATTGCGAGGGGTTAAGGGAGTAAAACGATTATGGAATTTTCGGAAAAAGACGTGTCAGGCTCCCTTAACGCCCGTTATGCGGAAACCGTTGCGTTTATGTTCCGCCAGCTCCCGATGTACCAGATGGTCGGAGCCTCCGCCTACAAAAAAGACCTGCACAATACCCTCGCCCTGCTCGACTCCCTGGGCAACCCCCACCGCAAACTGACCTGTATCCATGTCGGGGGCACCAATGGAAAAGGTTCTACCTCCCACCTGCTGAGCGCTGTACTGCAGGCAAAGGGCCTCAAAACGGGGCTCTTCGTCTCTCCCCACTACCGGGACTTCCGGGAGCGGATCAAATGCAATGGCCAACTCGTAGGAAAGCGCTTCGTAGTGGAATTTATCGAGCGGATGCGCCCGGTCATCCAGGCCGTGCAGCCCTCCTTCTTCGAACTGACCACCGCTATGGCTTTCGATTATTTCGCCCGCCGCAAAGTGGATGTAGCCGTCATCGAAGTCGGCCTGGGAGGCCGGCTCGACAGCACCAACGTCATCTCCCCGGTGCTCAGCGTCATCACCAATATCAGCTACGACCACACCAATATCCTGGGAAATACCCTTCCCCTCATCGCCGCAGAAAAAGCCGGTATCATCAAAGCCAATACCCCTGTCGTCATCGGTGAAACCCACCCGGAAACCGCAGCGCTCTTCCTCGAAAAGGCAGCACAGAACCATGCCCCCCTCTTCTTCGCAGACCAACACTACCGCGCTGAAATCCGCGATTCCAATTTCCGGCACAGCACCTTCGACGTGTACCGCGAGGGCATCCTCTATTATGAAAACCTGGTGGCCAACCTGTCCGGAGCCTACCAGCGCTTCAACCTGCAAACGGTCCTTCAGGCAGTGGAGTGCCTGCCCGCATCCCTTCGACCAGACGAGCAGGCCATCCGGGACGGACTGGCCGATCTCAAAAAGCGCACCGCTTTCATCGGGCGCTGGGAGCTGATACAAGACAAACCCCGCATCCTGCTCGACAGCGCCCATAACGAGGGTGGGCTCAAGGAAGCACTAGAGGAAATCCGGCGCATCCCCTGCCAATCCCTGCACATCGTATTCGGTGCTTCCAAAGACAAAGATATAGAACACATCCTGGATATGCTGCCCCGGCACGCCCGCTATTACTTCGCCAAAGCCTCTATCTCCCGCGCCCTGGATGCAGGGGAGCTGGCGGCAAGAGCCGCTGCCCACGGGCTTGAAGGGCGCAGCTACAGCAGCGTAAAAAACGCGCTCCGGGCAGCGAAGCGCCGCGCCGGAGCGGATGATTTGATCTTCGTAGGGGGAAGTATCTTTATCGTAGCAGAAGTAATCTGATTATTAGACTTGTTGCGAGGGGGATCATCGCAACAAGTCTATTGCAATTTGAAGCGGTAGGTGATCGTACCACACTGGCGATCCACCGTCCCTTCCTCGAACTTCCACTGCAACGCGTTTTGCCTCGCCATAGACGTGAGGTCGCCATCGTTCAAGGTAGAACCTTTCTGGATAAAACGCGCTTCCACCACACTCCCGCTTTTGTCCACGCACACTTCAATGACGACGCTGCCTTCCCGCTGCGAATTGTCGGTGATTTTGGGCCTGTTCCGGACGTCGCGGCCCGTCAAGCCCCCGCCGATAGATCCCTGACCCGTAGAGATGCCCTCCAGGTTGCCGGCATTCGGATCGCCGCCCGGGTCGCCCTGATTGCCTGGCTTCCCGGTGTTGCCTTTGCCTTTGCCGGGGCCAAAGAGGCCTCCGATATCGTTTTTGAGCTTATCGGCTTCCGCTTTCTTTTTAGCTGCTTCCTGCTCCCTTGCTATGCGGTCCGCTTCGGCCTGGCGGCGTTTTTCCTCCTCTTGCCGGCGTTGTTCATCCTCTTTTTTGGCCTTTTCCCGGAGTGCTATAGCTTCCGGATCTTCCGTTTTGACCAATTTTTCTTCCGTCGGAGCAGCTTTCTCCTTTTTTACCGGCGTCTCCTTGCGCGGAGGGGTGGGCGTAGGTTCCGGCTCCGGACTGGGAGCCACCTCTGCCTCACTGGCCGGTGCGTTTTCCTCTCCCTGCCCCACATCGGGCAGGCCCAGGTTCACGAGAATGCCTTCCTGCCCGGGCGGCGGGATAGGTATCTTCAGGAAAGGCATCAGCAATAAAACGATGACACACGTATGCACCACCATACTGGTCAAAAGACCATTGCGCTTGTCTTTCTTATTGGCTCGATTGGTTTGATATTCCATACACTGATCCTTTAATCCTCCGCTTCCGCTGCCAGGATACCGTTGATGTTGAGCCTCAGCGCAATGTCCATCACGGCCACGACGTGCTCTACCGGTGTCCCTTTGGCGGGCGCTATCGTAAAATTGTATTCTTTGCGAACGGGCGACGAGCGCTTCTCCAGCTCATCGGCCAGCACTTGCAGCTCTATGCGGCGACCGTTGAAAAAATACCAGCCCTCCGGACTGATATCCACCCGGTCTATTTTGCCCGTGGTATTTACAGGACGGGCATTCGAGCTGCCCGGCAACTTCAGGTTGAGCGAGTTGGGGGCTACCAGCCCGGAGGTCAACATGAAGAAAATCAACAGCAGGAAGATGATGTCCGTCAACGACGACATGTTGAACTCCGCATTGGCTTTGGAACGTTTTTCGAGACCCATGGCAATCGTTTTAACTCGTTGGCTGTGTGGCAATAATAGCTTTTACCTTCAACTTTCCCGCAATTTCCATGACCCGCACCACTGCGTCAAACGGCGTACCGACCTCGGCTACGATGGTAATCGTAAAATCTGGGTTGTTGACCGCTTCCTTCTGTACTTTCGGGATAAGAACCTGTTCCAGTTCAGAGGGATCTACGGGTTCTTTGCCGATGTGATGCTCCCCTGTATTGGAAATACTCACCACCACCGACGTCGGGGCCACCGTTTTGGAATCCGATTTGGGCAGCTCAAAAGGCTGTACATCCACAAAATTGGAGGTGAGCATGAAGAAAATCAGCAATAGAAAAATGATGTCTGTCAAAGACGCCATGCTGAACTCCGCACTGCTTTTACTTCTCCGCTTGAAACCCATAGTCTTTTATTGATTGGTATGAAATCAGGCCGTAGGCTCTTGCAAAAGATCCATGAACTCCGTCGTCGAACGCTCCATCTTGAAGACTACCTTCTCCACCGAAGCGACCAGGATATTGTACCCGATCAATGCAAAAATCCCCACTGCCAGGCCGACCGCAGTGGTCAACAGGGCCTGGTAAATCCCCCCAGCCAACAGGGAAGGTGTGATATTCTGCTGCGTGGACATGTTGTAAAACGCCTGGATCATCCCCGTGACCGTCCCCAAAAAGCCGATCATCGGCGCCGCACCCGATATGCTGGCCAGGGTGGACAAGTTTTTCTCCAATTTGAACACCTCGAGGTTGCCTACGTTCTCTACAGCGGCATCAATGTCCCGCAAGGGTTTTCCAATGCGCTGAAGTCCTTTCTCCACCATGCGCGCCACTGGGCTGTCCGTCGTCTGGCAGAGGGCGCGCGCGCTTTGGATGTTCCCCTGCTGCACATTGATCCGTATGTTGTTCATGAAGTGCTCATCCACCCGGCTCGCCCGGTTGATGGCCGTATAGCGCTCCACGAAGATATAGACGGCCACAAAGGAGAGAATCAACTGGAACAAAATAATCACAATCCCCATAGTGCCGCTCTGGATGATGATATCCCACAGGCTTTGGTCCACTTGTACGGGTGCGGTCTCTGTGGCAGCAGCAGCGCGATCCAATCCTTCGGCGACTTGCAGTAGTATCGTTTGAAATAACATGGAAAAAAATTTTATAGTTATACCTGTTTTTGATAATCCTA
>CAZSMU010000117.1:0-12245 GCA_964607915.1 uncultured Haliscomenobacter sp.
CTATTCTAAGAAAATAAACTACCAGCGCTTCGAAAAAGTTCCCCTCCCCTGTATCCGGCAGCGAGGAGAAAATCTGCTCAAAACGGCGCAACAACTCCGAGGGGCGACGGCTGTACTTTTGGACCTGCAGTGCCGAGCGCAGCCAGGGTTCCGGTAGGCTTTCTATAAAGTCCTCCGGGATATTCGACATATCGGTGGACAGTATCTTAAAGTTCGGGACGTAATCCAGGTGGTCTCTGAATTTTTCTTCAAACAACTCCCGGGGCGACTGGAAGGACCAGCTCCCCACACCGTGGTAGAATAAATACGGGATGACGAGTTGAAGCGGCTGGTGGGTATTGTGTCGGGAATAGTACGCCGTAGCGATGTAGTACAGCAGTTGCAGGGATACCCATCTGTCGGCATAACTCTTGTGCTCCAACAGGATGCTGACAAGGGCCTCGTCCTCAGGCGCGGAAGTGCGCAGACGAACCCGGAACAGTGCATCCACATAGTGTTCGTAACCAGATTCCGGGAGCTGCAGGCGGTCTATGGGCTCCAGGGTGCCGAGGTCTAACTGCTCCGCCAGTTCGGCAGGCAGCATGCACTGCAGGAATACCTGTGCCCGGGGCTTGTCCGAGAGCAGGGTCTTCATAAAGGTGTCGTGTGGTTTAGTATCCTTCTTCATCCCGCAAAGAACGGGAAACTACCGCTCGCCGTCAAGGGACAGTTTACAGCCTGCCAGATCGGAAAAAAATGGGTTAAAAATCGGCAGATTTAGACTTATCTTGTTGAATATCTGTACTTTGTTTTTTTATTTGGAAAATAGACTTGTTGCTATCGGATTGCTTCCTCAATCCTTTTAATGCAAAAGAGCCTGAAAGGCAGGTTTTCGCTTTGCGAAAATCTGCCTTTCAGGCTCTTTTGGGAGAAGAACATTCTGGCGGGGGGCGGAGCATAAACATTTCACGCATCCCTCGCAAGAAGTCTATCAATCCTCTTTTCCTCCCTTGAGTTGGTCCTGGTATGTCTCCAGGGCTTCCCATTCGCCGTCAGCGGCCAGCTGTGCCTGCTTGGGCCAGGTGGACGGGTCGTGCATAGCGAATTTGCTGCCGCCCTGCTCCAGGACTTCTTTGAGGGCTTCCGCGGTGCTGCCGGCTAACTGTGCCCAGGTGGTGATGCCGGCATTATGCAGCAGCTCTTCGATTTTAGGGCCGATGCCTTCGATGGCTCTCAAGTCGTTGTCTTTGACTTTTTTGCCGGAAGGCAGCGTGTGTGTGCCTGCTTTGGATGTCGGAGCTGCTGCTGCGGCTACGACGGGGGCAGCTGCGGCCACGGGGGCAGCCTGGCGGGCTACCGGAGCAGCTGTTTCCAACGGCAGGATACTCACGAAGGTGCGGTCCTGCTTGTGGCGCTTGAAGTGTACACGCCCTTCGATGCCCGCGTGGAGCGTGAAGTCGCGGCCCATATATACGTTCTCGCCCGGGTGGAACTTAGTGCCGCGCTGGCGGACGATGATGTTGCCGGCTTGTGCGAGCTGGCCACCGAATAATTTTACGCCGAGACGCTTACTTTTACTGTCCCGCCCGTTATCCGAACTACCTACGCCTTTCTTGTGTGCCATGGTATCGTGCTTTTTTTGATCGTGATGAAAAAAACCAAATCCGACTGGCGGGATTAGGCAATAGCGTCAATTTTGATTTTGGTGAAGGACTGGCGGTGCCCGTTCTTCACGCGGTAGCCCTTGCGGCGCTTTTTCTTGAAGACAATCACTTTGTCCCCTTTTTGATGGCCCAGGACCGTAGCCTTGACCTGGATGGGAAGCACCGGCTTGCCCACCTGGACGTTCCCGTCGCGGTCCACCAGGTGTACCTGGTCAAACGTTACGGCATCGCCCTCAGCAGCGGCTAGCTGGTGGACGAAGAGCTCCTGCCCTTCCTCGACTTTGAACTGCTGACCAGCTATCGTTACAATTGCGAACATGGTAAACTATTTTGGTATGAATAAATCGGCTGCAAAAATAATATTTTTTTGCTTTCCTGTCGAATGAAGCGCAAAAAAAAGCTGTGAGCCTCAGATCAGTTGTTCCAACTGGAAGCGCCTTTCCATGCGGACGCTATTTCGCTCGACTTGCAGGCGAATCTTCGTGCCGGGTTTGCGCCGGAATCGCGCGTTAACCTCGGCCAGCGACATCAGGACTGCGGGAAAGCCGTTGATGCGCCGCAGCTCGTCGCCCCGCATCAGTCCCGCCCGCGCCGCCGGGCTGTTCGGTATGACGTCGAACACGGTGAACTTCGTCAGGTTGGGGCCGGAGGCGATAATCACCAACCCGCTGCGGTCGTACTCGAACTTGCTCCGGTAGCCGGGCACGGGGGTGAGGTACAAGCGCTCCCGCGGATAGTCCAGCGTGAGGATGAAGCGGCTGAGGATGGGGTTCCCCAGGATGCCGTTGCGCCGCACCATGTTCGCCGTGTCAACTCCCGGCGGCAATTCCTGAAAGTTGGTAATCACCTCGTGGAAGGCCACGTCCTGTATCTCCAGGCGGGGTATCCGCCCGAGGTAGCCCTGGAGAAACCCGCCCAGCCCCATGCCTATGTTGCTGGGGATCGTCTTTTCTGGCAGGTGTAGCCCCGGGTGGGTGTTGGTGTACAGCAACAGAGACATACTCGCTCCCGTATCGAGCAATAGCTTGGTCCGGATAATCGTATCCCCCGCCAGCCGTATCGGTACAGATATGTAGGGCTTGTTGCGCTGCATCTCCAGGGGGTATTCAAACGTGCTGCCCGTGCGCGCAGGACGGAAAGAATCGGGTTCCAGCAGCGTGATGATACGCCGCTTGTAATTGATTTTTACCACAAAACGCTTGAATAAATCCGCCCCCAAAATACCGTGTACCTGTATCCCTGAAAATTCCTCAAAACGGAAGTAATCTTCCTCCAACACCAGTATGGAACGGTTGATATGGCGCGTGTTGCCGATGTTCATCGTGATGCCCCGCGCCAGATAGGCGTAGAGGTCCGTACGCATGTCGGCTCCCTGTAGCGTGAAGCGCTTGTGGTAGTCCACCTGCAGCAAATCCGTGATTTCCCGTTTCGACAAAATCGTGTACTCCGCCCCCGTGTCGAAAATGAAGCGCAGGGGGAACACGTTGTTGAATACTACCTTGACGATGATGAAGTTGTTCTCGTACTCGAAGGGGATATCAAACTGCCGCTGGCTGAGCGAACTGAACTTCGGATCTTCGAATTTTTGGGCCTGCGCGGAGGAAGCCCACCACAGGCAAAGCACAAAACACGCAAACGAACTTAGTTTGGCAAAAAAAGCCAAATTCAAACGATTCGGTTGTTTTTGTTTTTTTGCCATACCATAGGGAATTAGACTTGTTGTGCGGGGTCAGCGAGGAGGGAAAAAAGAATCGTCTTTTGTCCACACGAAGGCTTTTTGAGGGAGTCTAACGTCGTTAGATGACCGAAAAAAGGCCTGAAGTGGGCGAAAAAGGGCCTTTTTGACCCTCGATAATCCTGCACAACAAATCTTTTGTACATTAAGATACAGTACACCCGGGCAAAAGTTTTAGAGTAGGGTAAAAAACAGCTATTAGTCGCCCGTTTCGGCAGGGGTTCGCAACAAAAAATTCCGAATATGCGCTTACCTTGCAGACTGAATACACAAAACCTGGCCATTATGCACCTAAAACGAATCGGGCTTCTGATTGGCCCACTGCTTTTCCTGTTGCTGCTGCTGCTTCCCTGTCCGCCGGGACTAAGCCCGGAAGGATGGAAAGTGATGGCGCTGGCGGCCCTCATGCTCTCCTGGTGGGTTACCGAAGCCGTGCCGATGGCGGTCACGGCACTGCTGCCCATGCTGTTGCTGCCCATGCTGGGGGTCGCAAAACTCGATGAAGCAGCGGCACCCTATGCCAATCCGGTGGTGTACCTCTTCATGGGGGGCTTCGTGATTGCGTTGGCGATGGAGCGCTGGAATCTACACCGCCGCATCGCCTTGAACATCATCCGCCTCACGGGCACCAACGCCGACGGCATCGTGCTGGGATTCTTCCTGGCCACGGCGTTCATCAGTATGTGGATCAGCAATACCGCTACGGCTATCATGATGCTGCCTATCGCTTCCTCGGTCATTGACCTGTTGCGTAGGCGCGTCGGGGAGGGCAGGGAACAGGGCATGGAGCGCTTTGCCCTGACGATGATGCTGGCCGTGGCGTACGCTTCTAGCATTGGTGGTATGGCGACTATCATCGGCACGCCGCCCAACGTGGTCTTCGCTGCGTACATGCGCGAAGCGCACCAAATCGAAGTGAGCTTTGCAGAGTGGTTTGCCGTGGGCTTCCCCTTTGCGCTCCTGCTGCTGCTGGCCTCCTACCTCATCCTCGTAAAATGGATGTACCCCAGTCGCCTGGGGCAGTTTGCCGGCGCCCGCGAACTCATACAAGCCGAACTCGATGAACTGGGACCCATGCAGAAAGGGGAGAAACGCACCCTCGCCGTGTTCGTCTTCGCTGCTTTCTGCTGGATTTTCCAAAGCCCCATCAAAAGCCTGCTGCCCTTTATCAGCATCTCCGATACGGCAGTGGCGCTGCTGGCTGCCGTCCTCCTCTTCGTCATCCCAATCGAGTGGTCCCGGCATAAGTTCCTGCTGGACTGGAAAGACACCGAGCGCCTTCCCTGGGGCATCCTGCTGCTCTTCGGCGGCGGGCTCAGCCTGGCCGACGCCCTGGCCCGCACAGGCATCATTGACCTCATCGGCGACCAGTTCCGAGGGCTCGCCGTGTCCGGCTGGCTCGTGATCCTGGGGCTGGCCGCCGTGACAGTCTTCCTCTCGGAAGTCATGTCTAACGTGGCGCAGGTCACTATCTTTCTGCCCGTCGTCGGTGGGATTGCAGTCAGTATGGGCATTCCCCCGGAGGAGATGTGCATCCCCGTTACCTTGGCTGCCAGTGCAGGCTTCATGCTGCCCATGTCCACCCCGCCCAACGCTATCGTCTTCGCCCGGGGCCACCTGACGATGATGCAAATGGCCCGGGCCGGTATCCTTCTCAACCTGACGGCCATCCTCCTCGTGGCGGTGTTTGTGAAAACGATTTTTCCCTATCTGTACGAACCCTGATGCTTGTTTCCGGATTTTATATTAAAAAAATATGTAATATTGCAAAAAAAAGCCACACCCTGTCCAACGCTACCCGATATGGCAAGAATCCTCATTGTGGACGACGAGAGCAGCATCCGCCGCACCTTGCGCGAGATACTGGAATTTGAAAAATTTGAAGTGGAAGAAGCCGCCGACGGAATGGAAGGGCTTGCCAAGCTCCGCCAAAGCGCCTTCGACGTCGTATTGATGGACATCAAAATGCCGCGAATGGACGGGATGGACGCCTTAGACAAAGTACACGAGCTGTGCCCCGGCACTTCCGTGGTGATGATCAGCGGGCACGCCACCATAGATACTGCTGTCGAATCGGTGAAGCGCGGGGCCTTTGATTTCATCAGCAAGCCCCCGGACCTGAACCGCCTCCTCATCACCATCCGCAACGCGATGGACAAGTCCAGTCTGCTGCAGGAAACCCGGCAGCTCAAACGCAAAGTGGCAAAGGCAGGCCTCCAGGAAATCATCGGTAGCTCAGAGGCCGTGACCCGGCTCAAAGACACCCTCTCCCGCGTCGCGCCCACCGAGGCGCGCGTACTCATCACCGGCCCTAACAGGGCGGGCAAGGAGCTCATCGCGCGGTGGCTGCACGAACTCAGCCCCCGCGCTCAGCATCCTATCGTGGAGGTCAATTGCGCCGCCATACCGTCCGAACTCATCGAAAGTGAGCTGTTCGGACACGAAAAGGGCGCCTTCACCTCAGCCATCAAACAGCGCATTGGCAAATTCGAGCAGGCCAACGGGGGCACGCTCTTCCTCGATGAAATCGGCGATATGAGCCTTTCCGCACAAGCGAAAGTTCTGCGCGCCCTGCAAGAACAGAAAATCACCCGCGTCGGCGGCGACAAGGAGATCCGGGTGGACGTGCGCGTCGTCGCCGCCACCAACAAAGACCTGCGCCGCGAAATCGCCGCAGGCCGCTTCCGCGAAGACCTCTACCACCGCCTCGCCGTCATCCTGGTCGAAGCACCTGCTCTGGCGGATCGAAAGGAGGATATCCCCGCCTTGGTGGACCATTTCCTCAAACTGGTCTGCCAGGAATACGGGATGGCCTTGAAATCCATACGGCCAGAGGCCGTACAGGCTCTGCAACACCACCACTGGAGCGGCAATATCCGCGAATTGCGCAACGTGGTCGAACGCCTCGTCATCCTCGGGGGAAAGCCCATCTCCCGCGAAGACGTACTCCAGTACGCCGTCCCAACACCATCCCAACCCAGCCTCAACCTGCCCGAGCTCTTCAGCCGCTTTCCCAACCGCGAAGCCCTCCACCAATTCATCGAAGCAGAATTTTCCGCCTTCCAAAAAAACTAATTTCACCCTCCCTGTATTAATCATAAAGGAATCTCTATCTTACGGCTGCTATTCAAAGGGTCGTCCTAAAGGGGCATTCTTCGGGATGGCAGCCGGACAAATCGCGAGCCTTCGAATAGCACCGGCTCTCTCCCCGTCAGACTCGTTGCGAGAGGTCGGGGAGGGGGGAAAGAGTCTTTTTGACCCCTTGACAATCCTCCCGCAACAAGTCTTATGTATCACCAAACACAGCAATGGAACCGCAAACGCCGCAAGAACACCATAAACACCCGCAAAAAGAATGGTCCCGCCAAATCAAGGCGGAGAACTCCTGGACCATGTTCAAGGTCATCTCGGAATTCGTGGACGGGTTTGAAACCCTCAACCAAATAGGGCCCTGTGTCTCTATTTTCGGCTCCGCCCGCATAAAGCCCGACCACCCTTACTACAAACTGGCCGTCGAAATCGCCCGCGTGCTCACGGAAGAGGGCTACGGCATCATCACTGGCGGTGGCCCCGGCATCATGGAAGCCGCTAATAAAGGCGCCTTCCTATACGGCGGGCGCTCGGCGGGTCTCAACATCAACCTGCCCTTCGAACAGCTCTCCAACCCGTACATAGACCCGGATAAAAACCTCAACTTCCGCTACTTCTTCGTGCGAAAGGTCATGTTCGTGAAATACGCCCAGGCCTTCATCGCCCTGCCCGGCGGCTTCGGCACCCTCGACGAACTGTTCGAAGTGCTCACCCTCATGCAGACCAACAAAATCACCCGATTCCCGGTTATCCTCGTCGGGGCTTCCTACTGGAGCGGCCTCAAAGAATGGATTCAGCATACCCTCCTGGAGGAAGGACACTACATCTCCCCACAGGATATGGACCTGCTCCCCATCGTGGATGACCCCCGCGAAGTGCTCCGCATGATAGAGGAACATTATAAAAATACGGGACACCTCGAGCCAAACTATAAATTGTAGATTTTTATACTTCGAGGTCCCCCTCGCCACAAATCTCATAAGCCAGTACCATGCCGGATTTCGTCCACCTGCATTGCCATACCCAGTACTCCCTGCTCGATGGAGCATCGAGTATCACCGAAATGATGAACAAAGCGGTGCGCGACGGCCAGAAAGGAGTCGCCCTCACCGACCATGGCAATATGTTCGGCGCATTCAAGTTTGTGTCGGAAGCCAAAAAACGACAGCTCAAGCCCATTGTGGGGTGCGAGTTCTACCTCGTATCCGACCGGCATAAAAAGGTCTTCTCCCGGGCGAAAGGCGAACAGGATATCCGCTACCACCAGCTCCTGCTCGCCAAAAACAAGACAGGCTACGAGAACCTGTCCAAGCTCTGCTCCCTGGGCTTCATTGAGGGCCTCTACGGCAAATACCCGCGCATAGACAAGGAACTCCTCGAAAAATACCACGAAGGCCTCATCGCCACCAGTTGCTGCATCGGCGCGGAAATCCCGCAGGCCATCCTCCACGGCCGCCTGGAAGAAGCCGAAGCCAAGCTCCGCTGGTGGATAGACCTCTTCGGCGAAGATTTTTACATCGAACTGCAACGACACCGCGGACTGGAAAATATCGACGGCACCGGGAAAAGCCAGGAAGACATCAACCAGACCCTGCTCCAACTCGCTGAAAAATACCAGCTCAAAGTCATCTGTACCAACGACTCGCACTACGTCGAGGAAAAAGACGCACTGCCCCACGACATACTGCTCTGCATCAATACGGGTACCCACCTCGACGACCGGGACCGCTTCAAGTTCCCCAGCTCCGATTTTTACTTCAAGACCCGGGAAGAGATGAACCGCCTCTTCTTCGACGTACCCCATGCGGTGGATACCACCCTCGAAATCTTCGACAAAGTGGAGTCCCTGGACCTGGCCCGCGACGTCCTGCTGCCAGCCTTCCCCCTGCCCCCGGGCTTTGCCTCCCAGGACGAGTACCTGCGACACCTCACCTTTGAGGGCGCCCGCAAACGCTACGGTTCTCTGACGCGAGAAATCGAGGAACGCCTCCAATTCGAACTGGAGGTCATCCGCCAGTCCGGCTACCCCGGCTACTTCCTCATCGTGCAGGACCTCACCTCCACCGCGCGCAAAATGGGCGTCTCCGTAGGGCCGGGCAGAGGCTCGGCCGCCGGCTCGGCAGTGGCCTACTGCATCGGTATCACCAACGTGGATCCTATCCGCTACGACCTCCTCTTCGAGCGCTTCCTCAACCCGGAGCGGGTCTCCATGCCCGATATTGATATTGACTTCGACGACGTGGGCCGCGATAAGGTGATTGACTACGTCATCCAAAAATACGGCAGAAACCAGGTCGCCCAAATCGTCACGTACGGCACCATGGCCGCCAAATCGTCCATCCGCGACGTAGGCCGCGTAATGGACATCCCCCTGCCGGAAGTGGACCGCGTAGCCAAGACGTTCCCAGCCCACCTCAAGGCCTCCCTCGCCAATATTTTAGCCGACGGCGACGTGGATCCCAAAATAAAAGAGGACCTCAACAGCGACGAACTCGAAAAAGCCTATCAGTTCCGAACCCTGGCCGACAGCGATACCGAAATCGGAAAAATGATTCAGACTGCCCGCCGCCTCGAAGGCTCAGTGCGCAATACCGGTATCCACGCCTGCGGCGTCGTCATCACCCCCGACGAAATCACGCGCTACGTACCCGTCAAAATAGACAAGGAGTCGGACATGCTCGTCACCCAGTTCGACAACAGTGTGGCCGAGACCGCCGGGCTCCTCAAAATGGACTTCCTGGGCCTCAAAACCCTCACCATCATCAAAGACGCCGTAGCCATGGTCCAGGAAAACCGGCACGTCGAACTCGACCCCGACGAGGTGCCGCTCGAAGATGAAAAGACCTACCAGCTCTTTCAGCGCGGCGAAACCGTCGGCATCTTCCAGTACGAAAGTGCAGGGATGCAGAAGTACCTGAAAGAACTCGCCCCCACCACTTTTGAAGACCTCATCGCCATGAACGCCCTCTACCGGCCGGGGCCCCTGGACTATATCCCCAACTTCATCGCCCGCAAACACGGCCGCGAGCCCATCACCTACGACCTCCCCGATATGGCAGAATACCTCAAGGACACCTATGGGGTAACCGTCTATCAGGAACAGGTGATGCTGCTGTCCCAAAAACTGGCCGGGTTCACCAAAGGCCAGGCCGATAAGCTGCGCAAAGCGATGGGGAAAAAACTGAAAGCCGAACTGGACGCCCTCTGGCCCAAATTCCTCGAAGGTGGTACTAAGAATGGCCACCCTAAAGATAAACTGGAAAAAATCTGGAAGGACTGGGAAGCGTTCGCCTCCTACGCCTTCAACAAATCGCACTCCACCTGCTATGCTTTCGTGGCTTTTCAGACCGCCTATCTCAAAGCCCACTATCCGGCAGAGTTCATGGCCTCGGTGCTGACCCACAACAAGAGCAATATCACCGATCTGACCTTCTTCCTAGAGGAGTGCCGCCGCATGGGTATCCAGGTCCTCGGCCCCCACATCAATGAAAGCGCCTCCGACTTCTCCGTCAACAAAGACGGCTGTATCCGCTTTGGGCTCTCCGCCCTCAAAGGCGTGGGCGAAGGCCCCGTCGAGGAAATCCTCGAAGAACGAAGCCAACAAGGCCCCTACCAAAGCGTCTTCGACCTCGTGCGCCGCCTTAACATGCGCGCCGTCAATAAAAAAGTGCTGGAAAGCCTGGTCCTGGGCGGTGCCTTCGACTGCTTTGAAGGCATTCATCGCGCCCAGTACTTCGCCCCCTCCGATAAGTACGACTCCCTCCTCGAACACGCGCTGCGCTACGGCGCAGCCTACCGCAGCCAAAAACAACATGCCTCCCACTCGCTCTTCGGCAGCGTCGGGCAGGAAGTGGATATCCCCACGCCGCCCATCCCCGAATGCGAAGCCTGGACCCTGGTCGAACTCCTCAACCGCGAAAAAGAGGTGACCGGTATCTTCATCAGCGGACACCCGCTGGACGATTACCAGCTCGAACTGAAACGCTTCGTCACCTGCCCCCTGAGCGAACTGCAGGAACATCAGGCCAAACCCACCCTCACCCTGGCCGGCCTCGTCACCCGCGTCACCCACAAAATCGGCAAAAACGGCAACGGATGGGGCATCCTCGAAATCAGCGATTACTCCGGAAGCCTCGAAATCCGCCTCTTCGGGGAAGAATACCAGAAGTTCCGCCACCTGCTCGTCGAAAATATCGCCCTCTTCCTCAAAGGACGCTTCCAGCGCAGCTGGCGCAACGACGCAGAAACCGAGTTCAAACCCACCGAAATTCTCCTCCTGGAATCCGTGGGCCAAAAACTGACGGAAGCCATCACCCTCAAACTCATCGTGGACCTGCTCTCCCAGGACCTCATCGAACAACTGGACCTGCTCTGCCAAAACCACCGCGGACAACACAAGCTGCGCATGGAACTCATAGACCCCCTGCAACGCATCAAGGTGGGTATGTTGTCCAACGAACGCAAAGTACACGTGGATACTGCCTTCACCCGGGAACTCGAACGCCTGGGCATCGAATTTACGCTCAACTGATGGACGCACTGCTCGCACAATTAGAGAAAGCGGAAGCACTGGCCCGAACAGACCGACTGGGCCGATTCCTGGCCGCCCCGCTGCGCTACCTGCTGGGTACCGGCTTCACCCACCTGGTATACCCGCTCCTGCGCCGCGCCTGGCATACCCGCGCGACGGCCTTTTTTCAGCAAGATATGCGCGTGGCACTCCCCGGTGGACTGGATATCTTCCTCACCGGCACTAAAACCCACCCCTCCGAGATACGCCTCGCCCGCTACCTCATCCGCTCGCTTAAAGCAGGCGATGGGTTCGTGGATATCGGTGCCCATTTCGGCTTTTTCTCCCTGCTGGCCGCGCGCCTCGTCGGAGACCACGGCACCGTCCTCGCCTTTGAACCCAGCCCCTCTTCTTTCCGCCTCCTGGCAGATAATACCCGGGATTGTGCCAACGTACAAGCCATCCGGCAGGCCGTCTCCGAAAAAAATGACCTGCTGACCTTCTTTGAGTTCCCGGCCCGCTACTCGGAATACAACGCCCTCGACGTCGGGCAGTATGTACAGGAACCTTGGTTCAAACACTACCCGCCCCGCGAAATCCATACGCCTTCGGTCGCACTCGACTCTTTTTTAAACGCTATGCCCGATTTTTACCCCGCTTTGGTGAAAATAGATGTCGAAGGGGCTGAAGACCGCGTGCTGTCGGGCATGCGCCAAACGTTACAAGAGGCTACCCCACCCGTCATCGTCATGGAATTCCTGGCCAATCGGCCCGCTTCCTCGCATGAGCGAGCTGCCGCCTTGCTTTTTGGAATGGGCTATTCCGCTTTTTCTATTGACGAAGAGGGCGCTCTGGCACCTCTCTCCGATATCCCCGCCCACCTGCGGTCTGGAGGACTAGAGTCCGAAAATATTGTGTTCCGGAAAGTGGGGTAGGGCTTTTTGTAATTTTATTTAGGAGGGTAAAAAACGTCGCTGCCCCGGGTATTTGTACCCTATTTAACCATTCGTTCTCTGCTTACTTTCTTTTTTTGCTCGCCCAAAAAAAGAAACAAAAAAAGGGCGCCCCTTCGCCCTAACCGCGTCGAAAAAACAGCCTTCGCTGTGTATCTTGAACGGCGAAAGCAACTGCTAAATAATAAAAAAAAAGATATGTTCTCCAACATCCTGAAGGTTGCTTACGGCGTCACTGCAGTCCAGATGCTCGTACTCGTTTCCTGTGCGCCGGAAAAGAAAGATCCCGCGCCACAAAACAGTAGCCCTGAGCT
>CAZSMU010000118.1:0-12242 GCA_964607915.1 uncultured Haliscomenobacter sp.
GAACTGGATGCCTCCAAACTCCCTTCGGGGACTTACTTCCTTGTGCTGCAAGACCGGTCCGGCAGTCGTTCTACGGTCTCGTTTATCCGGCGTTGAACAGGTCGCGGCCGCTTCGGTTGATCAAAGTGGCTGAAGCTTGTTGGGTGCCAAATACCAGCACATCCTGAACGTTCACGTGGGCGGGGCGGGAAGCCATGTAATAAATGGTATCCGCTACGTCTCCCGCCGTCAAAGGTTGGAAGCCCTCGTATATTTTCGCTGCCTCAGCATCTCCGTCAAAGCGGACCAACGCAAACTCCGTCTCCTCGACATGCCCCGGTGCTACCTGGCTGACGCGGATGTTGTGTGCATACAAATCCATGCGCAGCCCTTGCGTCAAGGCATCCACCGCTGCTTTGGTGGCGCAGTACACGTTTCCATTGGGATAGACGAAGCGCCCGGCAATAGAAGATATGTTGATGATATGGCCCGACTTTCTCTGCACCATTCCCCGAGCGATTTCCCGCGTGATGTACAGCAGGCCCTTCAGGTTGGTATCTATCATTTCCTCCCAATGGGCCAATTTCCCTTCCTGAACAGGGGCCAGCCCTTTGGCTTTGCCGGCATTGTTGATCAGAATATCCACAGACTGCCACTCTTCGGGCAGGGAACCTACGGCCTGGTGTACAGCCTCTACATCCCGAATGTCGAACAGTAGGGGCAGGGTGGACGTCTGGAACTTTTGTTGGATTTCTTCGCAGAGTTGGTTTAGCTTCTCTGAGCGCCGGCCGGTCAGGATGAGGCGGTGGCCATTTTGTGCAAACAGCATCGCCGTAGCCCGCCCGATTCCGGAGGTGGCCCCGGTGATGAGAACGGTTTTCCCGCTGAAGCGATTCGGAAGGGCCGGCGGTTCTTTTTTAGTCTGCAAGGCGGACTCCAGTTCGGCGATCATGATCTTCAACTTTTCTATCATGTCTCGTTCCACTTTGTTGTCACCGGTCGTGTCGACAATCGGAGCAGGGGGTGGTTCTGGTGTGTTGAGGCCAAAGGCGGCGTCGTTTTCAGGCGTTTTGAAATCCGGGTTGCGTGCGATAGCTTGCAGGTAGGATTTTTTGGCTTTGGAAAATTGTTTTTCCCCGTGGTAGATCAAGGCCATGTCATAGTATGCGAAAGGGTGTTCCGGCATGAGCGCCAGCGTTTTTTCGAGGTATTTGAGGGCTTTTTCTTTCTTTCCCAGCACTTCCGAAGCCAGAATGGCATATTGATAGTGTGCGTCCACATGCGTAGGATTGTGCTTGCAGGCTTGTTTGAACAGGCGGGCGGCTTCTTCCTGGTCAGAGGAGCTGCGCAGGGTGGTTTTTCCCATTCGATAGAAAATATCGGGAAACTCGGGGTTGATTTCCGCTATTTTCGCATAATGCGCGATGGCCGCGCTATCCCTTCCCTGCAGTTCGAGCAGCTCGCCCATCAGGAAGTGGGCTTGCTCGTCGTTGGGACAAATCTGAAGGAGATGTTGCAGTTGCCCGATAGCAGGGTTCAGGTCCTGCGCGTTCTGGGCCAGGAGAAGGGCATAGTGATAGCGCAAAGATGCCGCTTCGGGGTACTGTTGCAACGCGTTCTCAAAGAACGCGGCACATTCTTCCGGGGTGCCCGACTCGGCCAGTTGAATCGCTTGTTGCAGCAGTTCCTCGGCGGAGACGGTGGGCTCAGGGGGGGCGGGCTCTGATGGGGTCTCCCCGGTGGTAGGCTCTTCAACAGCAGGTCCTTCAGGGATTCCCACCTCAAGGGGTGGCACAAAGATGGGCTCTTCCGGCTCTACGGGAGAGGGAGCGGCCGGCTCTCCTTCGGGGGTATGGTGTGGAGGGAGCGGTTCGGGTACCGGCTCGGTATAGATGCCTTCCCCAGGGACTTCCGATGGGGGGGCAACCGTCGAATCCGGTTCATTTGCTTCTTCGACAGGTACGGGTTCGACGGGGACGCTCAAAGGAGGGATAGTCAGTTCATTTCCAGCTTCGGATGGGTGGAAAGGAGGTTCTGCTTCCGGGGAGGGGAAAGCACTCCCCCCGTTTTCGGGTGAAACAGGGGGCGCAATCGGTTCCGCTATCGGTGGGGCCAGGGGGACATCATCCACCCCGGGAGAAACAGCCTGGTAGTCCTTCACCTGCTGCCTGAAAAGCGACCATGCTGCCGGATCGTCTAAAAACTGGAATAAAGCCTCGAAGTCGTTGGCAGTGAAATCATCCAGGTCCATGTGTGGGGTGTTGCGGAGGAGGCGCAGAAACTCGCTGGCCTCAGCACTTACCTGCCGCAAGATGCGGATGTGTTCGTTGAGGGCGTCTTTGTCAAAGTCCGTCTCCTGATCCAGCTTTCGGCGCTGGCTTCGGAGGTCTAAATACTGGTTTTGCCAGTAGTTGATATAAGGGATGATATCCCCGATTTTTTCAAATCGGGTTGGGATATAGACAGGGGCACCGCTGTTCTCGTCGCGCTGATACCCGTCAATCACGATCGGCAGGATATCAGCTGAGCGCTGTTGGAGTAGATTCAGCGCTTCGTTCATACAAGACACAGAACGCAGGAAGTTATCGCTGATGACCAGTAAGATGACACCGTCAAAAGATTGGAGCTGCCGGGAAAGCGGTTCTTCGTGGGTTGATTTTTTACAATAATAATGTTCTATGCTGAAGTTGCCCGGTTTCAACCCTTGGGCGATGGATTCAGCAGTAGGCAGGTTGTCGAGGCAATAGGCAAGTGCAATTTTTTTCATAAAATCATGTGGTTTAGAGGTTTAACGACCATTATTAAAAATTATTCCCCCAACAGTTCCTGGATTGAACGGGAAAATTCTTCTTTGAAAGCAGCATAGCCACTGGTAGCCGGCCCGGAATAGCCTGTGTGTATTTTCCGCACCCGGTTCGAGGTATCGAGCAGGATCAAGGTGGGGAAAGCAACCACGCTTTCCAGCATGGGAAGCGCTTTGGAGGCTTCTTTTTTATCCGACGAGCCCGCATACAGGATAGGATAGGGGATACCCATGCTCTTTTGATAGTCTTGTAGTTGTTGCATGGCGC
Organism: uncultured Haliscomenobacter sp.; assembly: GCA_964607915.1. Classification (GTDB taxonomy): domain Bacteria; phylum Bacteroidota; class Bacteroidia; order Chitinophagales; family Saprospiraceae; genus JADJPL01. The sequence goes on from CAZSMU010000118.1 coordinate 3,051, forward strand.
GGGCTTCCTCCTTGAACCGCTCAAATGCCAGGGCTACGACGGCAAGCCGATCGTTGGGGGTCTCGCGCAGGTATTCCACCAGGAAATCGGACTCGTCGCGGCAGTTGGGGCACCAGGTACCCATGATCTGGACGATTTTGACCTTTCCCCGGAACTCCGGGTCGTCCAGGGTAACTTCCCGGCCTTCCGGATTCTTGAAACGAAAGGAAAAAGTCGAGAACCCAGGCTTCAACAAAGTGATTTGGTGCGGGTCGCGCAGGGTGAAGTCGGGGTTTCGCTTTGCTTCCCAAGCGCATTGGTAGCGATGCCCGCTGCGAAAGCCGCCGATCATGGAGCCGTCTTCGAGGATTTTGGCTTCAAATAAAAAGGCGTGGGCTCCGTCGAAGGCGGACAGGTAGGCTTTATTGCCTTGTACCGTTCCCTCAAGGAAGCGATAGTCGCCGGTTTCGGTGAGGAAGGTCCCCTCTAAATAGTTGCCTTTTTGGCGGAACTCCCCGATGGCAGGGTAGGGCTTGTCGGTGTCAGTTTCAAAATAGGCCTCCCACCTGCCGCTGATATCCGCGACGGGCTCTTTTTTTAACGTGGTGAAGCGGTGTGCCCGCCCGTGCCGCGCCAGAAAGGGGATGCGGTAGTCGTCGCGCGTGAGATCTACCCATTCGCCCTCCAGGACGTTTTCGGAAAATACGCCTTTGAGGTAGGCCTGATACACCGGGAAACGGAACAGAAAGGTGTCCTGGCCCGTTGCCGGATTCCGCCCAAAAGAGATATCGGTCAAAAGAATGCGCTCTTCTCCGTTGCGCAATTCGATGTAGAAACTATCGGGCGTAGCGTATTTCACCTCGAAGGTAAAGGGCAACTCACCGGCCGTGACTTCTTCAAACTTCAGGTTGACTTTGTCCGGCAGGGGTTCTCCTTTAGGATTGGGGCTGACTGGTACCTGCACGAGCTTGAGTACGCCTCGCCAGAGACCTGGCGGAAGGGTACTGTAGGTGCGTTCCGCCTCTACGCAGCCCCCCATCAGGGCCGATAGCGAGCAAGCAAGGAAAAGCGTCTTGTAATGGTGCAATCGCATGGTAGCTTTCATGTTTGATATGGTTTGGCCTGTTTTCGGCGATATCTGCCGGCAGGGTCGGGTTTTTACCCCCACAAAATAATCATCTTTTGACGTAAAGTAAAATGGAACGCCCGCCAAGAGCGACAGACATTTAGGTGAGATAAAAATTATCGTATTTCTATTAAAAAATATTACTCAGATAAAAATTTCTTTTCAAATAAAATCAATAAAAGTAATAAAGATGCAATCTAGTCTACGGATAAATTCGGCGCTCGTTAAAAGATTCTAAAATTTAGTTTTACTTTTGCTACCCGTGCCGGTGGATTTACAAAAGTCCGGGCAGGATAGGGGATGCTCATATTATACTGAACCTGGGTTCAGATAGAAAAAAACAACAAATGGGTTGGTTCAAACGGTTGAAAGACGGTATCCAAACCGCTACCCGCAACAAGAAAGAAGCGCCAGAGGGCGTCTGGTACAAATGCGAAAAGTGCCGGGAAACCAGCACGATGAAAGAACTGCGGGAAAACGTCTACAAATGCCCGAAGTGCAACTACCACGTCCGCATAGGTTCGATGGACTATTTCGACTTGCTGTACGACGGGCCCTACGAACTCTTGTTCGAGGAGCTGCGCGCTAAAGATATCCTGAATTTTACGGATCTCAAGCCTTATACCGACCGTCTGAAGGACGCCTACAAAAAGAACTCGGCGACGGACGCCATTACGGTGGCGCATGGCAAGGTGGGCCGTCGCAACCTGGTCGTGGCCGCAATGGATTTCACTTTTATCGGCGGGTCCATGGGCTCTGTCATGGGGGAACGCATCGCAAAGGCGATCGAGTACTGTATCCAGACTCGCAGCCCCCTGCTGATCATATCGCGCTCCGGAGGTGCGCGCATGATGGAATCGGCGTACTCCCTGATGCAGTTGGCCAAGACTTCCGGCCGCCTCACCCAGTTGGCGAAGGCCAGGATTCCGTATTTCTCCCTGATGACCGATCCTACTACGGGAGGGGTCACGGCGTCGTTCGCCATGCTCGGCGATATCAACCTGGCAGAACCAGGTGCCTTGATTGGGTTTGCCGGGCCACGCGTGATCAAAGAGACCATCAAACGAGACCTGCCGGAAGGGTTTCAAACCTCTGAATTTCTCCTCGAACACGGCTTCATAGATGTCATCGTAGACCGCAAGGACCTGCGGGATACGATCTCCGACTTCTTGTACCTTTTCGACGAGACAAAAGTTGCCATAGACGTCAAACCGGAAGAAGGGGTGGATTGACACCCCTGTATCGCTCGCGATACAGGCCCGGAAAACCCTCTGTAAACCCTGGCGTCAGCCTCTTGCTGTAAACCTTTAAATTAGCAGATATGGGTCTATTCAAAAAAGTGCTGCCCGCAATAGCTATAGTTTGTATCGCTATTTTGCCATCTATGGCCCAAAAGCAGACAGCGAAAAATTCAGAGGGTATGATCGAAAAACGCTTGAAAGAACTCAACATCCAACTGCCAGCGGCCTCCTCACCGGTAGCGAACTACGTGAATGCCGTCCGCACGGGTAATTTGCTCTACCTGGCGGGCAAAGGGCCGCTCCAACCCAATGGCGTACACATCACCGGCAAAGTAGGGCAGGACCTCAGCCTGGAACAAGGATACGAAGCGGCTCGCCTGGTGGGAATCAACCAGTTGGCCGTGCTCAAGGCAGAACTCGGCAGCCTCGACCGGGTAAAGCGCATCGTGAAAGTGCTCGGTATGGTCAACTGTGGGCCGGAGTTTGCCGATCACCCCAAAGTGATCAACGGCTTCTCCGACCTCATGGTAGAAGTCTTCGGAGAAAAAGGCAAACACGCCCGCTCCGCTGTCGGCATGCCTTCGCTCCCCTCGAATATAGCCGTCGAAATAGAATTGATCGTCGAAATAGAATAGCAGGGTAGGGGTTGTGCTTTCAGTCCTGTGCTCCTATCGGTAAACGGTTTTTGCGCAGCCTCTGCTATCCCTTCGTTCACAAACCTTCCTCCTGCCATGTTCAAACACATTCCGGCCATCGCGTTCGCTTTGGCCATCCCTTTTCTATCTGCCGCACAGGATAAATTGCTCGTGCCCGGCCTGCAACAGGAGGTCGAAATCCTGGTAGATCAATGGGGTATACCCCATATCTATGCCAAAACAGAAGAAGACTTGTTTTTTGCTCAGGGCTACTACGCTGCCAAAGACCGCTTGTTCCAGTTCGAAATCTGGCGACGACAGGCGACCGGTACCGTCGCCGAAATCCTGGGGCCCCGCGAACTGAAACGGGATATCGGCAGCCGTCTGTTCCGATTCCGGGGCGATATGGAAAGAGAATTGCAACATTATCACCCCCGAGGGTCGACTATCATCCGCGCTTTTGTGAAAGGGGTAAATGCCTATATCCAAAAAACCCGCCAGGAGCCCGGCCTTCTTCCCGAGGAATTCCGCCTGCTGGGCATCACCCCAGGGTTATGGACTCCGGAAATCGTCGTCTCCCGACACCAGGGCCTCCTCGGCAATATCCGGGAGGAGCTCTCCACCGCCCGCGCCGTAAGCTTGCTCGGCCCGGAAAAGGTCGTGGAACTCTCCTGGTTTCACCCCCATACCCCCGACTTGTCTCTGGATACGCTCATCAGCAAAGACCTGTTAGCCAAAGACCTGCTGGAACCGTATAACGCTTTTCGCCGCCCCCTGCGATTCCGCCCAGAAGACCTGGTGGCCGCCAACGTGCGCAACACCGGGGAATCCTACCACGCGCTGGCACTCGAAGAAGAACAGAGGTGGAAAACCGAGCAGCGCATCGGAAAAGAAATCATCGGCAGCAACAACTGGATTGTCTCCGGCAAACATACGCAAAGCGCATACCCGATGCTGGCCAATGACCCGCACCGGGCGCTTTCCGCACCCTCCCTGCGCTACATGGCTCACCTGGTTGCGCCCGGCTGGAACGTGATCGGGGGAGGCGAACCTACTATCCCGGGAATCTCCATCGGCCATAACGAATTCGGCGCCTGGGGACTGACCATCTTCAGCACAGATGCCGAAGACCTCCTGGTCTATGAAACGCATCCCGATAATCCCGATCTATACCGCTATCAAGGGAAATGGGAAAAAATGGAGGTCGTTTACGACACGATCTTCGTCAAAGGAGCCGCCCCGGAACGGGTGGCGCTGCGCTACACCCGCCATGGCCCCGTCGTGTTTCAGGATGCTGAAATGAACCGGGCCTGCGCCGTCCGCTGTGGTTGGCTGGACATCGGTGGTGCCCCCTACCTGGCCTCCCTGCGCATGAACCAATGCAAAACCTGGGAGGAGTTCCGCCAGGCGTGCCAGTACAGCCATATCCCCGGGGAAAATATGATCTGGGCCGACAAAACAGGCCAAATCGGATGGCAGGCAGTAGGTATAACGCCTATCCGCCGCAACTGGAGCGGCCTCGTACCCGTGCCCGGCGACGGCCGCTACGAGTGGGACGCTTACCTGCCCATACAGGAACGCCCGCATACGCTGAACCCGGAAGCCGGCTATCTGGCTACGGCCAACGAAAACGTCACGCCCCCCGGATATCCCTACCCCGAAGCGCTGGGCTTCAATTGGTCAGACCCCTACCGCGGCGACCGCGCCTCCGAATTCCTCGCCTCCGGACGGAAATTCAGCCTCATGGATATGGCCCAACTGCAAACGGATTACCTCTCGCTCGCCGCCAGACAGCTCACGCCCCTCCTGAAAGGCCTGAAACCCGATAACCCCCTGGTCGAAAAAGCTCGCTTGCTTCTGTTGAACTGGGACCATCGCCTCGAACGGGAATCCACCGCAGCTACGCTCTACAATGCCTGGGAAAACGCCCTGCGCACCCTGCTCACCGAACGCATCATCCCCGCCCCCGCCCGCCCATACCTCGACCTCCAACTCAAACAAGTGGTGGACTTGCTCGTCCTCCCCGACGGCCGCCTCGGCACAGACCCCTTGAAAGGCCGGGATAACCTATTGCTCGAGGCGCTCTCTCAAGCAGTAGCACAGCTGACCCAAAAGCTGGGAAAAGATATGGCCACCTGGCAATACGGGAATTACAAACACGCCCTCATCAAACATCCGCTCAGCGACGCGTTGAGCGAAACCAGACGAAAATCTTTCGACGTAGGCCCCCTGCCCAGAGGAGGAAACGCCGGCACCGTCAACAATACCGGGAATGAGGCTAACCAAACCCACGGGGCTACCTTCCGGGTCATACTCGATACGGCAGACTGGGACCACGCCCTGGCAACCAACTCGCCGGGACAGTCGGGAGATGTGCGCCACCCACATTATCGAAATCTGTTCGAAACATGGGCAAACGACCGCTACTTCCCCATGTTCTACTCCTTGGAAAAAATCAAATCCGTCCTTTTTACCAAAATAGCGCTGGCACCAGCGCACTGATCGCATGATGAACCGATTCACAGCCCTTCTTGCCCTGCTTTTGTGCCAGAGCGCCCTCCTGGCACAAACCCCGCCAGCATTCGACCCGCGGATGTACGATATCGCAAAAGCGCCCTCCGCACAGCGCATCGAAGCCGATATCCGAAAATTGGTCAGCTTTGGCACGCGGAACACTTTCTCCGATACCGTGTCTGAAACCCGGGGCATAGGCGCCGCCCGCCGCTGGATCAAATCGGAGTTTGAAAAAATATCCGGCGCCTGCACCCAGTGCCTGGAGGTCTCCTTCCAATCGAGCATGGTAGCCGCCGGTACCTCCAACCGCATCCCCACGGATACCTGGATCGTCAACGTCTTAGCCGTGCAAAAGGGGTATCGCTATCCGGATAAGTACGTGATCATGTGTGGAGATATTGACTCCCGCGTGAGCGATGCCACCGATGCCGTAAAGGATTCCCCCGGGGCCAACGACAACGCTTCCGGGATGGCCGGGGTGCTCGAAGCTGCCCGGGTACTGAGCCGGTACAAGTTTCCCGTCAGCATCCTCTATGCAGGCCTTTCGGGAGAAGAACAGGGGCTCTGGGGCGGCCAACACCTCGCCAAAACAGCCAAAGCTGCCGGCTGGGAAATCATCGGTGTGCTCAACAACGATATGATCGGCAATATCGAAGGCATCAACGGGGAAATAGACAACCGCACCTTCCGCGTCTTTTCCGAACCCACCCCCGTCACCGACGGCGAGCGCGAATACGCGTGGAGAAGGGTCTATGGCGGAGAAGTAGATGGCCCCTCCCGGCAACTTGCCCGCTACATCGATCGCATGACCGACCTCTATTGCACCAACCTCGATGCCCTGCTGATCTATCGCCTGGACCGCTTCGGACGCGGCGGCCACCACCGCCCTTTCAACGACGAAGGATTCCCGGGCGTACGCATCATGGAAACCCACGAACAGTACAACCGACAGCACCAGGATCTGCGGGTCGAAAATGGAATCGCCTACGGAGATGTCCTGGAAGGCGTAAACTTCCCCTACGCCGCCAAGTTGACCGGCGTCAACGCCATCACCCTCGCTGGCCTGGCTTGGGCCCCACCAGCCCCCCGCAATGTCCAGATCGGCGGCATCGTGCAACCGAGTACCCGTCTGAAATGGGACCCCGTCGCCGACCCGGATATCGTTGGCTACAAAATCTACTGGCGCGAGACCACCGCCCCACAGTGGCAACACGCTCGCTTCGTGGATAAAACCACTACCGACCATACGCTGGATGGCATCATCATAGACAATTATTTGTTCGGAGTCGCCTCCGTCGGCAAAGACGGCAACGAAAGCGTGGTCGTATATCCCAATACCCTTCTTACAAGAAGATAAGCCTATAAAAAAATGCAGTAGCCATACAGGGTATATCGCCTGTTTCTTCGTCCTTACACTCAGGAATGTCCCTAAGGACGAAGAAACAGGGTGGGTGATTTCAAATTACCCCCGACAAAAAAGTATGCAAATGGAAACAAGTGCAAAGATTGGAGGTTACCGTTGGAGGATACTCGCTATGCTTTTTGCGGCGACCACCATCAACTACATGGATCGCAGCATCATCGGGGTACTGGCACCGACCTTGCAGCACAAGGTGTTTGGATGGACGGATGCCGACTACGGCTATATCAGCGCCTCGTTCCAATTGGCGTACGGCCTGGGGATGCTCGGAATGGGCGCCCTGATAGATCGCATTGGTGCCAAGAAGGGATATACGCTTTCTATTGGCATATGGAGTGTTTTCGGCATGCTGCACGCCGTTGTACAACCTGCCTTCAGCTTCGCAGGCTTTATTTTTGCCCGTTTTGGCCTCGGTTTAGGGGAGTCGGGCAATTTTCCGGCCTGCATAAAGACCGTAGCGGAGTGGTTCCCGAAAAAAGAGCGCGCGTTTGCCACGGGTATATTCAATGCCGGCACCAACGTAGGTGCTATCCTCGCGCCCCTGATTATCCCCCTCATCGTCATGGACTCCGGGGAGAACTGGCAATTCGCGTTTCTGACGACCGGCGTCTTCAGCGCTATATGGGTAATCACCTGGCTCCGCACGTACCACAAGCCCGACGTGCATCCCAAGCTCAGCGCTGCGGAACTGGCCTACATCCGCAGTGACCAGACCGAAGAGAATCAGGTATCGGAGGGCCGGGTCTCCTGGGCAAAAGTGTTGCCGCTCCCGCAAACCTGGGCCTTCGCCATCGCCAAACTCACCGACGCCGTGTGGTGGTTCTACCTCTTCTGGGGAGGCAAGTATATCGCTGAAACCTTCGGTTTGAACATCAAAGGCTTGGGGCTGCCACTGATCATCATCTATCTCGTAGCTGATTTCGGGAGCATCTTCGGAGGCTGGATATCCGGCTTTTTCATCGGGAGAGGGTGGAGCGTCAACAAGGCGCGCAAATTGACCCTGCTGATGTGTGCGTTGATTATCCTGCCGGTCATGTTCGTCACGATGACCGACAATAAATGGGTTGCGGTAGCGCTGATCGCATTAGGGGCCGGTGGGCATCAAGCCTGGTCTGCCAACGTATTCACGCTCGTATCCGATGTGTTTCCCAAAAAAGCAACGGCCTCGGTCGTGGGCATCGGGGGCGCTATGGGGGCATTCGCAGGACTCGTAGCACATATCACGCTGGGAGAATTGCTGACCTCCAGCGGCACGGGCACGTATTTCTTCGCTTTCCTCATTGCAGGCCTGCTGTACCTCACCGTACTGGGAGTCGCACATTTGCTCATGCCGCGGATGACTCCTCTGGGAGAAGACCTCAAACCGCTGGCAAAGGCATAAATCGGGCTAAACTAAAAAGTATGACTCAGGAGTTTTCCATACGCTATTCGCGAAGTGCCGATGAGCTGAAGACGTTCACGACCGCGCAGTGCCGCGAGCACTACCTCGTGAAGGGCCTGTTTCGGCCCAACCACGTAGAGATCGTGTATTCTATGCAAGACCGCTTCATCATCGGCGGTGCCCAGCCGCAGGGTGAAGCGCTCCCCATGCCGGTCTTTGAGCCGCTCACCAAGGCAGACTTTTTCCTCGAGCGGCGGGAAATGGGCATCATCAACGTAGGCGGATCCGGAAAAGTCTATGCCGACGGCCAGGAATACCCGCTCGGGTTCAAGGATGCACTGTATATCGGCAGGGGAGTGCGCGAAGTAATATTTCACAGCGACGATGCGGCACAGCCGGCCAAATACTACTTCAATTCCACCACAGCCCATGCGGCACACCCGGCTGTACTCATCCCACAGTCTGCGGTCACACCGGTAGAGCTTGGCGACACCGCCACCGCAAACCGAAGAAATATCTACCAGTACATCGTGGCACATCGAGTGGAGTCCTGCCAACTGGTCATGGGGCTCACGGAACTGCAAAGCCCAAGTGTCTGGAACACCTTCCCCCCTCATACGCATTACCGCCGGAACGAAGTCTATTTCTACTTCGACCTTCCCCCCGATCAACTGGTGCTGCACCTGATGGGAGAGCCCACAGAGACGCGCCATCTGATGCTGCGCAATGAGGAAGCCGTCATCTCTCCGGAATGGTCCATCCACTCCGGAGCGGGTACCTGCGCCTACGCCTTTATCTGGGGCATGGGAGGAGAAAACAGAGAGTACTCGGATATGGATAAAGTGGAGCCTTCTCAGTTGCGGTAGGCGAGGCTGTATAAGATTGCAGACTTTGTA
>CAZSMU010000119.1:0-9842 GCA_964607915.1 uncultured Haliscomenobacter sp.
TTTTTTGTTTCTTTTTTTGGGCGAGCAAAAAAAGAAAGTAAGCAAAGAACGAATGCTTAGATACGCCGAAAAAACGCACAATATGGACAAAAGAGAGCTTTTTTGACTCTCGATGATCCCTCGCGGCAAGTCGATCTATTCAATCCCCAGAATACGGCGATTGAACACCTCATCCGAGCCGGTCCCTGCAAAATCATCGAAGGCTTTATCCGTGACGCGAATAATATTTTTGCGGATGAAGGGCGCTCCCTCTGCCGCGCCTGCTTCGGGGTGTTTGAGGGCGCATTCCCACTCCATCACCGCCCAGCCGCGATAGTTGTATGCCGCGAGCTTGCTGAAGATAGCGGGGAAGTTGACCTGACCGTCGCCGAGGGATCGGAACCGCCCTGCGCGTTCCACCCAGCCCTGGTATCCTCCATAGACCCCTTGTTTTCCGGTGGGGTTGAACTCGGCGTCCTTGACGTGAAACATGCGGATGCGCTCGTGGTAATGGTCAATGAAGCTCAGGTAGTCCAGGCATTGCAGTACGAAGTGGGAGGGATCGTAGAGCAGGCAGGCCCGTGGGTGGTGGCGTACCTCTTCGAGGAACATCTCGTAGGTGACGCCGTCGTGGAGGTCTTCCCCGGGGTGGATTTCGTAGCAGACGTCCACGCCGCTGTCTTCAAAAGCATTGAGGATAGGCGTCCAGCGTTTGGCCAGTTCTTTAAAGCCCGTTTCGACCAATCCGGCGGGGCGTTGCGGCCAGGGGTAAACCGTTTGCCAGAGCAGGGCGCCGCTGAAGGTGGCATGGGCATTGAGGCCCAGGTTTTCCGATGCCTTGGCGGCATAGCGCAATTGTTGTACGGCCCACTCGGTGCGGGCGGCCGGGTGGTTGCGCACATTTTCCGGTGCAAATCCGTCGAAGAGTGCGTCGTAGGCCGGGTGTACGGCCACCAGTTGCCCTTGCAGGTGGGTGGAGAGCTCGGTGATTTCCAGGCCGGCCGACTGTACGATGCCTTTTAGTTCATCGGCGTAGGTCTTGCTTTCGGCTGCTTTTTGCAGGTCAATACAGCGGGCGTCCCAGGTGGGGATTTGCACACCGACATATCCCAGGGAAGCTGCCCAGCGGCAGATGGATTCCAGGGAGTTGAAGGGGGCGGCATCGCCCATGAACTGAGCCAGGAAGATGCCGGGGCCTTTGATGGTATTCATATCGGTTATGTTTTATGTATTAAACTTCAAATGCGGTCCATTTGGCTTCGGATTGAGCCGAAGCGACGACATTGTCAATAAACGCCATGCCGCGGATACCGTCTTCGGTAGAAGGGAAATCCAGCATTTCCGGCGTCGGGGCGGTGCCGTCCAGGCGCGCCGAGAGGGTATGTGCGAAATTGCGATAGATATTCCCGAACGCTTCCAGATAGCCTTCGGGATGCCCGCCCGGCGTGCGCGTGTTCTGCACCGCGAAGGAGGACTGCAGTCCTCCGTAGTTGGCGCCGGCCCGATAGATTTGCGTGGGCTGGTCTAACCACTTGACCAACAGGGTATTGGGCTCGTGCTGTGACCACTCTATGCCGCCTTTTTCTCCATATACCCTGATTTTAAGGGCATTTTCCTCTCCGGCTGCCACCTGGGAGGCCATCAGTACACCGGCGGCCCCATTGTCGAAGCGCAACAATACGTTGCCGTCGTCGTCCAGTGCACGTCCTTCGACCATGATGTTTAGGTCGGCGCACAGATGGGTGATTTTCAAGCCGCTGATATACTCGGCCAGGTGGGCGGCGTGGGTGCCGATATCGCCCATGCAACCGGCTTTCCCCGAGCGTTTGGGGTCGGTGCGCCAGGCAGCCTGTGCGTTACCGCTTTTTTCGGTAGGGCCACTGAGCCAGCCCTGGGGGTACTCGACCCACACTTTGCGGATTTTCCCGAAGGTGCCCTCCCGGAACATGGCGCGTGCCTGCTTGACCATGGGGTAGCCCGAGTAGGTATGCGTCAGGCAGAGGACGAGGCCGGTTTCCCGGACTTTGGCATCCAGTGCTTTGGCCTCGTCGAGGGTGAAGGTAATCGGCTTGTCGATCACGACGTGGAACCCATGCTCCAGCGCCATCATGGCCGGGTCGAAATGCACGTGGTTCGGCGTGACGATGGTGACGAAGTCCATCCGCTGCCCGAGCGGCAGTTGGCTTTCCCGTTCGAACATCTCCTGGTAGGAAGCGTAGGTCCGTTCTTCGGGGATGAAGAGGCTGCGCGCCGAATCTTTGGCGATTTCCGCATTGGAGCTCAGCACCCCGCAGGAAAGCTCGATGAGTCCGTCCATGTTCGCCGCGATTCGATGTATGGCTCCGATGAACGCATCCTTGCCTCCACCGACCATTCCCATTTTTAGTTTGCGATTCATGTATTATATATTTGATTTTTTTAAAAAAAACGCAATTGCGCCCAACAAGGGAGAAAGTTTGTGAAAAAAAACGAACTTTCCCATATATTCGCCATTACGAAAAAGCAGAAAAATTTACTTTTATGGTTCAGACGCTGTACAGCAAGTTTATGGCGGGGCCAAAATAGGAATTTGCGGCCTTTTCGCCCTTGCTATTTTGTTCATACTAAAAAACACCCAAACCTATGCAGACCACTCTTAACCGGAGTCAACTTTTCGTGGCGAGCTGCCTTGCCCTGCTGGTCACTTCGCTTTCCTTTGGTATCCGCGCCGGCATTTTGAACCGCCTCGGGGTCCAGTTTGACCTCAACACCCAACAATTGGGTGTGATTGCCGCGACGGCATTCTGGGGTTTCCCGCTCGCGGTCATCCTCGGCGGCATGGTCGTGGACATCATCGGCATGAAGCGTCTGCTGGTGGTTGCCTTCCTGTTTCACCTGGCGGGTATCGTCCTCACCATCCTGGCCGGCGGGTACTGGAGCCTCTTCATCTCCACGCTGCTGATTGGCATTGCCAACGGCACGGTGGAAGCGGCCTGCAACCCGTTGGTGGCCACGATTTACCCCGATAACAAGACGACCAAGCTCAACCACTTCCACTTGTGGTTTCCGGGGGGTATCGTCATCGGTACGCTCATCGTGTTCTTCCTCGACAAGTTGGGCATTGGCTGGCAGGTACAGGTGGGGCTCATGATCATCCCCACGCTGCTGTACGGCTTCCTGTTCAGCAAGCTCGACTTTCCGGTTACGGAGCGCGTGGCCAGCGGCGTGAGTACAGCGGAGATGTACAAATCCCTGCTGAGCCCGCTCTTCCTTTTCATGATTGTTCTGATGTTTGGCACGGCGATCACCGAGTTGTTCACGGGGCAGTGGATTGACGTCCTGCTGCGCAACGTCTCCGACAACGCCATCCTGCTGCTGACGATAGAGACCGGCGTCATGGTCATAGGGCGCGGCCTGGCTGAGCCGGTCGTACACCGCTTCTCGCCCCAGGGCGTGTTGCTGGGATCGGCGGTGTTATCTGCCCTGGGCCTGTACCTGCTCGGGCATACGTCGGGCAATATGCTCTTCGTAGGTGCCCTCATCTTCGGCATGGGCGTCTGCTATTTCTGGCCGACCATGCTCGGGTTCGTCTCCGAAAACCTGCCCAAAACAGGAGCAGTGGGCATCAACCTCATGGGTGGCGCCGGGATGTTCGCCGTATCGGTATATATGATTTTCATGGGCGGATACTACGACCGCCTGATCGCGGACAAACTGCCCGCAGGTGCCGACATGGCGGCGTACAGCACCGCTTCTGCCGGCACGGAAATGGCCAATCTGTTCAACGAAGCCAAAAAGGCGGCCGGCCCGGAAATTCTCAATGCCACCCTCGTCATCCCGATCTTGCTGACGGTGGCGTTCGCCGGCCTGTTTTTCTATATGCGGGGCAAAAAAACGGCCCACGCTTAAATCTCTGCACCGATGCTGAATAAGGACAATCGAAGAAATCTGATCAAAAAACTCCTCGCCGGGGCAGCAGCTATGGCTGCCGGCGGGGCTTTCCCCCTGCGGGCTTCCGAAACGACGAATATGGCGCTGAAAGGGAATCTCCAACAATCCGTATGCCGCTGGTGCTTCAGCGACCTGTCGCTCGAAGAGCTCTGTGCGGCAGCTAAAAAGATAGGGCTCGTGGGTATAGACCTGGTCGGACCGGCCGACTGGCCCGTGCTGCAGCGGCACGGCCTGGTTTCTACGATGTGCAACGGAGCAGAAATCAGCCTGGTCAAAGGCTGGAACCACCCCATGTACCACGAGACCCTGGTCAAAAACTACACCGAGCATATTGATTGGGTGGCAAAGGCCGGTTATACCAACCTCATCTGCTTCAGCGGCAACCGCGACGGGATGGACGATGAGACCGGGCTAAAAAACTGCGCCGAGGGGCTGAAAAAAATCATGGCCCATGCCGAAAAAAAAGGGGTCGTCATCCAGATGGAGCTGCTCAACAGCAAAGTGGACCACAAAGACTACATGTGCGACCGCACCCACTGGGGCGTAGCCCTGTGCAAAGCCATCGGGTCGCCCAATTTCAAGTTGCTCTACGATATCTACCACATGCAAATTGATGAGGGCGATGTGATTCGTACCATCCGCGACAGCCATGCGTACATCGGGCACTACCACACCGCCGGGGTGCCGGGCCGCCATGAAATCGGCGACGACCAGGAGTTGTACTATCCGGCTATCATGCGCGCCATCGCAGCCACGGGTTTCAAAGGGTATGTGGCCCAGGAGTTCATCCCCAGCGCTGCCGACAAACTGGCCTCCCTGGAGAAAGCTGTCCGGATTTGTGATGTGTGATATTAATGATATAAATTAAAAACAACAGACATGCCTGAACAAAATTACGATGCTATTGTCGTAGGGTCCGGAATCAGTGGGGGTTGGGCTGCCAAGGAACTCACTGAAAAAGGACTAAAAGTACTAATGCTGGAACGTGGCAAAAACGTCGAACACGTCAAAGACTACGTCAACGCCAACAAAGAGGCCTGGGATTACCCCTACCGCGGCACCCGCACCCAGAAGATGGAGGAGGAGTATCCGGTCCTGAAGCGGGATTACCCCCTCAACGAGAAAAACCTCGACTGGTGGGTTAAGGATTCCGAGTGCCCTTATACGGAAGTCAAGCGCTTCGACTGGTTCCGCGGCTATCACGTGGGCGGGCGCTCGCTGATGTGGGGACGCCAGAGCTACCGCTTCAGCGACTTCGATTTTGAAGCCAATGCAAAAGACGGCATTGCTGTGGATTGGCCGGTGCGCTACGCCGAAATCGCCCCCTGGTACGATTACGTGGAAAGATTCGCGGGCATCAGCGGCAGCATCGAAGGCCTGCCCCAACTTCCAGACGGGCAGTTCCTGCCGCCCATGGAAATGACCTGTGTGGAGAAAGACGTGGCCGCGCGCATCAAGGAGCACTACAAGGGCAAGCGGACGATGATCATCGGGCGCACGGCAAACCTGACCGCCCCCCACGAGGGCCGCGTCAACTGCCAGTTCCGAAACAAGTGCTGGCTCGGCTGTCCGTTCGGGGCGTATTTCAGCACCCAGTCCTCTACCCTACCCGCCGCGATGAAAACGGGCAACCTCACGCTGCGCCCCTGGTCCATCGTCACGCAGGTGCTGTACGACAAAGACAGCAAGCGCGCTACCGGAGTAGAAGTGCTGGATGCCGAAACCAACGAGACCTACGTCTATAAGGCTAAAATCATCTTCCTCAACGCCTCGACGCTCAACTCGACCTGGATCCTCATGAATTCAGCTACCGATGTGTGGCCCGATGGCTTGGGCAGCAGCGGTGGCGCATTGGGCCACAACCTCATGGATCACCACCTCGGCGTGGGCGCCAGCGGGTTCATGGAAGGCTATGAGGACAAATATACCTACGGGCGCCGCCCCAACGGCATTTATGTGCCCCGCTACCGCAACCTGTTCGGGGATAAGCGCGACTACCTGCGCGGGTTCGGCTACCAGGGCGGTGGAAGTCGCGAAGGCTGGGGACGCGAAATCAAGGAACTCACCATCGGCGCACAACTCAAAGAAGCACTCAGCGAACCCGGAAGATGGACCATGGGCATGGGCGGCTTCGGCGAAATCCTGCCCTACCACGAGAACATGGTTCGACTCGACAAAACGGTCAAGGATAAATGGGGCCTCAACGTGCTCGCCATTGACTGCGAACTCAAGGAAAACGAGCTCCGCATGCGCAAGGACATGATGAACGATGCCGTGGAGATGCTCACCAACGCCGGCGTGAAAGAGGTCAAGGGATGGGACGGCGACGGCACGCCCGGCCGCGGTATCCACGAAATGGGCACCGCCCGCATGGGCAAAGACCCCAAGAGCTCCGTACTCAACAAGTTCAACCAGGTCTGGGATGCTCCCAACGTGTTCGTCACCGACGGCTCCTTTATGACCTCCGCCGCCTGCGTAAACCCGTCGCTGACCTATATGGCCTTCACCGCCCGTGCCGTGGACCACGCTGTCAAAGAACTCAACAAACAAAATATTTAACACCGATAAACCGCGATACCAATGAATAGAAGAGATGCCATTTCCAGGGTCGCCCTGATCATGGGCGGAACCATCCTCGGGGCCGAGCTATTCCTCTCGGGGTGCAAGGCAAAAACGGCCAGCGCCAGCGCGCTGTTCTCCGACACCGATGTCAGCTTCCTGGACGAAATCGCCGAGACCATTCTCCCGGCAACGGATACCCCCGGCGCCAAAGAAGCCAAAGTCGGGGAATTCATGGCCCGGATCGTGCAGGATTGCTACGAAGAGCCCGAGCAGGCCGTCTTCCTGGGCGGTATGAAACTCATCGATGGCCACTGTATGGACCGCTACAGCCAGCCCTTCGCGAAATGTACGCCGGAGCAGCGCCTGGAACTGCTCACCGAGCTCGACCTGGAACAACTCGCCTATCAGGAGGAGAAAACACCAAGCGAGCCTCCGCACTATTTCCGCATGATGAAGGAGCTCACGATGTGGGGCTTCTTCTCCTCCGAAGTGGGGGCCACCAAAGTGCTCCGCTACCTCGAAGTGCCCGGCCGCTACGATGGCTGCGCCGACTACAAAAAAGGCGAAAAGGCCTGGGCGACCTGATATTGATTTCGTCATCGGGGCCGCCCCGGGGATGGGGAGCGAATCGTCGCAAAATCCTCATCCCCGGGGATTACCTCACAAATCCATGAATTATGCACACGAATCGCAGAGATTTCCTGCGCAATGGCTCCCTTGCGGCTCTCGGCCTCAGCATGCCGTACTTGCGCGACCGGCTTTTCCCCTCCTGGCAGGAAGATGCGGGTAAGCCCTGGCATACGTTCGGTATCCAGCTATGGACGGTCCGGGAGGACCTGGCGAAAGATCCAAAAGGCGTACTCGCCAAGCTGGCCTCCTACGGCTACAAACAAATCGAGAGCTTCGAAGGCCCGCAGGGCATTTTCTGGGGCATGAAAAATACCGAGTTCAAGAAATACATGGATGACCTCGGCATGACCCTCGTATCGGCGCACTGCAACCACCTTCAGGACTTTGAGCGCAAAGCAGCTGAAGCCGCCGAAATAGGGGTATCTCACCTCCTCTGCCCGTACAAGGGGGCGCAAAAGTCTATTGATAAGTTCAAGATGTTCGCCGACGAGTTCAATAAGGCGGGCGAAACCTGCCGCAAGGCGGGCCTCCGCTTCGCCTACCACAACCACGACTACTCGTTCAAACCAGTGGATGGCCAAATCCCCCAGGATGTCATGATGCAGGGAACGGATAAAGATCTGGTGGATTTTGAACTCGACATCTACTGGATTGTCCTGGCCGGCGGGGATCCGAAGGCCTGGTTCAAGAAGTACCCCAACCGCTTCCGCCTTTGCCACGTCAAAGACCGCGCCGTCACAGCTGCAGGACCGGAGTCCTGCATCATCGGTAAAGGGGACATCGATTTTGCCAGTATCCTGAAAACGGGCGTTAAGTATGGTATGAAAACCTTCATCGTTGAACAGGAATCTTATACCAACACGACGCCCATGGATTGCTCCATGGCGAACGCCAAGTACATGAGTACTTTATAAGCGAAAAGGCCTAGGTTGCAGAGGAGGCCAAAAGGCTCCTCTGCTCCTCCTCGCTGACCCCGCTAAAAACAAGTCCATTGGACTTGTTTTTAGCGGGGTGTATGTTCTCTCAGAGTTGTCGTAAGCACCCGCTCCCGATATTCTGCAGTGGGCTTGCGCGTGTTGCACAAAATGGCATAAAAGAGTTTTCGGGATGGTATCCACACGTAATCCGCAATAAAGCCGCCTTGGTCGCCTGTGTGATAGACCATTTTTTTTCCTCCGTACTCCCCGATGAACCAACTGTAGCCAATGAAAGAAGCGGAACTGTCAGCCCAATTGCCCGGTTGAAAGGGCGTGCGCGATGTCTCAATGGCTTCTTTCGGTAGAAACAGGGCCTTTTGCAGCGCCTCTTCGTACTTGTATAAATCGCGTACCGAGCTCCAGATACCCCCGTTGCCGGCAGCGGGGAAAGTGGGTTCCTCACCATAATCATCCTCTACGAACCGCTCGCCATCCCGGATGTAGGCATGAGAGACCCCCGTTTCCGGGTAGGGGCCGTCTGTAATCTTGCTGTCGCCCATGCCCGACGGTTGAAAGATACGCTCGATGATAAAATCCTGCCAGCGCCTGCCCGTGATCTGCTCGATGATGAGCGCCAGTGCGTTATAGGCCGGGTTGGAATACTCAAAGCGCGCACCCGGAGGAAAGGCCGTAGAATCATTGGCCAGGATGGGTGCGAAGTTCTCCGCGTCTTTAGCTGTCAGGTAGAAGACTGAGTCCTCGCGCACCTTTCGGCTGTCTATCAGTCCGGAAGAGTGGTTGAGGAGGTGGTATATGCGCACCTGTCGCCCTATTTCCGGATTTTTGAAATTGGGGAAGTACTTCTCCAGGGGATCATCCAGCGATAGCTTCCCCTCTTGTTCCAGCATCAGGATACCGTTCATGACGAAGGTCTTGGAGATAGAGCCCGTATTGAACGCCGTATTGGGCGTTATCGGAGCTTTCGTGACCAGGTCGGCCAGGCCGTAGCCTTTTTCCAGTACGATTTGCCCGTCTTGAACGACCAGTACGGCTGCGCCGGGTTCATCGGCAGGGAATTCTGCACGGAAGTAGGCATCGAGCTGCTCAGCAGCAGTCCGGGGCTCCTGCCCCTGCCGGCAAGCAGTACCCGCGGCCAGCACCGAGAGGGTAAAAAAGATGTAAATTAGATACTGCATATCAGAGCTTTGGTGTTTGAAAAGCGAAGATATTCCTGCGTGGCGTTCAGCCCCCGTAACTTTCCTCGATGAGTTTGCAGTCAATAGTAAAGCGCTGGTTGGCGATTTTACTGACGTTGAGGTTGACGATACCGCAGTTCAGCAGGTTGTCCTCGGATGATTTTCGGCCGCTGTAGACGTTGATAAGGAGGGTAAAGTCTTTGTCGGCCAGCTTGTCGTACACCTCCCTGGGAAAGCTCATTCCCGAGAATCGGATCAGGGTTTCATCGGCATTAAGTTCGATATCCCGGGTAGCTACGCGCAGTTCCCCGATGTCATCCCCGTCTTTTGGGTCTGTAGGTTCTCCGCTGAAGTACGCGGAGACGATGATGGTTTCCCCGCTGTTTTTGAGCAACTGCGCAGCTGCGGTGCTGTGCGTCACTTCAATCTCGAAGGTGGGCAATACAATGCGGTCGCCATCCAGCTGCAGGTACTCCGGCAGGGTCATTCCGGGAGCAGATGTCGTTTCAGGTGCGGATGCTTTTGGAGGGTTGCCACAGGAAAGGCCGAGCAGGGCCAGTCCGGCAAACAGGAGGAGGCGATGTAAAATCATACCGATGCGTTTTATGCGTAAATTTCCTCTAAGATA
>CAZSMU010000119.1:9942-12214 GCA_964607915.1 uncultured Haliscomenobacter sp.
ATAACTATTGGATCCAGTAATGGCAACCTGGAGCTGTTTTTTGAACAGACTTATTGCAAGCAGCCGCGCGAAGGAAAAGAGGATTCTCCACGCAACCGGTCCCCTATCCTTTTCCCCCTCCCAGCTCTTCGGCGCGGCGCAGGGCAGCGTCCAGCCCGTGTGCAATACCCTGGTCTAAGGATAGCTCTCCAAACTTTGCCAGGGCGGCTTCCGTGGTACCTCCCCGCGACGCCACGCGCTGTATCCAGTCCTGGCAACTGAGATTGGATGCCAGGTACAATTCCACTGCGCCTTGAAAGGTCTGCGTGACCAATAACTCCGACTCGGAAGGGGAAAAACCCATTTTTCGAGCTGCCTGCATCATGGCATCCATAAAATAGAAGATATACGCCGGGCCGCTCCCAGATACCGCCGTTGCGGCATCAATGGCACCTTCGCGCTCTACGTACAGGGTCTTCCCCGCCGTGTTGAGGAGGTTTTGCACGGTCACGAGCTCGATGCGGGTCACCTCTTCCGAAGAGGTGAAGGCCGTCATCCCCTGCCCGATCTGGGCCGGGAGGTTGGGCATAGCACGGATGACCTTGTGGGCGCCCAAACCGGCACGGATGGCTTCAATCGTAACGCCTGCCATGATGGACAGAAATACCTGCTGTGGGTCTATACTTGCCCGGATACGCGAAAACAATTCCTGCGCGTCCTGCGGCTTTACGGCTAAAATCACCAGATCCGCCAGACGAATGCAGTCTTCCGGGTCGGAATAGATCGCCCCGACGTCCTTGCGGGCCAGGAGCGCGGCCCGCTCCGGCGATTTTTCCAGCAGCATCATGTCCGCCTTGGTCGTAATCTGGCTGCGCACGAAGGCTTGTGCGTATGTCAGGCCCATATTACCTCCGCCAATGATCAGTATTTTCATGTCTATTCGTTTGAGGTAAAGATAATGAATTAAAAAAATTATTCAAAATGTTGCAACATTAAATGTATAGACATATATTTGTGCCGTTATGAGGATAGAAGAAGCGATACAACAAAAGCGGTTCCGGTCGGAGTACCAGAAATTAGTGGTAAACCTGCTCTACAGTGCATCCTGGCTGCAGCAGTTTTCCAACCAGTTGCTCAAGCCGTACGGGATTTCCCAGGAGCAGTTTAATATCCTGCGCATTCTCAGGGGGATGCACCCGGAGCCGGCTACGGTCAAGGTGCTCACCGAGCGCATGATCGACAAAATGTCGAATGCCTCGCGCCTGGTGGAAAAGTTGCGCGTCAAAGGGTTGGTGGAACGGCACGAGTGCCCCTTGGATCGCCGCCGGGTGGACGTCCTGATCACGCAGAAAGGGCTAACCCTGCTCGAAAAGGCTTCTCAGTCCATGGATGTACAGGGAG
The DNA here is from genome assembly GCA_964607915.1 of uncultured Haliscomenobacter sp. Classification (GTDB taxonomy): domain Bacteria; phylum Bacteroidota; class Bacteroidia; order Chitinophagales; family Saprospiraceae; genus JADJPL01. The sequence continues at coordinate 11,323 of CAZSMU010000119.1, forward strand.
ACGACTATATGTCCGGCCTGACCATCGAGGAGGCTGTTCAGCTCAATGAGCTGCTCGACAAGCTCAGGGGTTGATGTTCTCCTTGGGATTGTCTAAAAAGCCTCTTTGCTGAAAGGCCCCCCTTCGCCCCAAGCGCATCGAAAAAATTGATTTTAAACTTTGTTTAAGATTTTCGCGTTAAGAGTTACACAAAACAAAACCATTACATAGTAAACCATTAAAATTTCAAACCATCATGAAGAACATGTCATTGTTTGTATTGGTAGCCGCCCTGTTCGGCTTTGCATTCACGAACCCGGCCAGCAGCCCGGTCGCAGCTTCGGTTGACCTCAAGTCGAGCTACGTAAAGTGGCTGGCTTCCAAAGTCACGGGCCAGCACTACGGCAAAGTAATGCTGAAAAGCGGCAGCCTCGAATTCAAGAACGACATGCTGACAGGCGGCAACTTCGTCCTGGACATGAACTCCATCACGGTGGACGACCTCACGGGCGGCGGCGCTGAAAAACTGAAAGGCCACCTCAAGTCCGACGACTTCTTCGGCGTAGAGAAGTACCCGACTGCCAAATTTGAAATTACAAAAGTGATTTCCCGCGGCACCCCGGGCGCCTACAAAGTCATCGGCAACCTGACCATCAAGTCCACTACGAAGGAAATCCGCTTCAACGCCGACCTGAAAGAAGAAGGCGGCAAAACGGTAGGCGTGGCTAAGATCGTTCTCGACCGCACGGACTACGACATCCGCTACGGCTCGGGCTCTTTCTTCGAGAACCTCGGCGACAAGACCATCTACGACGAGTTCAACCTCGACGTGAACCTGGTCGTGACGAAGTAATAGACTAGACTTGTTGCGCGGGGGATCATCAAGGGGTCAAAAAGGCCCTTTTTCGCCCAC
>CAZSMU010000120.1:0-12046 GCA_964607915.1 uncultured Haliscomenobacter sp.
GATGACGAAGACCGCGAAAACGAAGGTGATTTAATCGTACTCAGCGAATACGCCACCCCAGCAACCATTGCGTTCATGGCAGTACACGGGCGTGGGCTCATCTGTTTGGCACTCGATGGCAGCATTTGTGACCAGCTCGCGTTACAACCGATGACCACGCATAATCGCTCACGTACCAGCACCGCATTCATGGTCTCCATTGAAGCCGCATCGGGGATTAGCACGGGGATTTCGGCGGCTGACCGCGCCCACACCATTGCAGTGGCAACACATCCGCGTAGTACGCCCAACGACATCGTCAGCCCGGGGCACGTCTTCCCGCTCCGTGCCCGCGAGGGTGGCGTGCGCGCCCGCGCCGGACACACCGAGGCCGCCGTAGAATTTGCCAAGCTCCTCGGCAGTCGCCCTGCCGGCGTCATCTGCGAAATCATGAACGACGACGGCACCATGGCACGCCGGCCACAGCTCGAGCGGTTTTGTCAGCAACACGGGTTCGTGATGACCAGCGTGGCCCAACTCGTCGAATACATGCACGAACACGAACAAACGCAACACCAAGCAGCCACCGTCTAAGCGCGGGGTTTTTCATCACAGAGAAAGGCACACACTATCATGCAAGAGTATCACGGTCATTTCGTCGGCACCGGTCTGAGGATTGCCATTGTGGTCAGCCGCTGGAACGACATCATCACCCAACGATTGCTCGAAGGGGCCCTCGACGGGCTCAAGCGTCACGGCGTGGACACCAACACCGTGGCCGTCGCCTGGGTCCCCGGGTCATTCGAGTTGCCAGTCGTCGCCAAAAAATTCGCCGCAAGCGGGCGCTTTGATGCGGTCATCGCCCTCGGTTGTGTCATCCGCGGCTCGACGAGCCACTACGACCATGTCACCGCTGGAGTGACGTCGGGGATTGCTCAGGTAGGCCTACAAACCGGTGTGCCGACGATTTTCGGCGTGGTTACCACGGAAACCATCGATCAGGCCATCGAGCGTGCCGGAAGCAAGATGGGCAACAAAGGCTTCGAAGCAGCCGTAAACTACCAACTGGTGAGCGGTGAGAAGTTCAGCTGGAACACCGGCATCAACTTCTCTACCTTCAAGACGACGGTGGTGAGCCTCACCTCCGGCGACCTCAGCTTCGGCAACGGCGGCGTACTCTACCTCGCAGGTATGGGTTCCCCCGGTCAGAACGATACCGAACTCGCCCGCGTGAAAGAAGGTGAAGAACTCGGTCAGCTCTGGGGCCCCATCCAGATCGGTGTCAACGACAACGGTACGCCCAAGTTCCAGGACCTCAACGGCGACGGCAAGTACTGCGATTGCGACGACGACCGCGCCGTAATCGGCCAGGGTCTGCCGGATTTCACCCTCGGCTTCAACAACAGCCTGACGTTCGGCAACTTCGACCTGAACCTCTTCTTCCGCGGTGCCTTCGGCCACGACATCCTCAACAGCTACCGTGGCTTCTACGAGAACCTGGAATCCACGACGACGGCCAGCTTCAACGTAGTCAACACCAAATACTACAATCCGAAAATCACGAAGGCCCAGGTCAACAGCTCGCATGTTGAAAAAGGCGACTTCGTCAAACTCGACAACGCTACGCTGGGCTACCGCCTGAAGCTGAAGCCGGGCTCGGGCTTTACGAGCGCCCGCTTCTATGTGGCTTCTCAGAACCCGTTCCTCTTGACGGGCTACACGGGCGTCGATCCTGAAGTCCGCTATGTGGACGCAGAAAGCGGCAACCCTCTGGCTCCTGGTATCGAAAGACGTTCGACCTATTTCACGACTCGCATCTTTACGCTCGGTGTCAATTTAGGTTTCTAATCCAAAAAAGTTTTTTACAATGCAAAAATTCTTAGTAAGACGCGCTTTGCTGGTTGGCCTTGTGTTGACGCTCTTCAGCCCGGCTTGTACGGACCTGGAAGAGGAATTGTACAGCGACATCACGGCCGACAACTTCTTCAAAACGGAAGAAGAATTCGTAGCAGCTCTTGGCCAGGCATACTCCGCTTTCGGCGGCCTGGGCAACCACTCCAACCTCTGGTCGGTGAACGAAATTTCTTCCGACGAACTGGTAATCACCACGAAAGGTGGCGACTGGTATGACGGCGGTGTCCTCATCCAGCTCCACCAACACAGCTTTGCAAAAGACAACGGCTTCTTCAACAACGCCTGGACTTTCATCTACGGCGGTATCAACACGGCTAACCGCCTGATCTACTCCTTCCAGCAGCTGGGCACACCGGAGTCCCAGGCGTTCATCGCCGAGCTCCGCGCCGTCCGCGCCCTGTGGTACTACTGGGCCATGGACGCCTTCGGCAACGTGCCGCTCGTAGTGGACTTCACGGCGAAAGAAGCGCCGGCCAACTCTACCCGCGCCGAAGTGTATAACTTCATCCTCAGCGAGTTGAACGCCGTTATTCCGCTCCTCCCGACTGCCAAGAGCTCCGTCACCTATGGTCGTATGACCAAGTGGGCCGCTCTTGCCATCCGCTGCAAGCTGTACCTCAACTCCGAAGTGTACATCGGCTCCGCCAAGTGGGCAGAAGCTGCCGCCGACGCTGAAGAAATCATCAGCAAAGGCCCCTACAGCCTCTCCGCTAACTACGCCGACAACTTCGCCGTAAACAACTCGGGCTCGACGGAAAACATCCTCGTGTATCCGTACGACAAGGTGTTCGCAGGTGGCTTCAACTGGCCGCAAATGACCCTGCACTACGCCAGCCAAGGGGTCTATAACCTGACCGACCAGCCCTGGAACGGCTATGCCGTCGTGGAAGAGTTCTACAACTCCTACATCAACCCGGCCAAGAACCCGGGCCCGCAGGGCAACGTCTGGGCCGACCTGGCCAAGGCACCGTCGCAGGGCACCCAGGACAAGCGCCTCTCCAACTTCGTCGTAGGCCCGCAGTTCAACTCTGACGGTGCCCGCACGCAGGATCCGGGCGCAGAATCCTTCGACCCGGATGGTACGCCGCTGACGTTCACGCCGAAGATCAACGAGATCTTCCCGAACTCCTGGCGCCAGGGTGGTGCCCGTATCGGCAAGTACCAGTACGAGCGCGGAGGTACGCCCAACATGAGCAACGACTTCGTAATCCTGCGCCTCGCCGATATCGTGCTGGCACTGGCTGAAGCTGAATTCAGAAGGGGCAACTCCGCCAAGGCTCTCGTACTGGTCAACCAGATCCGTACGCGCGCCGGCGTTACGCCGTTCACCTCGCTGACGCTGGACCAGATCTTCGAAGAGCGCGGCCGCGAAATGTTCGTCGAAATGACGCGCCGCCAGGACCAAATCCGCTTCGGAAAGTGGGAAGGTGCATGGTGGGAAAAACCCAGCACCGCATCCAAGACGCACCAGCGCGTATTCCCCATCCCACAGGTTCAGCTCGATGCCAACAAGAAGCTGAAGCAGAACCCGGGCTATTAATAGACTTCTTGCAAAGGGAATCAGCGAGTGGGTAAGATCTTTTCCCTACTCGCTGACCCCCTCGCAACAAGCCTGAGGAATTCCTTAGAAGGGCGCCGCACAGTGTGTGTGGCGCCCTTCGCATTTCATTACTTCTTCTTCCAGGATTCCACTATCCAGCGCAGCAGCCCTACCGCCACGCCCAACAGAAACAACAGCGCCGGGAAACCCCCGAGATTAGAGGCCATCTTTATCCCGTCCACCCCGGCCTGCGATACCATCACCCAGGCGGTGAAGCCCACCAAAACACCCCAGGCGACTTTTAGCCAGGCGGCGGGCTCGGGATGGTCGGGGGAAATGCCTTTGGCACTCAAACCGCCCATCGCCGTCGCATTGGCGTCGGCCCCGGAAACGTACGAAAGAAAGGCCGTCCCCAAAAACACCGCACCCAACACGAAGGGGAAAGGCAGATGCTCGAACAGGGCATATACCACCTGCTCCGGCCCGTCGGCCTGTAAGGTGGCAAACATCCCCTCGCCACGGGAGTCGAAGTACAGCGCATTCCCGCTGAACACCAGCATCCAGAGAGCTCCGAACAGCGCCGGCAACAGCAAATTGAAGTGGATAAACTCCCGCACCGTGTAGCCAACGGATATCCGCCCCAGGAAAACGGCGCTCACCGGTGCCCAGGCCAGCCAGTTGGCCCAATAAAATACCGTCCAGCTCCCCTCCCAGCTCTTATCCATCCCTATCCCCAGGCTTCGCGGGATAAAGTGCGCAACGTAGTCCCACACCCCTTCCGCACCCAGTGATACTAAATACTTCAGCGGACTACCGTTCAGCAGGACATACGCCACAAACGCAATGAACAACCAGGTGTTGAACCCCGAAAGCCAGCGAATGCCCCTGCTCAACCCGCTGATGGCCGACAGGATAAATACCAGCACAACGGCGAGGGTAATGCCCCCCGTCAGCGATACCGACCCGGCCAGGCCCAGATAGCGCTCCATCCCGCCGCTGATGGTCAATACCCCGGCACCCAGCGAGGCGGCCATCCCGGCCACCAGGCTGTACAGACTCAACGCATCGATCAATCCTCCCCAACGCTTCGCTTTTTCGCCCAGCAGAGGATAAAGCATGGCCCCAAGGCTAAAGGCCTGCCCGTGGTTGTAGTACGATAGCGCAAATACCAGCCCGGCCATCGTATATATGCCGTATGGGGTAAAAGTCCAGTGCATGAACATCGTGGAGAGCGCAAAACGAGCAGCAGCCCCCGATTCGGGAAGCGCACTGCTTCCCACAGGCGGCGCGTGGTAATGATAGAGAGGCTCCGACGCCCCCCAAAACAAAATGCCGATAGCCACCGTAGTACACAGCACTACGCTGAACCACTGCCAGCGCGTCAGCAGGGGCCGCGCATCCTCACCGCCGATGCGAAGCCCGGCCATAGGAGAGAAATACACCCCCAGGCACAGCGCGAGGAAGAAAAAAGTGCCCCAGGAAAAAAGCCAGCCAAAATGCGACAGAATCCAGGTGTTGGCCGATGTGACGCCCTCCAGGAAACCTTCGGCATCCAACAAGCTATATCCCGTCGAGCCCAGCAACAGCAGGAAGGGGAAAAAGAAAACCGCGGGTTTAAAGGTGCTTTTCGTCATTCGGGATATCGTTTTTGATCAAGCGCATGTGCGGGAACTGCGCGGAGGAATAAATCCCCTGAGCAACTCCTGCCAACAAGACTAGTAAAAATATGCTTTCCTTTTCTCAATTTTGCCGGATAGCAATGATTTTACCATGACCGAACAAACTATTGGCTGGGCCAAACTCACGTACGCCGACCCCGGGGATCCCCTGCTCAAACGGTTGCTCATAGAAAGCGTGGAGGTCGCCAGCGGCAGACCACTCATCGAACGACTCTACAATCAGGTGCGCTTCCTGGACATCCCCGTCGCCGAATTATGGACGTTAGCCCTTGAAAAACTGGATATCCCCCTGGAAGGCAACTGGGAGAAATTGGCGGCAATCCCCCCGGATGGCCCTCTGGTATTCATCGCCAACCACCCCTTCGGCGTGGTGGATGGCCTGGCCTTAGCCAGTATCGCCTCCCGCATCCGCCCCGATTTTTTTCTGATCGCCAACGAACTGCTCACGCGGGATCCCCGCATCAAAGGGCATATCCTGCCCATAGATTTCCGCAGCACCCGCCAGGCTGCGCTCATCAACGTCGAAACCGGCCGCGAAGCGATGCGCAGGGTGACGGCCGGGCAAGCCCTCGGCATATTCCCCTCCGGCGGCGTCGCTACCGCCAAATCTGCCTGGGGCCATGCCGAAGAGTTCCCCTGGAAACCGTTTACCGCCAAAATCATCGCGGCAAGCCGGGCTACGGTGGTGCCTCTGTTCTTCCACGGCCAGAACAGCCGCTTGTTCCATATCGTAAGCCAGTTCAGCATGCCCCTGCGCCTGGGCCTCCTGCTCTACGAAACCAAAAATAAAATCGGCAAGCCGCTCCGCTTTCATATCGGAGACCCTATCCCCTACTCCGAACTGGCCCCCTACCGCGACAAAGCACAGCTTATGGACTATCTTAAACAAAAAACGGAGGCCCTTCGGGAAATTTAGAAATCCCAAAACTTCTCCATAAAGTCCACCTAATTCCTTACCTTTGCGTCGCTTTTGCCTTGCGTGCAGGACAAAAGCAATAGACCATCAAAAAACCTACGAAAATGGCGGAAATCATTCGCATGCCCCGCATGAGCGACACGATGGAAGAAGGCAACATCGTGGCCTGGTTGAAGAAAGAAGGAGATCGCATAGAATCCGGCCAAACCCTGGCAGAGGTGGAAACCGACAAGGCGACCATGGAACTGGACGCCTTCACCGATGGCGTGCTCCTGCACATTGCCGTGCCGAAAGGGCCCGTTGCGATTGACGGAATCATCGCCGTCATCGGCAAAGAGGGCGAAGACTGGAAAGCGGCCATCGCCGCTGCCGAAGGGGGCGCAGCAGCTGCCTCAACGCCGGCACCGGCCGCTGCCCCGACCCACAATATCCCGGACACGGCTCCCGCAGCAGTAGCCCCCGTTCCCGCTTCCGACCAACGCGTCAAAGCCTCGCCCCTGGCCCGCAGTATAGCAAAGGAAATCGGCGTAGATTTGCAGACCATACAGGGCTCGGGCGACCATGGACGCATCATCAAACGGGATGTGGAGGCCGCCGCCCAAACGACGGGAACCCTCCCCGCCGCGCCGCAGCCAAGCGCCGCTGCGCCCACGCCCGAACCGGCCACCACCGCCCCAGCCTTCCACCCTGCTGTATCCCCGGATGGCGGCCACTACGACGATGCCCCGCTCAGCCAGATGCGGAAAGTCATCGCCCGCCGCCTGAGCGAAAGCAAATTCACCTCCCCCCATTTCTACCTCACCGTAGAAATCAATATGGACAAAGCCATCTCACTGCGCACGCGCCTCAACGAAGTGTCGCCCGTCAAATTGTCCTTCAACGACCTCGTCATCAAAGCGGCAGCAGCAGCGCTGCGGCAGCATCCCGGCATCAACGCCTCCTGGTTGGGCGACAAAATCCGCTACCACCACGAAGTGAACATCGGGGTGGCCGTGGCCATAGAAGAGGGCCTGCTCGTCCCCGTCATCCGAAATGCCGATATCAAGACCTTGTCGCAAATCAACACGGAGGTCAAAAACCAGGCCACCAAAGCCAAGGAGCGCAAACTACAGCCGGAGGAAATGCAGGGCAACACCTTCACCATCTCCAACCTCGGCATGTTCGGCATAGAAGAGTTCACCGCCATCATCAACCCGCCGGATGCCTGCATCCTGGCCGTAGGCGCCATCGTCGAAAAACCCATCGTCCAGAACGGGGAAATCACCATCGGAAATACGATGAAGGCTACCCTCTCCTGCGACCATCGGGTAGTGGACGGTGCCAAAGGAGCCCAGTTCCTGCAAACCTTCAAGCAGATACTGGAGGATCCCATCCGAATATTAATCTAAGAGTCTGTCCGATTTGTTGCGGGGGGAATGATCCCGGGGTCAGAAAAGCCCTTTTTTCGCCTCGCTACCCCTCGCAACAAGTCTGTCTCTCTCCAAGCCGTTGAGCTATGTCGCTTTCTAAAAAAACACTCGTACTCGGAGCATCTACGAATCAAGACCGCGTCTCCTATGAGGCTGTCCTGCGCCTGGCCAAGGCGGGCCATGAGGTAGTGCCCGTAGGCATCCGGGAGGGAGAAATTGAAGGCATTCCCGTTTTGACGGGCATGCCGGAACTGAGCGGTGTGGACACCGTCACCTTATATCTCAATCCCGACCGCCAGGAGGCGTTCGAGGAGTATATCCTGGGGCTGGCACCCAAGCGCATTATATTCAACCCAGGCACGGAGAACCCGGCGCTGGTTCGAAAAGCAAAGGCAGCCGGCATTGAAACCGAGCTGGCCTGTACCTTGGTCATGCTTTCCCTAAAGCAGTATTAGACTTGCCGAAAAGGGCAGCGGCATCAGGACTTTAGCTCCGGCATTTTACATACCGTCTCATCGGCTGCCTTCCCGCAAACAGGGCAGTCGCCTATTTTATCCCGCAGCATGGGGTTGTTGCTGGCACAGCCGCCCCGAAATTCCTTCCCCGTGAAAAGATGGCGGATATTCATCAGGAGAAATGCCGAGAGCGTAATCAGGAAAATCAAACCGATGGTGGACAATAGTTCCATGTTCGCAATGTTTTTACTCAATGCCGCAAAGGTACGATAAAAAAAGGTATATGCAGGATAAACTCGACGCGTTTGGGCGCTTGTTGAACATCATGGACGAGCTCCGGGAAAAATGCCCCTGGGACCGCAAGCAGACCTTCCAGTCGCTGCGCAACCTCACCATCGAAGAGACTTACGAGCTGGCCGACGCCATTTCCGAAGGGGACATCGCAGGTATCAAAGAGGAAATCGGGGACTTGATGCTCCACACCGTTTTCTATGCCAAAATCGGAGAGGAACAGGGGGCCTTCCACATCGGCGACGCCCTCCACGCCATCTGCGACAAGCTCGTACAGCGGCACCCCCACATCTACGGGGATGTGCAGGTCGAAAACGAAGAGGACGTAAAACGCAACTGGGAGCAGCTCAAACTCCGCGAGGGCAAACGCTCCGTACTAGCCGGAGTACCCAAATCCCTGCCGGCCATGATCAAGGCCTACCGCATGCAGGAAAAAACCGCCCAGGTAGGCTTCGAATGGGAGGAGGCCGGTCAGGTATGGGATAAAGTACAAGAAGAAATCTCGGAGTTCAAAGAGGCCCTGGCACAGGAACTCCCCCTGGAAAAGCGCGAGGAAGAATTTGGCGATATCCTCTTTTCCCTCATCAACTACGCCCGCTTCCAGGGAATTGACCCCGAAAATGCCCTCGAACGCGTCAACCAGAAATTCAAACGGCGCTTCGAATACATCGAGGCCAATGCCCCCAAAACCCTCCAGGATATGTCCCTGCCGGAAATGGACGCCCTGTGGGAGGAAGCCAAGAAAAAAGAACGGCAATTTTAGGAGTGGTGTAAAAAGCCCTCGAAATGACTCTAAAGAAAATTACTCTTTTTTCCTTCCCCCCTGACAATCCTTTTTTTGTATCTTTGCGCTCTTGAAAAAGGGGCATCCTAAATTTCAGGATAAGTCAACCAAAAGCAAGCCCTCTTTGGGGGCTTATCCGGAAACATTGCACAAACGCGCCATGAAAAAGATCGAGTTGGAAATTGTCGCCTTGTCCCACAGCGTAACCCAATCCCACAACTACGCAGTCGTCCTTGGTGAAAAGAACGGCAACCGCCGTCTTCCCATTGTCATTGGAAGCTTTGAAGCGCAGGCTATCGCCGTAGCCCTGGAGCGCATGGTCCCCAACCGGCCCCTGACCCACGACCTGTTCAAAAATGCGCTCGACACCTTCCACATCCAGTTGCGGGAAATCCTCATCAACAATTTGCTCGACGGCATCTTCTACGCCCGCCTGGTATGTGAAAAAGATGGCGAAATCCTGGAAATAGACTCCCGCTCGTCCGATGCCCTGGCTATGGCGGCGCGCTACCGCTGCCCTATCTATTCGTTTGAGTTTATCCTGGACTCCGCCGGTGTGGCGATGGAAGAAGAACTCGACAGCGACGATGCGTTCGAAGGCGCACCGCCCGGCGCATCTTCCAACCCGCTCGCAGCTTACTCTGTGGAAGCCCTCACCCGCATGCTGGAGGAAGTCCTCGAAGAAGAAAACTACGAGCGGGCCGCGGAAATCCGCGATGAAATAGACCGCCGCAAGGAACAGGATTAGAGAGCCGCTCCAGAAGCGCTTCAGGCGATTTCCTTCAATACATCCATTACGCGTGCTACCATGGCTGGCGTGACCTCGAGGTGCGTCACAAAGCGCAGCGTTTGTGGCCCAAAAGGAGAGGCCAATACCCCTTGCTCCGCCAGCTTCTGCAGGACGGAGGCAGCCGTATGCGGTGACACGACGTCGAAAATCACGATGTTGGTCTTGACGGGTCGCACCTCGGCTACAAAAGGCAGGGTCTCGAGTAGTGCCCCTATCTGACGGGCGTGGGCGTTGTCTTCCCGCAGGCGCTCGACGTGGTGGTCCAGGGCGTATATGCCCGCCGCCGCCAGATAGCCGGCCTGCCGCATCCCGCCGCCCAGAGCTTTGCGCAAACGGCGCGCCTTGCGGATGAACTCCGCGCTGCCCACCAGCAGGGAACCTACCGGAGCACCCAGCCCTTTCGACAAGCACACGGAGACGCTGTCAAACTCCCGGCCGACTTCCTCCGGCGTCTCGCCGGTTTCCACCAACGCATTGAAAATACGGGCGCCGTCGAGGTGTAAGAGCAACCCTCTTTCCTCGCACACCTTGCGGATCGGGCGCACTTCATCCAGGGTGTAATAGCTCCCCCCACCTTTGTTGGCCGTATTTTCCAGTACGACGAGCCGGCTCAGCGGCAACCAGTCGGCTATAGGCTTGATAGCTGCTTCCACCTGCTGCGCCGTGATTTTTCCATACTGCCCTTTGATCAGGTTGACCCCGATTGCAGAGTTGAACGCATACCCCCCCACCTCGTACTGGTAAATGTGCGAGTTTTCATCGCAGATCACCTCATCCAGCGGCTGGGTATGCACCTTGAGCGCGATTTGGTTGGTCATCGTACCCGAAGGACAATACAGGGCCGCTTCTTTCCCGAAAAGTGCGGCTGCTTTCTCTTCCAGCGCGTTGACCGTCGGGTCTTCCCGAAACACATCATCGCCTACCTGCGCGCGGAACATGGCCTCCCGCATCTCCGGCGTAGGCTTGGTAACCGTATCGCTGACTAAATTGATCTTTTCCATCTTATCGTTTTTTTACAAGATTTTGTAAAAAGTTGCTCGTTACGAGGGTTGGCAAGCTAAAAAAGCCTTTTTGAACCCCTTGACCATTCTGCTCGCCATAAGTCTGTCAGATAGCCATTTACCTATCTCAAAAAATCCTCAAAGTTGCCCGGGGTGATGATTTCTGTGGTGGCAGGGCCATAGCTTTCTAAAAAACTTTTGGGAAACGCATAGCGGGAGGAATGCCCCCATTTGAATTCCCAAGCCCTGAACACCCCGTTCGACTCCTCTACGTAGTCCATTTCCTGCTGCGTCCTGGTGCGCCAAAAATAGCGCTTTCCATGGCGTTGCAAATACGTATTGACTTTCCAGCGCTCGCTGATCAGAAAATTTTCCCACAGCGCCCCCACGTCCTGCCGCAGGGCCAGAGGGCTGAAATTTTCGAGGACGGCGTTCCGTATTCCGTTATCGTAAAAATACACTTTGCGGTTACTGCTGATTTCATTGCGCAAGTTTCTGCTCAGGGGCATCAATCGGAACACTATAAAGGATTTTTCCAAAAGCTCTAAATAATTGGAAACCGTATTTTTGTCTATCCCCAGGAGTTGCGACAACTCGTTATACGATACTTCCGACCCCAACTGGAGCGCCAGGGCTTGCAGTAGTTTCTCCAACAACTCAGGCTTCCTGACCCCCCGGAACTCAAAAATATCTTTGTACAGGTAACTGCCCGACAACGCAAGCAATACCTCGCGCTCCTGGCCCTGTTGGTTGATTACCTCGGGATACATCCCGTAAATCAATCGCGACTCCAACTGCTCTCGGGCCTCTATGGGTGAGGTAGCAGAAACCAACTCGTCCCAGGCAATAGGGAAGAGGATATATTCCCACTTTCTTCCGGTCAGGGGTTCGTTGATTTCGTTGGCCAGATCAAAAGAGGAAGAACCCGTGGCGACCACCTGGATATCAGGCAACTCATCGGCAAAAAGCTTCAAGGTGAGACCGATATTTCGGATGCGCTGGGCTTCGTCTATGATTAGCAACCTTTTCCCTCCCGAGATTTCCCGCAAGACCGCCAGAGACGGATCGGTCAGTTTTCGGCGCACTTCTACCCGATCGGCGTTGAGAAAAACCACCTCTTCCCCAAACCCGGCCATCAGCTTTTTGACCAGGGAGGTCTTGCCTGTCTGACGCGCCCCCATCAGGACTACTATCTTCCCCTTGAACAAGCGGGAGCGTATCTGCTCCAGCATAAGACGAGGTATAAACTGCATTTTCGTGGTTATATTCACCAAAAGTAATTACTTTT
>CAZSMU010000121.1:0-12036 GCA_964607915.1 uncultured Haliscomenobacter sp.
AACCCGGGCAGGAATGGCCGTCCCGTGGAAACCGCAAATCCCTTATGCGGTACGTTTCAGAGCAATCCGTACTTTTCGAGGACTTCTTTTGGGGGGCCGTCCCACATATTGGGGATATTGCCTTGGTAGCCGATATCTTCGATGCCCATTTTGCTGCTCCAGAAGCCGGAGGCGGTGAGGTTGCGCATGAGGGAGAAGAAGGCGACGCCCTGGCTCATGCCGGGCACTTTGCGTTCCGGGTAGGCGATATCTTCGACGATGGCGATTTGTTGGTCGTGGGAGAGTTCGGCGAACAGCTTTCCAAAACGCTTGTTCGACTGGTTGTCGAGCCAGGCGATACCACCGCGGAGGGGCGTTTGGAAAGAAGGCTGGTCTTTGGCCATGAACTCGATGAAATCGGGCACACCGGCGTCGGTCGCGCTGCCGGAGCGTTCATCGCGGGGCAGGATGATATCGGCTAATACGCCGATGGTGAGCAGTTCGTGTTTGGTAAAGAACTGTTCGGCGAAGAGTTTGGCGTCGCGGTCCTTTTCGTATTCGGTGCGGCCAAACTGTTCGAAGGGGGGATCTTTCTTTTTGGCGTCCTCGGCATAAGGGTCGAGGTGGAGCAGTTCGGCTGCTTTGACCTGGCTGTGCAGACCGACGAGGCCCAGGGAGCTTAGGCCGATGCCTTTGAGTAGGTTTCTTCTTTTCATATCCGGATAGACAGGATTAAATGCTTATAATTTGCCTGCTTTGCGTTCTTCGATGATGTGTCGGGAAGCGCGCATGGAGAGGGCGAGGATGGTCCAGGTACAGTTTTTATCGCCCTGGGACACGAAGGGAGCCGCATCGGTGACGAAGAGGTTTTTCACGTCGTGTGCCTGCTGCCATTTGTTGAGGGCGGAGGTATTCGGGTCGTTGCCCATGCGGATGGTACCTACCTCGTGGATGATTTCTCCGGGTGCGTTAAGGCCGTAGTCCTGGTCGGGGCCTGGTTTATCACCGAGGGGGATACCGCCCATTTCGCGTATGATTTCCTCGAACGTCTCGTGCATGTGTTTAGCCTGCAGGCGTTCGTAGTCGGACCATTTGTAGTGGAAGCGCAGGACGGGGATGCCGTATTTATCCACGACGTTGGGGTCTATTTCGCAGTAGTTGTCTTCGCGGGGGACGGGTTCACCGCGGCCTGCCATACCGATGAACGCTCCGTAGAAGCGGCGGTAATCGTCTTTGAGGGAAGCGCCGTAGCCCCCTGCTTCGCGGGGATTGCCGCTGCGGTCGGGCACGATGGCGCGCATGGCGTCGAGGTTCCATCCGAAGCCGTAGGCCGGCATGCCCAGTCCGCCCCAGTATTCGATATGGTATCCGCGGGGGAAGTCGAGTTTTTTGTTGTCGAGCCACCAGGGCGAGTAGATGTGGGCACCCCCTACCCCGTCTTCGTTGTAGCGGGACCGGTCGAGGAGCATGGGCACCAGGGCGCTGCGGGATGCGCCGGTGGAGTCGTGCAGGTACTTGCCCACCACGCCTGAGGAGTTGGCCAGTCCGTTGGGGAAGCGGGCCGATTTGGAGTTGAGGAGGAGGCGGGCCGATTCGCAGGCGCTGGCGGCGAGGATGACGATTTTGCCGCGCACGGTCTTTTCCTCCATCGTCTGGGTATCCACATACGAGACGCCGGTAGCGAGGCCGGTGCGGGGATCGGTTAGGATTTCGCGGGCCATGGCGTAGTAGATGGTGTGCAGGTTTTTGGTCTTCTCCGCCGGGTTGCAGAGGCAGGAGGAGGAGGAAAAGTCGGCATAAGCCGTGCAGGAGCGGCCGCACTGGTTGCAATAGAAGCAGACGCCGCGGTCGTCGTTGATTTTTTTGGTGAGGATGCTCAGGCGCGAAGGGATAGTAGTGATGCCCAGCCTTTTATTGCTTTTTTGGATGAGCATCTCGTGGAGCCTTGGCTTGGGTGGGGGAAGGAAGATGGAATCGGGGTCGTTGCGCAGATTTTCTTTGGAGCCAAAGACACCGATGAGGCGATCCACTTCGTCGTAGAAGGGTGCTACGTCGTCGTAGCCGATGGGCCAATCGTCGCCCAGGCCATCAATGCTGCGGCGGCGGAAATCATCGGGTCCAAAGCGCAGGCTGATGCGGCCCCAGTGGTTGGTACGACCGCCCAACATGCGGGAGCGGAACCAGCGGAACTCGGTGCCCTTCGCGGTGGTATAGGGTTCGCCGTCAATATCCCAGCCTCCGTAGGCGGCGTCGAAATCGCCGAAGGGCCGGTAGCGGGTGCTCGCACCGCGCCGCGGGGATTCGTAGGGCCATTTCAATTGGGTTACGTAGCGCGGGTCGGCTGGGTCGAAATGCTGTCCCGCCTCGAGCAGGCATACTTTAGCGCCTGCCTTTGTGAGTTCATATACGGCCATCCCCCCTCCGGCGCCGGAGCCGATGACGATTACGTCAAATATCGCGGGAGTTTCCTTAATGTGAAAATCTGTCATGGAAAGTAAGGTTATGGGGGCTAAAATATAAAAATACCGTATAAGTGTTGAGCAATTTTAAAAATTGCAAAATAAAGCCCCTAAAATTGGTCAAATAGAACGGGGGGAAGTATATTAGAATATGGGAGATATGGATTACGACCTGCGCTGGCGGCTCATCCTGGGGGAGAGCGCTGCGCAGGAGGAAGAGCAGGAAGCCCTGCCGTTGCCCGGCGGGGAAGCCGCAGCGATGGATGGCGTGTTGTCGGTGCTGTACGATAGCCCCGAGGACAGGGGGGGATTGGCCGACAGTTCGCCGCAGGTGTATCGTTGGTTGGGCGATATCCGGAAGTACTTCCCTACCCCGGTCGTGCAGTTGATGCAGCGCGATGCCCTGGAGCGCCTGGGCCTGACCCGTATGTTGCTGGAGCCCGAACTGCTGGACATGGTAGCGCCCAACGTACACCTGGTCGAAGCGCTGATCAGTTTGAGCCAGGCCTTGCCGGATGAGAGCCGCGAGAGCGCGCGTGCGCTGGTGCGCCGCTACGCTGAAGAACTGTTGCAGCGGCTGCGCGCGCCCATGGTGCAGACGGTGCGGGGCAGCTTGTACAAACTCAGCCGGACCCGCCGTCCGAAGGGGCGGGAAATAGACTGGCCCACGACTATACGAGCCAACCTGAAGCACTACCAACCGCGTTGGAAGACGGTCATTCCGGAGCGCATGTTCGGGCACCGGCGCAGTGCGCGGCAGCTCCGGCATCTGTTCCTGTTGCTGGATCAGAGCGGGTCTATGGGCCGTTCGGTGGTCCATGCCGGGATTCTCGGGTCGGTATTGGCATCGCTACCCGCGCTCGACACCCGTTTGGTGGTGTTTGACACCGAGGTCGTGGATTTGAGCCATTTGCTAAGCGACCCGGTAGAGTTGCTCTTTGCTACCCGGCTGGGTGGCGGGACGCAGATTGGGCGGGCGCTGGCGTATGCCCGGCAAGCCATGGAGCAGCCTGCCAGGAGTATCCTTGTGCTTTTGTCCGATCTCATGGAAGGAGGGTCTTCGGACGAATTGCTGGCACAGGCGCAGGCCCTTTTGCAGGGAGGCGTACAGGTTATTGTCCTGCTGTCGCTCGACGACGAAGGAGTGCCGGCCTATGATCGGCAGACGGCGACACGGTTGGCGTCCTTGGGTATTCCCGCCTTTGCCTGTACGCCCGATCGCTTTCCCGAACTGATGGCAGCGGCCCTGGAAAACAGAGACCTGACCATTTTAGAAGATAGTACAAAAGGAATCGTGCGAAAAAATTGACATTCTCCCATGTTTGATTATCTTTAAAACTTTATTTTGATTTTTTTAAAAATACATAGAAAATATATTGTTACATGCCGAATGTTCAGAAATCTGGAACCCGCCGGCTAATCCCCCTCCTTTTCAGTTTCTTTTCCCTAAACATTATTGCTTATTCCCCTGTCGCAGCGCAATCGGTGGTGCTCGACTCGGCCGAGGTATCGCACTTCATGGACGGGCTGATGGCGGCCCAGTTGAAGGGCAAGCATATTGCCGGTGCGACGCTGGCGGTGGTACAAAAAGGCCGTTTCACGTACACCCGGGGCTATGGTTACGCCGATATGGAGAAGAAAAAGCCGGTGGACGGCAGGACGACGATGTTCCGCATCGGGTCTATATCGAAGCTGTTTGTATGGACTTCGGTGATGCAGCTCGCCGCCCGGGGCAAGCTGGACCTGAAGGCGGATGTAAACACCTATTGCAAAGGGGTCCGTATCCCGGACGCGTTTGGCAAGCCCATCACTTTACTGGATTTGATGAACCACGCCCCTGGTTTTGAGGATAAGGTAGTCGGCTTATTTGCCAAAGGCCCGGAGGGTATGAAGCCCCTTGAGGCGGTACTGAACGAACAACTGCCGGAGCGGATCTGGGCACCGGGCCGCATCTCCTCGTACTCCAATTACGGAACGGCTCTGGCGGCGTACATCGTGACCCAGGTTTCGGGCATGAGCTGGGACGAATATGTAGAAAAAAATATTTTCAAGCCGCTGGAGATGGGGCGCAGCACCTTCCGGCAGCCTGTTCCCGACTCGCTTGCAGCACATTTATCGAAGGGGTACCGTTTTGAGAAGGGGCGGCTCGAGGAAGGAGGGTTCGAGTACATCCCCTTGTCGCCTGCCGGCTCCGTCAGTGCCAGTGCTGCAGATATGGCGCGTTTCATGCGGGCCCATTTGAACTGGGGTCGTCTGGGAGCAGTGCGCATTCTCGACAGCCTGAGTGCGGTGGAGATGCGGCAGCCTACCTTGCGCCATTCCCCGACGATGAACCCCATTCGGCACGGCTTTATAGACGGCAGCCGGAAAGGGCAGGAAATCTTTGGGCACGGCGGGGACACGGAGTTGTTCCATTCCGATTTGGTACTTTTTCCCGAGCACGGTATAGGTATATTCCTGTCGTTCAATAGTATGGAAGGCGGTGGCGTCCGCGAGAAGATATTGGAAGCCTTCCTGGAGCGCTTTTTCCCGGAACCCAAAGAGGCGGGAGATGAAAAAGCTAAGCAGAGCCAGACGACACCGCTGGCCGGCTTTAAGGGAGTATTCCGCTCCAACCGTTTCTGCCGCAACGACTTGAGCAAGCTGGCTTCTCTGTCTGGGCAGGTGAACCTTCACATAGACGAGGATGGAACCTTTGAGACGCAGATTGGCGGTAGGGCTATCCGGTGGGTACCGGTTGGCGAGTTGTTGTTTCAGGAAAAAGGCGGGGAGGAACAGTTGTCGTTCCGCACCGATGACCAGGGCAATATCACCCATTTTTTCCTGAGCAGATTGCCCATCGTTGCCTTTGAGCGGGTTCCTTTTATGGAGCAGGCCACGTTCAACGTTGCGCTGTTGGCTGCCAGCGTTCTGATTTTGTGTATTGCCTTGATTGGCTGGCCGCTGGGAGCCTGGTTCCGCATACGCTACGACGTGCGGACGGTGCGGGCCAACCTCATGCCTGCTGTTTCCCGTTGGACGGCCTGGTTTGCGGTGTTGGGCATGGTGTTATTTCTGACGGGTTTTGCGCTGCAGGTATCGGCACAATCGGATGAAATCGTGTACGGCATTCCTTCGTCTCTAACCTTTTGGCTCAAGATTCCCTGGCTTCTGCTGCCCTTGCATCTGGCTGTTTTGTGGTTTGCGCTACAGCTTTGGGGTTTGGGTAAAGCAAGGCTGAGTGCTCGCATTGGCTACACGCTCGTGTTTTTTGCCATAGTGTCGATTTACGGGTTCCTGTACCTTTGGAAATTGATGGGTTGAGCGGGCCGGCTCAGGTATCTACATGGATATACTTCCTTGCCGGAAAGCCGTTGAGCCAATAACCGCATTGATGACATAGGGCACACCTGCGTCCATACTAGCGATGGCGTTTGCGATGGCCTGTTGGAAGCCCTCGAGGGTCTCGGTGCGCTCGCCTGCGGCGCCGAAGGCCTCTGCGATTTTCTGGTAATCGGATTTGGGGAGTACGGTAGCGGTATCTGTGCCGAGCATGGGTATCTGGTCGCGGGCGATTTGCTCCCATGCGCCGTTGTTTCCTATGACGGCACACACTTTGAAGCCCATTTTGCGGAAGGTATCGAATTCCATGATGCTGTAGGCGGCGCTCCCGTCGCCGAATATAATCCAGACGTAGTCATTGGGATAATGCAGGGCGGCGCCCAGTGCGAAGCCACCCCCAACCCCGAGCGTGCCGAAGGCTCCGGGGTCCAGCCAGCCCAGGGGTTTGCGCGGGCGCAGTGTGTAGGCGGCTGTGGCTGCAAAATCGCCCCCGTCAGCGATGAGAACGGAGTTATCCGGTAGGGCGTTGTCCCAGGCGCGGAATAGTGCCACCGGGTTGATGCCCTGTACCGGCAGGGCGGCGGTTTCGTCAATACTTTTTTCGCGGGCCATTTCCCGTTCTGCGAGGATTTTCTTCCAGTCGGCCCAGTTGGGGAGCCCTGTGGCGTTATGGCCCAGATCCCGGAGCCATGCCCCGGGGTCGGTTTGCACGGCGAGGTCGGGTTGGATGTTCTTGCGCAGTTCGCTGCGGCTGCGGTTGATGGTAATTTTGAAGGCATGGCGATTGAGTTGCATGCCATAGTCGAGGCGGAAATCGCAAGGGACGCCGAGGAGGAGGATGCAATCCGCTTCCCGCAGGGCCTGTTTGCGGTTGTGGCGGAACTGTACGGGGTGATTTTTCCCCAGGAGCCCACGAGCCATACCGCTGAGATAGACGGGGATGCCCAGGTTTTGCATTGCCTGGGCAATTTCGGGGGCCAGTTGGGGGGATAGCAGGGCACCGCTGCTGATGACGGCTACCGGTTTTTGGGCATTTTGGAGGGCCTTCAGGGCTTGCTGTATGGTATCCTTAGGCGTTTGGGGCAAGCCATTGGAGGAAGGAGCGGGGGCATCGTGGTTTTCCGACACCCCTGCAAACAAGCGCTGCAGGTGTCGGTTGATATACCAGTTCAACGCCTTGTCGCGGAGGTTTTTGGCGGGGGTTGTTTTTTGTCCGTACAGCTTGCGCACTTCCGTTTCGTCGTAGAGCAGGTCTATGGGCATTTCCAGGAAGACGGGGCCGGGCACTCCGGAGGCGGCTAGGCTGAGGGCGCGGTGTACAGCGGGAGCCATGTCGCGCAACCGGGTTACGCGGGCGGCGTATTTGACATGTGGCCGTACGAGGGCCATTTGGTCAATATCCTGGAGAGCCCCGCGGCCTCGCAGCAAGGTAGCGGTAGCGCCGCCGAGGAGGAGCAGGGGGCTTTGAGCCATTTGGGCATTTTTGAGTGCGGTGATGGCGTTGGTCACCCCGGGGCCTGCTGTGACGGCGGCGATACCGGGGATGCCGCTCAGGCGGGCAGAGGCATCAGCCCCGAAGACGGCGGATGCTTCATCGCGGACATCAATGATGCGGATGCCCTGTTTTTCGGCTTCCACATAGATAGGGGAAATATGCCCTCCGCAGAGGGTAAATAAGTGCGTAACTCCGGTCTGCCGAAGTACGCGGGCGATGATTTGGCCTCCGTTCACGTGTATTGGATGATTTAGGGATGGGGGGATTAGCCTGCCATCAAGTTTGGGTTGTCCCAGTCGGTTTTGCCGGATTCCAGGATTTGTTCCGGGGTCACCGGTTGGTTAGCCAGGGTTTTGATGATATCATAGGTAGTGACGATCCCCACGAGTTCCTCGTTTTTGACCACGGGGATGGCGTGGAATCGGTTGACCAGGAAGATTTCGAGGGCGACGTTGATTCGGTCATCGGGGTCAAGTTTGGCGAGGCCCTTGGTCATGATATCTTCGGCGCTGAAAGCCCGGAGGCGTGCGTAGTTCACGAAGCGATCCTCGTCATTGGGGCTGAACCCTCGCAGGAAGTGGAGAAAGTCCGACTTGGAGATGATGCCTACCAGTTCTTTGAAGCGTACCACGGGCAGGTGGTGGATGTTGTGTTCGTCAAAAATTTCTTTGACGAGGGTGAGCTTGTCTGCAGGATTGACCGTTAGCAGTTCGGTGCTCATGATGGTTTTGACGGGGGCGAGAATGTTCATATACGAAAAATTTTACAATGGTTCAATAGTTTCTGGAGCGCGATTCGAAGCCGGTTGATTTAAACTGATTTGCCTGTGTACTTGTTGAAGCCGCTGTGCAACAGGGTATATTCAAGGCTGGCCGAGGGGGGAGTATCCTTTCCCTGGTTTATCGTTTAGCTAATTTCGGCTTAAAATTTTTCAAAAAACAATTTTTTCAAAAAAATATTTTGCACAAAAAACATAAAAGCACGTAGTCGAAAAATACTTTTGCAAAATACCCTTTATACAAACAAAATAGCAAATTTTTCGAGCGGAGGGGCAAAGGCAAATCTTATTTGCGGGTATGATAAAAATCATTGAAAACCATGCGGATTATTGACGGGAAAAAACCGATTCTAGTGACGGGTGCCGGGGGCTACATTGCTTCCTGGCTGATCGAATATTTATTGGAGGACGGCTACCACGTGCGCGGGACGGTACGCGGGAAGCCGGGTCAGGGCCAGCCGGTCCACTTAGCGCGCATGGTAGAGAAGAGCCAGGGTCGTCTGGAGCTTTTTGAGGCCGATTTGCTGCGCCACGGATCTTTTCACAAAGCGATGGAAGGCTGTGAACTGGTGTTTCACACAGCTTCGCCTTTCAAGATACAGGGGGTTCGCGACCCGCAGCGCGAGTTGATAGATCCGGCTTTAGAGGGTACGCGCAACGTACTCTACACGGTAGAAGAGACGCCCTCTGTGCAGCGGGTGGTGCTTACGTCCAGCGTAGCGGCCATTTACGGCGATGCGCGGGAAGTAGAAGACCAGCCCAACCGGACGTTCACGGAGCAGAGCTGGAATACGAGTTCCAGCCTTCAGCATCAGCCCTATCCGTATTCCAAGACGCTGGCGGAGAAGGAAGCATGGAAGATAGCGGACAATCAGATGCGATGGGATCTGGTGGTGATGAACCCAGCGTTTGTGCTGGGGCCTTCTCTGAGCCGGCGTACGGATTCGATGAGCATCGGCTTTCTGTTGTCCATGCTAAAAGGACAGTTCAAGTCGGGTGCTGCGGCTGCTCACTACGGGGTGGTAGATGTGCGGGACGTAGCGCAGGCGCACATTGCAGCCGGCTTTGTGCCGGGTGCTTCGGGGCGGAATATTCTATGCGCCGGCACGTTGAGCATGTTGGAGATGGCGGAGATTATTCGAAAAGAATACGGGAACCGCTTTCCTTTGCCCACCCGGGAGGCACCCAAGTGGCTGCTTCAGCTCTTTGCTCCGATGTTGGGCATAACCCGGCGTTTCATCCGGGATAACGTCGGTTACCCGTTGGCGTTTGACCATAGCCGGAGTATTCGGGAGCTTTCGGTAAAATACCGCCCCGTACAGGAGACGCTGCTCGACCAGACGGCTCAATTGCTTCAGGATGGGCTTTGTTAAGCGCAGGGTGGCTACGACCGGTTCTGTGCATTACGACCGTTCACAGATTTTTGCAGCCGGTCTGATTCTCTTGAGTGCGCTTTGTTTTTCGGCTAAAGCGGTGATGATTAAGCTGGCGTATCGGTATGACGTGGACAGTATCTCGTTGCTTGCCCTTCGCATGATGTTTGCCCTGCCCTTCTTTTTGTTCGTGATTTGGCGTACGCGTTCCAAAGGTGACCCGGTGTTACGCGCCCGGTTCGGGGAACTGGTGCCGGTCTTCATGTTCGGGCTATTAGGGTATTATTTTGCCAGTTTGTACGACTTTATGGGGCTCCAATACGTCACGGCTTCCCTTGAGCGGCTGATTCTGTTTTTATACCCTACGATAGTGTTGCTGATTACAGCGATACTCTTTGGAAAAAAAATCAGTCGGGTACAGGTTATTGCGCTGTTTTTGACCTATGCGGGCATTGCGCTGGCTTTCCTTGACGGCGGGCAGGTACTTCAGGGCAGCCATATTGCGTATGGGGGATTTTTGATTTTTCTAAGTGCCATAACGTACGCCCTGTACATGGTAGGCGCTTCGATTCTGTTGCCCCGTTTTGGATCCATGCGCTATACGGCTCTGGCCGTATCGGCCGGGTGCGTGGCGATTCTCATCCACCACGGCATTGCGTATCAGTGGGCGTTGTGGCATTTCAGGCCGGAGGTTTACATACTCTGTCTTTTAATGGCTTTGTTTTCGACGGTTTTGCCGGTATTTTTAGTCAGCGAGGGGATTCGTAGAATAGGCGCTTCCAACGCCGCTATCATTTCCAGCATTGGGCCCATATCTACGATTGTATTGGGATATTGGCTTTTGGGGGAAAGTTTTGGGGTCTGGCAACTCGCCGGTACGCTTGTGGTTTCGGCGGGTGTTGCGTATATCAGTTTGGCAAAAAGTTGAGAGTAGGCTTTTCGGGAGGGGACAGCGAGGGGTATTTTCGCAAGGCTGAAAAATCGGACAGATTAGTTCTTTCAGCGTAACTTTGAATTTTGCAAAAATAGTACGACGTATGTCTGGACTCAAACAATACGAAGCCTGGTTTCTGACCGGTAGCCAGCACTTGTACGGAGAAGAGGCCCTTGCGCAAGTAGCTGCGCACTCCCGGGCCATTGCCGCTGCCCTGAACGAAGCCGAAGCCATTCCGGTGCAGATTATATTCAAGCCTGTATTAACCACAGCGGAAGCGATATACCGGATGGTACAGGAAGCGAACAGCGCGGATGCCTGTATCGGGATAATCACCTGGATGCATACATTCTCCCCGGCCAAGATGTGGATCAACGGGTTGAAGATATTGGCTAAACCGCTGCTGCATTTGCACACCCAGTACAACAGTGCTATTCCATGGTCTTCTATAGACATGGATTTCATGAATCTGAATCAGTCGGCTCACGGCGACAGGGAGTTTGGATTTATCAGCAGCCGGATGGAGTTGCGCCGCAAGGTAGTAGTGGGTCACTGGCAGGATGAAGCGCTGCGGAAGCGCGTGGGCATCTGGGCTCGGGCTGCTGCGGGTTGGAGGGAGCTCCAGGGGTTGTGCGTAGCCCGTTTTGGCGATAACATGCGAGAAGTGGCCGTAACGGAAGGCAATAAAGTATCGGCCCAAATTCAGTTTGGTTTTTCGGTGAACAGCTATGGGATGGGCGACCTGGCGGGCAGCATCCTGTCGGTCGGCGAAGACAGTGTGGATATCTTGGTCGGTGAGTATGGCGAGGCGTACGATTTGGCTCCCGGTTTGCGGCCTGGCGGGAATCGGCATGCCAGCTTGCGAGAGGCGGCGCGTATTGAGCTTGGCCTGCGCAATTTTCTGGAGCGGGGAGGTTTCCGGGCGTTTACGGATACCTTTGAGGATTTGCACGGGCTGCGTCAGCTGCCCGGTATTGCCGTACAGCGCCTGATGGCCGACGGGTACGGTTTTGGGGCGGAGGGCGACTGGAAGACGGCCGCTCTGGTACGGGCGATGAAAGTAATGGGAGAAGGGCTCAAAGGCGGCAGCACCTTTATGGAAGACTACACTTATCACTTCCAGCCGGGCCAAGACCAGGTGTTGGGCGCGCACATGCTCGAGATATGCCCGAGCATCGCCTCGGGTAGGCCCTCTTGCGAGATACACCCACTCGGCATCGGGGGCAAGGAAGACCCGGTACGCCTGGTGTTCGACGGGTCTTCCGGTCCGGCCGTCAATGCCTCTTTGATAGACCTTGGGCATCGTTTCCGCTTACTGGTAAATACAGTAGAGGCTATAGCGCCTGAACAACCCCTTCCCAGACTGCCGGTGGCCCGGGTGTTGTGGAAGGCATATCCCAATCTGCATACGGCTGCGGCTGCATGGATTTATGCCGGGGGCGCGCACCATACCTGTTTCAGCCAGTCGCTGGGACCGGAGCACCTCGAAGATTTCTGCGAGATGGCTGGGATTGAATACGTTTTGATTGACGAGCACACTCAGGTGCATCGCTTGCGCCAGGAATTGCGATGGAACGAGTTATACTATCGTTAATAAGGTTGGAGGATACAACTATCCGGGTGTATCGGGGTGTTTTAGATATAGGTTGTGTGGTAGAATCTACTCGCTGACCCCTCGCTGACCCCTCGCAATAAGT
>CAZSMU010000122.1:0-12027 GCA_964607915.1 uncultured Haliscomenobacter sp.
CCTCACCCGACCTTTCGGTAATTGAGTACGGCCAGCAGGTTGATGCCGGTAGCCAGCCCGGCCACCGCCAGGAGGTGGCCCCGGATCTCGTACCAGCCGCTGCCTTTGAGCAGTACCATGCGCATGACCTCGATGAAGTAGGCCACCGGGTTGAACCAGGTGATCTTTTGGGCCCAGGGGGGCATATTTTCGATTTGGGTGAACAGGCCGCTCATCAGGATGAATACAACGAGGAAGAAGTACGATACGAGCATGGCCTGCTGCTGCGTCTCGGTGATGGTGGATATGAACAGCCCCAGCCCCAGCACGGCCAACAGATACACGGCGGCAAAGCCGAACACGACCCATAGGCTGCCCTCTACCGGGATGTGGAATACCCAGCGGCCAAACGCGAGGCCGAGCGCCAGCTCTACGTTGGCGATGATCCAAAAAGGCAGCAACTTGCCGATGATGAACTGTACTTTGTGGATGGGCGTCACGTTGATTTGCTCAATCGTGCCGATTTCTTTTTCTTTCACGATGTTGATGCCAGATAAAAACATACCGACCAGCGTCACCAGCATGACGAGGATACCGGGCACCATGAAGGCTTTGTAGCTCAGCTCCGGGTTGTACCAGAACTGCACGGGTACGTCTATGCGCCCCTGTGCGGGCAACCCCGTCCACTCCGCGCGCACCCCTTGGTTGAAGTCCCGGATGATAGCCTGCGCGTACGCCTGTCCCAGCCCTGCTTTGGTCGCGTTGATCGCGTTGGCGCTGAGGTGCAGGGTGGTGCCCCGCCCCCGGCGCAGGTCTTTTTCAAAGCGGGGCGGTATATCGAGCACGATATCGGCGGTGTTGGACGCCAGGTCTTCGCGGCCGGCCCCGGGGGAGAAGGAATGGCGTACAATCCTGAAGTGCCGCGACGCAGCAAATTTGCCCACCAGGCGCTGCGACAGCACCGACTGGTCGCGGTCGAGGACGTGCAGATAGACGTTGCGCACCTCGAAGTCGGCAGCGTTCGACAGGACCAGCAACTGTACGATGGGCATGATGAAAATCATGGGCAACATCACCCGGTGGCGGAAAATTTGCCGGAACTCTTTGCGCAGCAGGAAAAGGATGGTTCTCATAGTCAGGCCAATCGGATTTTGAAGTTGCGGATACCCGCTGCCAGAAGCAGCAGCAACATACCGGAGAGGATGGCGGTCTCTTTCCACACGTATGCGAAGCCCACTCCTTTGAGCATCACATTTTTCAGGATGATCAAAAACCACTTGCCCGGCAGGATGTGGCTGATGATCTGCAAGGGCAGCGGCATGGACTCTATGGGAAATATAAAGCCGGAAAGCAGGATGGTGGGCATCATCAGCGCCATCAGGGACAGCATCATCGCCACCATCTGGCTGTCGGTGCGGGTGGAGATAAGGATGCCCAGGGCCAGGGAGGTCATCACGAACAGCACCATCTCGCCCAGCAGGAGGCCGTAGCTCCCCCGCACGGGCAGGCCAAAGACGAGGTTGCCCATCCACACCGCTATCCCGGCGATGAGCATCCCGAGCAGGAAGTAGGGCACTACTTTGCCCAGTACGACCAGAAGGGGCCGCACCGGAGATACCAGCAATACCTCCATGGTGCCCAGTTCTTTTTCGCGGGTGATGGCCACGGAGGTCATCATCGCCGAAATGAGCATCAAGATGATGACCATGACGCCCGGCACAAAGAGAAATACGCTGCGCATCTCCGGGTTGTAGCGCATCGCCGTCTCCGTGCGGATTTGGAAGGGGGCCGACGCCAGCCCGAGCTTTTCCTGCTGATAATCGTTGAGGATGGCCGTGGCGTAGTTCGCCAGCGTAGTGGCCGTGTTGGGCTCGGAAGCGTCGGCGATCAACTGGATCTGCGCCTTCTCATCGCGGTAGAAGCGCTGTTGCAGGTCCGGCGGGAACACCACGGCCAGTTTGATGCGGTCTTCCCTGAAAAGCTGGTGTACTGCTTTTGTATCGGGCGCCATGCCCTCCAGGATAAAGTAACCGGACGATAGCAGGCGGTCTTGTATGCCCCGGCTGATGGCGTCGTTGGAGGGGTCCACGATGGCGATGCGGGCATCCTTGATCTCGTTGTTGATGGCAAAGCCAAAGAGCAGTATCTGCACGATGGGCAGGCCGAAGAGGATCAGCAGCGTGCGGTAATCGCGCAGGATGTGCAGAAATTCTTTGACAATGAGTATTCCCAGGGCTTTCATAGGGATGGGGTGTTGGCGCCGCGCGCAATCGCGAGGAAGATGTCGTCCATAGTATCGGCCTGGAAGGTCGCTTTGAGGTCGCGGGGTGCGCCCAGGGCGGCGATTTTGCCGGCGGCCATCATGGATATCCGGTCGCAATATTCGGCTTCGTCCATGTAATGGGTGGTTACGAAAACGGTGGTGCCTTTTTCTGCGGAGAGGTAGATGGTTTCCCAGAACTGCCGCCGCGTGATGGGGTCCACCCCGCCGGTCGGCTCGTCGAGGAACACGATGGCGGGCTCGTGCAGGATGGCGATGGAGAAAGAGAGGCGCTGTCGCCAGCCCAGGGGCAGGGTGCGGACGAGCTGCCGTTCTACTTCGCCCAATCCCAGGTCGTGCACCAGCTCCTTGATTTTTTCGCGCACCTGGCGGAAGCTCAGTCCGTAGATCCCGCCGTAAAACTCTATGTTCTCGCGCACGCTGAGGTCTTCGTACAGGGAAAAGCGCTGGCTCATATAACCGATGCGGCGTTTGATCTGCTCCGGGTGCCGATAGACGTCGAAGCCGGCCACCTCAGCGCGTCCCGAGCTGGGGCGCAGCAGGCCGGTGAGCATCTTCATAGCGGTCGTTTTACCGGCGCCGTTGGCGCCGAGGAAGCCGAATATTTCCCCGCGCCGAACCTCGAAGGTGATGGCATCCACGGCGGTGAAGGAGCCAAATTTTTTACTCAGGTTTTCGGTCTGAATCATCCTTGGGGCCTGTTTTTTTCGTCCATTAATTCCATGAAGCAATCTTCTATACCTGGGGCGATGCCAAAGGCTTCGGGGGCTTTATAGCCCCGGGCGCTCAGGAAAGCGCGTACTTCGTCGGCGCCGAGGGGCGTGGAGAGGGCGACGTGCATGTATTCGCCGAAGGGGAACACGCTGTGTGCCCAGGGCTGTGTGCGCAGCTCCTGCAGCAGGCGGTAGGTTTCGCCCTGTGCCCGCACGGCCAGCAGCGGCAGCGGGAAGCGCGCGACGATGTCGGAGGGGCGGTCAACGGCCAGGATACGGCCTTTTTCGATGAGGGCTACCCGGTCGCAGCGGCCTGCTTCGTCCATGTAGGGGGTCGAGACGAAGATGGTGATGCCGCGGGCCTTGATGCGGGCCAGGATGTCCCAGAACTCTTTGCGGGATACCGGGTCCACACCGGTCGTGGGTTCGTCGAGGAACAGCACGCGGGGTTGGTGTACCAGGGCGCAGGACAGGGCCAGTTTCTGTTTCATGCCGCCCGATAGTTGGCCGGCCCTGCGCTTCCGAAAGGGCTCTATCTGGCTGTAGATCTCGCGGATGGTATCGTAGTTGGCCGCTACGGTGGTGCCGAAGAGGGTGGCGAAGAAGCGGAGGTTCTCCTCGACGCTGAGGTCCTGATAGAGCGAGAAGCGCCCGGGCATATACCCCACTTCGCAGCGGATGCGGCGGTAGTCCTTGCGGATATCCCATCCATCCACGGAAGCCTGGCCGCCGTCGGGCAGCAGGAGGGTGGTCAGGATGCGCATCAGGGTCGTTTTGCCGGCCCCGTCGGGACCGATCAGGCCGAACAGTTCGCCTTCGCGCACCTGCAGGGAGACGTGGTCGAGGGCTTTGGCCGCGCCGAACGATTTGGAGATATCGTGTATCGCAATCATAGCTTTCAGCGGGTTAGCCGTACTTCGCCCGGCATTCCGATTTTGAGGGAGCCGTCGTTTTTGACGCGGATTTTGACTGCATAGACCAGGTTGACGCGTTCGTTCTTGGTCTGTATGGTTTTGGGGGTGAACTCTGCCTGGTCGGAGACCCAGGATATGCGCCCCTGCAGGGTTCGGTTGGAGGATTGGTCTTCGTCTATCAGCACCTCTACGGACTGGCCGAGGTGAAGGTGGGGGATCTGGTCACCGCTGAAATAGGCGCGCAGGGTCATAGTGTCGAGGTCGGCGAGTTGGTAGAGCGGCTTGCCGGGGGCGGTGATTTCCGAGGGTTCGGCCATTTTGGCCAATACGGTACCGGTAGCGGGTGCATAGACGTAGCAGCGGGCGATCTGGTCTTCGACCTGTTGCAGGCGGGCTTCTATGGGGCCCAGCTCGGCGAGGATGCCGCGGTTGGCTGTTTTCTCCTGGCTGCGGGCGGCGGCGATTTGTTTGTCGAGCACCTCCACCTGGCTACTGAGGTCGTCGCGTTGCTTGGGGGTGGCGGCGTTGCTTTTGAGGAGGGCGTCTATGCGGGCGATTTCGCGCAGCAGGCTGCGGCGTTGTTCTTCAAAGACGCTGATTTGGGGGTTGGCGTCCTGGGTTTTTTGGCGCAGGGCGGCCATGGAGGCTTGCAAGTGCAGGCGTTGGAGGTGCAGGGGCACTGTATCTACCAGGGCGGTCAGGGCGCCGGCTTCGAGGCGCAGGCCTTCTTCTACGGGGAAGTAGAGCAGGCGGCCGCCGGCTTCGGCAGCGACCATTATCTCGCGGGCTTCAAAATTGCCGTAGGCATCGGAGAGGGGGGCTTCCGGCTTGCAGGAGGCCAGGAGGGCGAGTAGGGCGGTGGCGTAGGGGAAATACGGGCGTATCATAATCAGAGGAGGCCTTTTAAGGTGAGGAAATCAATATAGAGTTGTCGTGCCTGAAGGCGCAGGGTTTCGAGTTGGAGGCGGGTTTGGAGGATGGCGGTGCTGTCTGCCAGGTAATCGGTGGCGGTGCGCACGCCCTGGTCGAGCTGGGCGGCGCTTTCGCGGCGGATATTTTCCTGCATGGCGGCGATGGCTTCCTGGCTGCGCAGGGCCGCTTCGATGGCGGCGAGGTCTTCGCGGTATTTGCCGTCGAGGTGGTTGAGTTGCTGGAGGAAGTAGTTTTTTTCGGCTTCGATGCCTTGTCGCTGGACCTCTATCCATTGTTTTTCCCGCCGGGTATGCTGCCAGTCGGCGATTTTCCAACTCACCTGTACGCCGACGAGGCCGAAGGGGCTGAGGTTGTCGTCAAAGAAGTTGAGCGGGTTGGGTGCGCCGAGGCCGAGTTGGGCGAAGGCACCTACCCTGGGTTTCAGGCGGGTGTCCAGCAGGGCTTCTGCTCGCCGCGTTTGTTCCTGTTGGAGTTGGAAGCCCAGCAGCTCCGGCCGTTTGATGTCTGCCGGCAGAGTGGCGGGGGCTTGGGGCAGGACCAGTTGCGCTCCGTCGGGGTAGGTTTGGCCGGTGAGCTGTTCCAACACGTTGAGCAGGCCCCGGATGCTGTGGTGGGCCTGTTCTATTTCCGATTCCAGGCGCAGCACCTGTACTTTCAGGCGGTCCACGTCGCCCTGCAGGCGGGCACCGGCTGCCACTGCCCCCTGGAGGGAGGCAATGCGCTGCTGCAGTTCGCCTTTCGAGGTTTCGAGCAGCGCGATTTTCTGGCGCAGCAGCAGGACGCCGAAAAAAGGCTGGTTGACGCGCTCCCGCAGCTTGTACAGAGTGGTTTCCACGCTTTGCCCGCGCACGCGGGCGGCGGTGTTTTCCTGTTCCAGCAGGGCGTTCCGGTACCCGCCATCATAAACGGTATAGGTGGCGTCGGCGCTGATGCGGTACTGAAACAGCGGCAGGTCGGGCGACTGGAACAAGGGGTTGTCAATGCCCAGATCCACGTTTTCCGACTGGAAGGTGGCTCGTCCGTTGACGGAGATATCGGGTAGCCGGCCTGCTTCGATCTGTGCGGTGCGCAAGGCGCGTTGCTGCTCTAACAGGGCCGGTTGCGCGGAAAGCGCAGCGTGGGCACGGGCGGCCGCGTAGCAGTCGCCCAGCTCGACTATTTTGGCCGTTTGGGTAAACAAGGGGGTAAAAAAGAGGCCGGAGGCCAAAAAGAGGAAATACCATCTCATAACTCGGAAGGTTGGCCCCCCGGCAGGAGGGCGGTTCGAATAAAATCTTTCACGGCGTGCGTGCGCTGTCGCATCAACTCCAGATAGGTCTCCTGGTCTATGTGCACCATGCGCTGCAGCATGGGCCGCGCGATGAAGGGGAAGGCACACACAGACAGGATGCTCAGCATGGTCTGAAAAGGATCTACCGCCCGGATCCGGCCGGCCTGGCCCTCGATATGCAACTGCAGGATGAGGCGCGAGGGGTCGGGGCGCTCCGGAAGTTGCATGATTTCAGCTACAAACTGGTCTGCGTTGGTGTGTAGCTCGTTGACGATGAAACCCGGCAGGGCGGGGTTTTGACAGAGCAGGTCCATGTACTCGTCCACGATGCGGTCTATTTTTTCCAGCAAGGGCCGGTCCTCGGAGAGGACGGTATGGAGGATTTTGGAAAAACGGGTAAATGCTTCCCGGAAAATCATTTTGAACAGGGCTTCCTTGCTGCGGAAATAATAGTGCAGCAAGCCCTTGTTAATGCCCGCCCGATCGGCTATTTCCTGCATACGGGCTCCTGAAAAGCCCCGCTGTGCAAAGATTTCCCGCGCGGCGTCCAGGATTTTTTCTTCTGTGCTCCGTGTATCGTTCATTTACCTTTTTGGGTAATTTTTGACAAAATTAAAGAAAAACGGGAATTGGGCAAATTTTTAAAAAAAAGAAGGCTGTAAAAAGTATCTTCTGTATGGGAAGGAAAACCCCAGGATGTATTTTGTGCGTTTCCTCACCATCGGGTTGGCAAGAACAATGTACATTTGCACGTTGTTGGATAGGTTCAACCCATGCAAAAAAGACATCGAGATGATACGACGCGCCAAACTCCTATTTTTCTTATTAAGTCTTGCCCTGTCGGCTTTCAGCCAGATTGAAACGCCAATCAAGTGGGGTACGGAGTGGAAAAAAGTCAGCGGGAACGAATTCGAGCTCACGCTGATCGCCAATGCCGACCCGGGCTGGTACATCTATTCGCAGTACCTCGAAAGCGACGACGGACCTGTGCGCACCTCTATCCATTTCGAGGGCGGCAGCCATTTTTCGCTGCTGGGCAACGCCAAAGAAGAGGGCAAGCGCAAAGAAGGCTTTGACGAGATGTTCCGGATGAACGTGATCAAGTTCAGCGGAAAGGTGCGTTTCGTACAGCGCGTCAAGGTCAGCGATGTGAAAAAACCGATCAAGGGCTACCTTGAGTTCATGACCTGCGACGACGAGCGTTGCCTGCCGCCTACCGAAGAGGAATTTTCTTTTGACCTGAGCAGCGCCGGGCAGGCGTCGGCACCTGCGCCCGCTTCCAAACCCGCACTTGCCCCGCCCCCGCCCGCCGTGACGGAGCCCCTGGTGGCCCCTGCCGGGCAGCAGCCCCTGCCGGGCGGTATCCTGGACCCGGTGCAGTGGGTCGCTTCTATCCGCAACGTGTCGGGCAAGCGCTACGAGTTGCGCTGGACGGCCACGCTGCAGGCCGGTTGGAGCATCTATTCCCAATTTACCGACGACAACGGGCCCATCCCCACGACCTTCGCGTTCACGGAGGGGCCGCACTATGTACGCAAAGGCGCGATTGAGGAAAAAGGCAAGCTGAAGCAAGGTCCCGACCCTCTGTTTGGGGGTATTGTCGTCAAAAAATTCAGCAGCGGGCCAGTGGAGTTCATTTCGCTCGTCGAGGTATCCGATCCGGCATTGCCAATTTCCGGCATCCTCACCTATATGGCCTGTGATGAAACACAGTGCCTGCCTCCTTCCGATGTGCCCTTCCGCTTCGTACCGGCAACCCTGGAGGCGCTCGCGGGCGCGGCTGCCGAGGGCGGCGGTACCCCTGTGGCGCCGAGTCCCGCTCCCTCTGCGGGAGGGGAGCTCTACAGCGGCCTTCCCGTACCCGACCCCTCGCAGGTGAAAAGCGATTGCACGACCGACGGGGCGCAGATCCAGGGTAGTACCGGCCTGGGGCGCATCTTCTTCCTGGGCTTCCTCGGGGGCCTGCTCGCCCTGCTCACCCCTTGCGTATTCCCCATGATTCCGCTGACGGTCAGCTTCTTTACCAAGAGTGCCGGAGGCAAGGGCAAAGGGATTGCCCAGGCGGCCACCTACGGCTTTTTCATCCTGCTCGTCTATTTGTTGCTCAGCATCCCTTTCCACCTGATGGACAGCATAAACCCCGACATCCTCAACGATATTTC
Organism: uncultured Haliscomenobacter sp.; assembly: GCA_964607915.1. Lineage (GTDB taxonomy): Bacteria > Bacteroidota > Bacteroidia > Chitinophagales > Saprospiraceae > JADJPL01. The sequence goes on from CAZSMU010000122.1 coordinate 8,253, forward strand.
CACCAATGTCTGGCTCAACATCGCCTTTTTTGTCATCTTCCTGTTTTTCGCCTTCTCGTTTTTCGGCTATTACGAGCTCACCCTGCCCAGTAGCTGGACCAACCGCGCCAGTTCGGCGGAAGGGATAGGCGGGGTACTGGGTATTTTCTTCATGGCCCTGACGCTGGCCCTGGTGTCTTTTTCCTGCACAGGCCCCATTCTCGGCTCCCTGCTCGCCGGAGCGCTGACCTCTGACGGCGGGGCATGGCAGCTCACGGCAGGCATGGCGGGCTTTGGGTTTGCCCTCGCGCTGCCTTTTGCGCTCTTCGCCGCCTTCCCGGGCATGATGCAAAGCCTTCCCAAGTCGGGCGGCTGGCTGAATACGGTAAAAGTCGTGCTGGGCTTTCTCGAAATAGCGCTGGCGCTCAAATTTTTATCCAACGCCGACCTCGTGGAACACTGGGGCATCCTCACCATCGAGCCTTTCCTGGCACTGTGGTTGTTGACCTTCCTGGGCCTGGCGCTCTACCTCTTTGGCGTCATCCGCTTTCCGCACGACAGCCCGGGCAAGCGCCCCCGGACACAGGTGCTGCTGGGCTTAGTCTCTCTGGGCATTGTGGCCTACCTCGCCAGCGGCTTTATCTACGACGAAAAAGCAGGCAGCTACCGCTCCCTGAAATTGTTGAGCGGACTGGCACCGCCCGCCTGCTACAGTTGGTTCAGGCCCTGCGATTGCCCGCAAAACCTGAATTGCTTCAAAGACCTCGATGCCGGCCTGGCGTATGCCCGCGAAAACAACAAACCGGTCATGATTGATTTTACAGGCCACGCCTGCGTCAACTGCCGCAAAATGGAAGAGCACGTATGGCCCGAAGGCCCTGTTTTTGACCAGCTTCGCGAGGATTATGTGCTGATTTCCCTCTACGTGGACGACAAGCGGGAACTGCCCGCCACCCAACAGGTGGAAGTGCAGACCATCACCGGGAAAACGCGCAAGCTGCGCACGGTAGGGCAGAAATGGAGCCACTTCCAGACGGTCTATTTCAAGACCAACACCCAGCCGTTCTACGTGCTGATGTCGCCGGAAGGCGAGTTGCTCAACACCCCCGTCGGCTATACGCCCGATGTACAGGAATACGCCGACTTCCTCCGCTGTGGGTCGGATGCGTTCAAGCAGCTTTCGCAGCGCGATTAAGCGCTCGGGATACGGTGGTTGGCAAGCGCACGCCGGAGGCGCTCCGGGTCCTGGGTACCGATCAGCAGGCGCTTGCCGCTGCGCAGCTCGAGCTGTAGGCCGTACTTTCCAGCTACGTTGTAGGCCGTGCCGCTGTGGCCAAAGCGGATGCCCCAGCCCCCAAATTCCATCAGGGAGTTGTAGCGGCGGATATAGGCTTTCTGAATATCCTCCCAGAGGTACAGGCGCTTTTTTACAAAAGGGAAAAAGCGCACCTCCACCCCTGCCTCCGACAGGGTAGTGTCGAGGCGCATGATGCGAAACAACAGGAGGATGCCTATGGGCAGTATTCCCGACACGATGAGCTCGGTATTGTTCCCCGGGTTGTTGCCAAAGGGCTTGCCCAGCACGATTTGTTGCACGAAGGCCCACGAGAAGACGCCGAGCAGCGGCATGAGTACAAACAACCACAACCACCACTGGTTGAAGCGCTGCGTCTCAGAGTACCAGTTTGCTTTCATAAAAGACGGATTGCACGTTTGGCAAAGGGTCGGCGAGGTCTGAAAACAGCCTTTTGCCCCTGCCCAAAGTCTTGTTACAAAGGCGTCAACACATACACCTGGATGCGGGAAGGGTGGCCTTTGTAGTGCTCAAGGTACGAAAAAACGTCCACATCAAAGCCCTGTGCGGGCAGTTGGTCAAAAAATTCCGGTGCGCTGCTGCGGGAGGGGTCGGCCACGAAGACTTTGCCGCCGGGGCGGCACAGGGTGCGGAAGGCCTGGGGCAGAAAGGGGAAGGCCCGTTTTTCGTAGGCGATATCGGAAGCCAGCACCACCTCGGCAGCGAACGCCGGGTCGGGGTCGCGCCAGTCGAGCAGGGCAAAGCGGGCGGGGCGGTCGAGGTTCTGCTCCCAGTTGTGGCGGGCAAACGCCAGCGCGTCGGGGAGGTAGTCGGTGAAAGTGGGTACCGCGCCGCATTTCCCGGCGACGATGCCGGGCAGGCCCAGTCCGCAGCCCAGTTCGAGGACCGACATGCCCGGCCGGATGCACCCATGGCGCAGCAGGTGCCGGCCCAGGCCCATAGCTGCCGGCCAAAGCTCCGCCCAATACGGGATGCGCTCATCTTGGACATCTTCGTGGGCGGGGCCTTTCGCGATAAGTTCGTCCAACAGCTCGTCGAGGTTTTCGACCAGGGTAAGCGAAATCGGGAGCCCTTCGAGCTGGAGTTCAAAAGGACGGGTTCGGTAGCCCGGAGGCAGCCCCGCCCCCTTTTCTGCTCTGGACAGGCCATGGGTAGCCCGCAACGCTTCGGGGCTCCTGTCCCCTACCCCCTCCAACGCCTCGGAATGTACGCGTTTGTCTGCTGTGGGATGAACCTCCGTTCGTATTTCGCTTTCTTTTTTCATACGTGTGGGCAGCTCTGTTTTTGGATGTCGCTTTACCCTATCTTTTTTGTGCCGCAGTATGCGCTGGCATCTGTCCGTAAAGGCTCATACCCGCTCGTGACCCCATCCCTCCGATGCTTTCGAGCATAAGAGGTAGGTTTGCGAGCGCAAAGGTAGTTTTTTTTGAACCCTCGGGATTCCACCACCTACTTGGCAAATCAAACCATCTCCTCCCGCTATACCCCAGCGACACCGGTTTTCCCGTACTGGTTCACCATGGCCTGTGCCAGTATCGCCAGAGGGTTGATGGTTTCGTATGGCCCCGGAAAACTGCCGGGGCGATCCGGTGTTTCGATGCACAGCTCCGTACAGCCGAGAAGCAGGGTTTCGGAGTGCATACTTTCAGCCACATTGCGGATAATATCACTGGCAACGGGACCGATGTAGTGCAAGGCCTTGATGCCGTAGTATGGGTTATAAATGGCATCGTGTAGACGGGCTTTTTCCCGGGGGGCCGGTTCGAGGGCTTCTATACCGGCTTCCTGGAGCGCGCGGGAATATGTTCCGGACTGGTAAGTGCCCAGGGTGCCGAGGACTCCGATGGGTCCCCCCTGGTTGTTTCGCTGGATAGCGGCGACGGTTTCCTGCACCAGGTGCAGCACCTGTAAGCGGGAGCCCTCTTTGGTCAATCGCTCGGCAAAAGCGGTCCAGATGGGGGCCGCGTGGAAGGTATTGCAGGGAATGCCAACGATGCGAACCCCCAGTTGCTCCAACTGGAGCGCGATATCGGCCACCGGATAGGCGGGGTTCTCGGTAGATTCGCCCAAGAGATAAGCGCTGCGGTCGGGGATGCGGTGTGGGGTGGACCACAGGATGGTCGGGATGTGCGCCTGGTCTTTTTGTGCCGGAGTATGCGCCAGTATCTGTCCGTAAAGGCTCATACCCGCCTGTGGCCCCATCCCTCCAATGATTCCGAGCATAATAGGTACGTTTACGGGTACAAAGGTAGGTTTTTTTTTGAACCCTCGATGCTTCCACCATCTACCCGACAGGGGTATCGCATTTAAAATAGACTTGTTGCGCGGGGTCAGCGAGGAGGGAAAAAAGAGTCATTTTTTGTCCACACGAAGGCTTTTTGAGGGAGTATAGCGGCGCTATATGACCGAAAAAAGGCGCAGTGTGGGCGAAAAAGGGCCTTTTTGACCCCTTGATGATTCCCCGCGCAACAAGTCTAATAT
>CAZSMU010000123.1:0-12008 GCA_964607915.1 uncultured Haliscomenobacter sp.
TGAATACCCACAACCCTGGTTGGAAGGGGTCGAGGTGTTGCAGGAGGGTGTCGAAAAAAGCAGGGCCGTATTTCTGGTAAAACACGAGGAAGTTGTCGTGCCGTTCCTGCAGGCCATTTCCGGGGAACAGTTTCTCTTTCAGGTTGCGCAACTGCTGTACTTCCGTGTCGTATTTTTGTTTTTCGGCGCGCAGCAGGCGCTGTTCCAGGTGTTCGAACACTTTTAGTTGCTTGCTCTCCTCTGCGCCCACCACTTTTTCCAGCGTGGGGTCTATGCGCACGGCTTTATCGTGTATGCTGTGGAACAGTTCCCGCAGTACCTCCATTTCGCGGGAGAGGCTCAGGTCATCGGTGCTTCGCTGTTCTACAAAGCGGCGCACGATGGCTTCGGTGTCGCCCATCAGCGCTTCGACACTCAGCCCCAATTTTTCCATGCGCTGGCGGGCAGTTCCGTCCACCCACAGCACCGAGTTCCGGCGGATGAGGACGGGGAAATTCAGTCCGAAGTGCTCAAACTGGGTTTTTCGCTCCAGCCAGTAGGCGATTTCACCGCCGCCGCCGATGTAGGCCAGGTTGGGTAGGATATGTTCCTGGTACAGGGGGCGCAGCACGACATTCGGGCTGAAGCGCTCCGGATGTTGCACCAGTTCTTCCTCCAGGGCCTCCGGGCTGAATTTTTTTCCGCTGCCGTGTATCTCGAAGCCTTCCGGGGTGCGCAAAATGCGCGAGCGGCGACCAGGTTCCAGGTAGAACAGGTTGATTTCGCGCGCGTGTGCCTGTCCGGAGTACCCTGCGGCTTCGAGTTGTTGCTGCGTGCGTTCCACCAAGGCCTGGGAGGGCTGTCGGAACAACTCTTCCCGCATGAACGGGATGAAGTGCCGCTTCAACTCTGCGTGTTGCATGTCGAGGGCAACCAGGCCATACTGCCCGAAGAGGCGGTTGACCAGGTCGATGGCAGCGGCGCCGTAGGTTTCGTTTTCGGTATAGGCAGCCCGGATGGTTTGAAAAACGGATTGTCCGTGTTCTGTGTGGGCGAGGAGGGGTTCCAGCTCCTCCAGGAGGGGCTGCAGGCTATCGGTGGGATATAGGCCGGTGGGGCCGCCCCAGGCGTGTTCCCAGCGCAGCGTCCGGCCAAACAGACGGGCGTGGTTGATCTCTTCGAAGTCGTGGTCTTCGGCCCCGCTGACGAAGACCGGCACGAAGTGGAATCCCGGGAAGGCCGTTGCCAACTGCCGGGCGAGCTGGATGACATTGAGGATTTTATAGACGTAGTACAGCGGGCCGGTAAGCAGGGCCGGCTGGTGGGCTGTCGTGACCGTAAACGCATTGGGCAGGGCCAATTTCTCCAGGTTAGCCCTGGTTGGCTCCGAAATTTCCAGTCGGGAGTACTGGGCCTGCAGGACGCGCACGAGCAGTGCCCGGTCGGTGGAGTCAGCCTGTTTATCGCGAAGGGCGGCTTCGAAACTCGAGCGCTTTGCTTCGTACTTGTAAAACGGCCGGAGAGCTGGCTCGGCAAGGGTGTAAGCGATGTCTTTCGACGAAAAATACGGCACCTGACGGGCGGGGATACAGTGTGTTTCCATGCTTATACAGCGCTGGTGCGCTCGGTTCGGGCTCTTTGGCACTCCTTTTTCAAGGAGGCGGCTAATTTTGTAAAAAATTGTATATCAAAAAGATAAGGTAGGGTAAAATAGGGGAAAATACATCTCCCCTATTTTTTCTTGTAGGAACGATACGCCGGGGTTACCTTTATGGAACACAGATGCGATATTCTGATTCCGGAGTAAGACGGGCTTTCCCGTTCCCAAAACCTCGCTTCCCGTTCCCAAAGCCCTATTTCCAAAATTTCCTTTAGAACTTGTTGCGAGGGGAATCTCATCGAGGGGTGAAAAAGGTTCTTTTCTCTCGTCGATAACCCTTCGCGGCAAGTCTCTTTTTCATCGAATCAAGGTCACATCCCCCTGGCGGTTAAACTCTTTGCCGTCGGGGAAAACAATCCGGATTTTATAGACATATACATCTGAGGGGGCGGGTTTGCCTCCTACGTTTCCGTCCCATCCTTCCGGGTTGACGCTGTTGAACACCGTCTGCCCCCAGCGGTTCCATACCCGGAACTCGCGGATTTCGATATTGCCCTTATAGACGACGCGGAAGAAGTCGTTGTTGCCGTCTCCGTCTGGTGTGAAAGCGTTGGGGATATCAAACTGGGGCGGTACCACGCGGATGGGCGGGGTGGTGGCGCTGACTTCGCAGCCCGCGGCTGTCTTGATCGTCAAGGTATAGGTGGTCGGGTCGGCGGTAGGTTTGTGCTGTACGCTGAGGGCGTTGCCGGAGATAGCTTCGCCATTAGCTTTCCAGGTGTAGGTGACCCCGCTGGGGTTGGCTGGGCTGGTGATGGCCCGGATGGTGAGGGTAGAGCCCTGGGGTAGCCCTTCTGTCTGGGCTTCCGGTGGGTCGTAGGAGAATCCGTTGATAGAGGGCACGTTGTCCACTTCCACGACTACGGGTTTGGTGATGGTTCCGCAGTTGGGGCCATAGGTGTAGGTGACGTTGAACGTAGTGGTCCGCGTCAGGTTGTTGACCGTCAAGTTAGGGCCCAGGGAGGAATTTTGCCCGTTGTTCCAGGTCCAGCGGAAGGACTCTTGCACGCCATTGGGCGCGGTGCCGTCGGCGACCAGGGTGATGGATTGGCCGGGGCAGATCCGTTGGGTGATGGGCACGGTGAGGTCGGCAGGCTGTACAACGAATACTGTCGTTTGTACCTGTACGGCGGGACAGCGGCCCCGCTGTGCCGTGAGCGTGTACGTCGTCGTATTCCGCGGGGCGACGCGCAGTTGGGCCGTATTGACATCCAGGGAGCTGTTTTGCGGGGATTGCCAGCGGTAGGTCACGCCCGGTTCCGGGTTGGAGAGGAACAGGGCTATGGAGTCGCCCAGGCAGAGGGTAGGGTTGACTGAAATGGGGGTCTGAGGAGGTTGCAGGACTACTACGGTGACGGCTTTGGTGCTCGGGCAGCTCCGCTCCGTCACCTTGATGGTATAGGTTGTCGTGAAATTAGGCACCACTGTAGGCTCCTTACACTTGACGCAGGAGATGTTTTGTTCCGGCGACCATTCTATTTCACCTTCTCCGGCGAAGCTGGCTTTGAGCTGCACGTTTTCGCCCAGGCATATCTCGGGCCGCTCAGGCACGATAGTGATGTCTTTAGGCTTGATGACCGGTATGAAGACCCCTTGGGTATCAATACAGCCCCCGTTTTTGCTGATTCGGTAGTAGATGGTACTGTCCACGGTGCTGATGACCATGTTCCACAGGCTATCGGGCGTTTCAAAGCCCTTGCTGGGAAACCAGCTGTGCTTGATACCCGGATAGAGGTAGGGCTCGAAGGTCTGCGACTTGAGCGTCACGGTTTCCCCCTGGCAGTAGGTATCTTTTTTGGGGTCGGCGGTGATAGCGCGCTCGACGGGCAGGGAGTCCACTTTTACAAAAACGGAGTCTTGAATGACGCAGCCCCCGCTGCTGAAGGTCGAATAATACGTCGTAGGCACTTTGGGGCTGACTTCCACGACGAATTTGGCGGAATCGCTGAGCGTTTTGTCGGAGGCGCTCCAGCGCAGCCCTTTCGTGTCGTTGGTGCTGGTGATGGCCCCTATTTTGAGCTTGCTGCCCAGGCAGAGCTCGAACGTATCGGCCACCAGGATATCTACCTGGACGGGTTTGACGACTACCGTCGCGTTTTTGCGCACTTCACAGCCCTTGATATCCAGGACAGCCGTATAGGTAGTCGTCACCTTGGGGCGTGCCGTGACGTTTGGGCTGGTAGTGCTGCTCAATCCGTCGGACGGCTGCCAGCGGAGGCCATAGGTACCGGTATTGGTGATGGCCTGGAGCCTGACCGGGGTGCCTCGGCACACGGCGGTGTCGGGTGCGGGCGCGGAGAGGGTCAGGGTAGGGGTCACTGAAAAGACCCGCACCGTATCGCTCCTGCTCGTACCGTTCACGGAGGCGGTGAGGATGACGATTGCCCCGTTGACGGGCGGCTTTACCCGTATGCTGCCCGCGGAGGGGGTAGGGATGACCAGGTCGGGAGAGGACCAAAAGAAGTTGGAGCCGCCCGTAGCCGTCAGGGTGACCAGACTGTCTGTACAGACGTACACGGAGTCGGCATTGGGAAGGATGGTCACTTGCTGGGCCTGTGCCCGCTGAAGGAAAGATGCGCCGAGTATCCAGAACAGGGGCGCGAGGAATTTCCAGGAGAATTGCTTCATCCGTATAAAGGTTTAACTGTGTGGCGAAAGGTAGTGAATCCCGATGATTTTAGAGTATGTTCGATTTTCCGGGCGAGTCAAATTTTTTGTCTCCGGCAGCAAATCTAATACCTAACGAAAATAAAAAGGTTTAGCATATATACCTCCAACCCTAAAAACGCGGGGTTACTCCTTGCAGGTGTCCAGGGCAGAGCGCACTTTTTCCAGTGAGACATAGCCCAGGTCGTTTCCCCAACTATGGTGGATATAGTTGATCAGGTTGGCGATTTCAAATTCGTTCAGTTTTGGTATGCCAGCCATGGGCTGGTCGTAGGTCTTGCCGTTGACCGTTATGGGTTCGTTCAGCCCGTACCGGATGACACAAGCGATGGATACGGCGTTATTCCGGAGGTAGTCCGACCCGGCAAGGGGAGGGATATTCCCTTTGAGCCCGGTACCATCTTCCATGTGGCAGTTGGCGCAGTATTGCCGATACAAAGCCTCCCCTTGCCGGTATCCCTTTTTATCGCAGGCAGGGAAGGCTGCGGCGCTGGCTAAGGCAAGCAGGAACAGCCCTGTGCAGAGGCGGGCGGGCCGTATCGCACCATTCGACATAGCGCCCATCAGTAGGTTTTCGTCATATTGGAAGGAACGACCAGTATAAAGTCGGCCTTGCCTTTGCTTTCCGGGGCTAGCTGCGAGGCATCTTTCTGTTCTGTGCTGGCGAGGGTGACCACGTCGGTCCGCGGCGCGTACTTTTTGAGGTACCAGACGGTGCCCTCTTTGAGGTCGGAGTGGTAAGTGCCGTTGTAATGGATAAAAAGATGCCCTTTATTGAGGTTTTTGGCGATGAAGTAGCCCATAGTAGCGTCTTTGGAGGCCTGCGATTTGGGGAGGTTGTCGCTGTTCGGGCCGCCGTGCCCGCCCATGGAGGCCACCATATCCTTGTAGGAGGGCAGCGACAGATCTACTTCTATAGGCAGAGGGGCGATATAGGATTTCGCTTCGGCAGACAGGCTGTCGAGGGCGGCGAGGCCTTTGCGGAACACCAGGTTTGCGTAGCGCCGCGGGATATTCGTAGCGATGAACGGGATTTTTTGGGCCTTGGCGAATTCCAGCAAGGGTTTGTAATCGGTGGTGTAGTTTTTCCAGAGCCGCACCTCTTCTTCAAAGCTTTTCTGGGTGATTTGTCCGGAGAGGTATTCGTCCATGAGCAGCTGGTTGTCGCGCTCAAACATCTCGGCCCCCAGGGCGAGCTTGCCTTTTTTGGCAGCGTATAAATCCTGGGTCATCTCCAACTGGAGCCAATGGCAAACCGGGTTGTTGTGCAATTCCCCGAAGAAGAACACATCTGCTTTTTCCGCTTTTTGGATGACATCCTGATACGTCGCCTCTCTACCATCGGAATGGAATATCCGGTAGGCGGGCTTATCCTGGGCACCGAGCGGTGCGAAGACGGGAAAGGTGGCTAAGAAAAATGCGAGAGCTCTCATGGTCTTGTGTTTTTGCAAAGGTAAATTATTAAAACCAATACGCCACTTTTGTGTTTAAGGCTAAACCTTGGGGTTATGCAGGAAGGGCCTTTTTGACCCCTCGATGATTCCCCTCGCAACAAGTCTAATAAAGCACCGCTCGCGGTAAATACACAAGAAAATGCCTAAAAGAGCTATCGTCTGGTTTCAGAATGACCTTCGTCTGCACGACCACGAAGCACTGGTCGATGCCCTGCGCACGGCAGACGAAATCTACCCGGTGTATGTGTTCGACCCCCGATTGTGGAAAGGCAAGACCCGGTACGGTTTTGCGAAGATGGGATCGTTCAGGGCCAGGTTTGTCCTGGAGAACCTCGAAAATCTCCGCTCCAAACTGCGGGACCTGAATAGCGATCTGTACCTGCGCCACGGGAACCCCGAGGAGGTCATCCCGGCCCTGGTCGCGCAGTTAGGCGCGAGCTGGGTGTTCGGTACCCGGGAATTCATCCACGAGGAGGCAGCGGTGCAAAGCGCGTTGGAAAAGGCCATCTGGAAGCTCGGGCAGGAGCTTAGGCTGCACCGGGGAAAAACGCTGTTCCAGGCTTCCGACCTCCCTTTCCCGGTACCCCATACCCCGGACGTGTTCACGCATTTCCGCAAACAGGTGGAGCGCTATGTGCAGGTGCGGCCACCGCTCCCCGCCCCAACCAAGCCCTTCCAGCCGCTTAGCATGCCCATCGACGCAGGGGATATGCCGACGCTGCCGGATTTTGGCCACCCCATCCCTGCATCCGATCCGCGCACCTGTCTGCCTTTCAAAGGCGGGGAAGACGAAGCGCTGGCCCGGCTGCGCTACTACCTCTGGGACAGCAACCTGATCAAGACCTATAAAGAAACGAGAAACGGGCTCATCGGGGGCGATTACTCCTCGAAGCTGAGCCCCTGGTTGGCCGCCGGTGCCCTTTCCGCCCCCCTGGCATACCACGAAATACGCCGCTACGAAGCGGCGCGCGGCGCCAATGAGTCCACCTACTGGCTGTTCTTTGAACTGATGTGGCGCGACTTCTTTCATCTGATGGCCCGCAAACACGGCAACCGCATTTTCTTTAAATCCGGGCCCAAAGGCCAGGCAGACCCGCGCTGGAAAGACGACTTCTCCAAATTGCAGCGCTGGATCAACGGACAGACGGACTCCCCCTTCGTCAATGCCAATATGCGGGAGCTCAAAACGACGGGGTTTATGTCTAACCGCGGAAGGCAGAACGTAGCCAGCTTCCTGGCGAAAGATATGTTCGTCAACTGGCAAATGGGCGCCGAATACTTTGAATCCGTGCTCATTGACTACGACCCGGCAAGCAACTGGGGCAACTGGAACTACGTGGCCGGCGTGGGTAGCGACCCCAGGGAAGACCGCTATTTCAATACCCGTACCCAGGCACAGCGCTACGACCCCGATGGTGCTTTCGTGCGCTTGTGGACGGCATAAAACGGTGCTCTCGCTCGTTTTTTATGGAATTTTTTGCAGAATTTTGCGCATATTGCAAAAAATAGAGAACGATGATAAAAAGAGTATCTGCCTTAGCCCTGCGCATGGGCACCACAGTCGTGCTGTTGCTCATCGGTCTTTCCTGCGCCGTCAACCCCGTCACGGGCAAGAAAGAACTGATGCTGATGACCGAAGACCAGGAAATCGCCCTGGGGATTCAGTCCGACCCCGAAATCGTATCGAGCTTCGGGGAGTATCAGGATCCGGCACTCCAGGCATTTATTTCGGCAAAAGGGAAGGAAATGGCGGCTATCTCACACCGCCCGGGCCTGGACTACCAGTTCAAAATCCTGGATTCTCCGGTGGTCAATGCTTTCGCCCTTCCTGGCGGTTTTGTATATTTTACCCGCGGCATCATGGCGCATTTCAGCAACGAAGCGGAGTTTGCAGGAGTGCTGGGCCATGAAATCGGACACATCACCGCCCGGCATGGGGCCCGGCAATACAGCACGCAAATGGTCAGCCAGTTGGGTCTGGTGTTGGGCGTCGTGCTCTCCCAGGATTTCGCGCAGTTCGCCGACCTGGCCTCCAACGCGCTGGGCATACTCTTCCTGAAATTCAGCCGCGACCATGAAACGGAGTCCGACCGCCTGGGCGTGGAGTACTCGACCAAGATTGGCTACGACGCCCGCGAGATGGCCGGTTTCTTTCAAACCCTGAAACGCCTGAGCGGAGATGCCGGTGCCATCCCCACCTTCCTGTCCACCCACCCAGACCCGGTCGATCGCTATGCAAATGTGGGCAAATTAGCCCTCGAATGGCAACAAAAGACCAACGCCACCGACCTCAAAATCGAACGGAACGCATACCTACGCATGATTGACGGCATCGTATATGGCGATGACCCGCGTCAGGGCTATCTGGAAGACAACGTTTTTTACCACCCCGAACTGCGCTTTCAGTTTCCTACCCCGGGCGGTTGGAAGATGGAAAATATGGCTTCCCAGGTACAGTTCACCCCGGAAGACGGAAAGGCCCTGCTGCTGATGGACCTGGCTGCTGAAAAGGATCTCAACGCGGCTGCCGAAGCCACTTTGCGCAAAGACTCCCTGCGCACCGTGGACGGGCCCAGGAAAGTCACCGTGCACGGGTCGCCGGCCATCAGCATCGTCGCTGAGCAGACCAACCCCGACAGCAAGCAGATCATCCGGATACAAATCTACCTGATTCAGTTCAACGATAGAATCTTCCGCTTCTACGGCATGTCGTACCAGGCGGATTTCGACCGATACAAAGCCTTGTTCCTGAATTCGATGCAAAACTTCAAAGCCCTCAACGACCCCTCGAAAATCAATGTGTCGCCCGAGCGCATCCGCATCCGCGAAGTAGCTTCCGATGCGAGCCTGCGAGCCGTATTCAGTTCCTTCCGGGTGCCTGAGAAGCGCTGGGCCGAACTGGCCATCGTGAACGGGATGGAACTCGACGCACAAGTTCCCCAGGGCACCTTGGTCAAAATCCTTTCAAAGGACTAGGGCTCTTGGTTTTATGCGCTCTTCAGGGCGCTTGGGCTTCGACGCGCAGCGTTTGCTGAACGCTGCGCGCCCGGGCGATGGCCTGCTCCAAATCCGGATGGGTGACGGTGACATGGCCCATTTTCCGGAAAGGTTTGGTCGTTTTTTTTCCGTACAGATGTACGTGGACACCGGGCAGGGCGAGGCATTCGTCCAGCCCGGCGTAGTGCACAGGGCCTTCGAATCCGGGGGCCCCGAGCAAGTTGACCATGACGGCCGAGCTGTGCAGGCGCGTATCGCCTAAGGGCAGGTCGAGGATGGCCCGGAGATGCTGCTCGTACTGGGAGGTTTCACAGCTGTCTATCGTGTGGTGCCCGCTGTTGTGCGGCCGGGGGGCCACCTCGTTGACCCAAAGTTCTCCTTTTTTCGTCAAAAATAACTCTACTGCGAGGAGGCCGCACAGGCCAAAGGCTTCAATCGTATCCATGGCCAGGCGTTCGGCGGCGCGCTCGACCTCTTCCGGGATGCGTGCCGGGCAGAGGAGGAACTCCACGAGGTTGGCCTCGGGATTGAAATCCATTTCCACGGTAGGGAAAGCGCGGACTTCCCCACGCTGGTTCCGGGCTACCACTACGGCCAATTCTTTTTCTATTTCAGCCAGTTCTTCTACCAGTGTACCGCCGGGGATGAGCTTGTGCCGGTCGTGCGGGCTTCGGAGGACGGCCACTCCGCGGCCATCGTAGCCATCGGTGCGGGTCTTTTGCACGAAGGGGAAGGCCAGCTCGCCGGTATCGAGGGCGGCCTCGAGCTCAGCATAATGGTCGAAGATCCGAAAAGGGGCTGTAGGGATGCGGTTCTGGGCATAGAACTCCTTTTGCAGCCCTTTGTCCTTGATCCGTTCCAGGATATCGGGGGCAGGGTGTACGGTGAGGCCCTCGGCCTGGAGGGCTTTCAGCGCGCCCGTATGCACGTGTTCGATTTCTATGGTCAGCACATCCACCGTTTTGCCGAAGCGGTATACATCTTCATACGAGTTGAAGCGACCGGGGACGAAGCAGGCAGCAAAAGGGGGTGCCGGAAAATCAGGGGATTCGTCGAGGATATGGACAGGCAGGTGCCAGTTGCCCGCCGCCAGGGCCAGCATTTTCCCCAGCTGCCCGCCGCCCAGGATACCTACGCGGCGGGCAGTGCTTTCTCTCTTGCTATTCATGTAGAAAAAATCAATTTTTATGCAAAAAAGGGCCTTTTTGACCCCTCGAAACGAGCCTACCACTCATCCGTGCGGAAAGGTTCGGCAGGGAACCCTTCGCGGTTGAACAAGTTGGCGCTGACAGGGCTGTCGGCCCAGGCATAGCGCACGGCGACCGGCGAAGGCACCTGCTCGCAGGTGAGTACAATCTGGTTTCCGACGATTTCCGCCTTTGCCCAGTAGAATTTCTTGTCGGCCCCGGCGAGGGCAAAATGCGCGGGCGGGCCATTTTGAGCGATCAGCCCTTTGCCGCTGAAATGGAAGTCGAGGATAGCCTTATTGCCCTCTACGACCCAGGATTTCAATTGAGGGCCTCTGCTGACGATATTTTGTTGCCCGTACACCATGCGCAGTGCTTCGGCGGCCAGTCGGTCGCCCACTTCCTTCTTTTGCTTAGGGTGTATATCGAGAGGGTTGCCCACATCGGTCGTGACGACCATGGCCGTATTCGGCAGGATGGAGCGGGTCAATGCCTGGGCTTCGCGCAGCAGCGCCCAGTCGCTGGGGGCCGGTTCGCTCAGGACTTTGCCGTAGGAAGACAACTGCACATACAGGAAGGGGAAATTTCCCTGTCCCCAGCGGTTGCGCCAGTCCTGAATCATGGCGGGGAACAGCGCGCGGTACTCCAGTGCCCGGTTGGCATTGCTTTCGCCCTGATACCAGATCGCCCCGCGTATAGACAGAGGCAGAAGAGGGGCAATCATGGCGTTGTACAAAACGGCGGGTTGAACCTGCATGGAGCCGTTCACCGCACTGACGATTTCGAGCGGGGCTATCATTTCATAGCGCGCGATTCCGGAGAGCGGTATCGTTTTTCCTCCTGCCGACAAGCTGAACTGTTCCGGGGCGGCTGCGAGGCCACCCCCGCCGGCGTTGTCCTGTACGCGGATGGCGAGTACGTTCCTCCCTTTTTTCAGCACCCCTGCGGGCACGCTATAGATCCGGGGCGTGTTCCATTGGCCGGTCGTGCCGATGAACTGCCCGTTGAGAAAAGTAGAGTCCATATCGTCAATAGCGGGCAGGCGAAGGGTCGCCGGCTTCCCTGCAACCGAAGCGCTCAACTCGAAAGCAAGCCGATAGGCCATAACGCCGTCGGAGTTTGTGAACCCATGCTGTTCCCAGGGCCTGGGCAGGGAAACCGTATCCCAGCCGCTGTCGTCGAAATCGGACTGCATCGCACTGGCCAGCCGGGCCTTATTTTCGACCAACGCCTGCTGATAGCGCTGGCGGCTTTGTTGCTGTTGTTTTGCTACGCCCTGTAGATCAACGGGCTGTATCTTTTGAATGTAGGTGTCGGTATAGTTTTGAAAAGGCTGGAGGGCTTCGAAGCTGGTCCATGACTCTGCCGGGGTGCCGCCCCAACTCGTGACGACGAGGCCGATGGGCACATTCAAGGTCTGCTGCAGGTATTTGGCATACCAGTATGCAATGGCGGAACACTCCGGGATAGAAGCAGGGCTGATGGCCGACCAAGGCCGCTCGATTTTGGCATCCTGCAAGGGGTAGTTCGAGTAGGCCCTTTCAAAAACGACAAAGCGGATTTGGTCGTTGGAAGCACTCTCCATCTCAGATGTATAGGTATCCCCGAGCCAGTTCATGCGCCACTCCATATTGCTCTGGCCGCTGCAAACCCATACTTCGCCGATGAGGATGTTGTCTAGTACCAGGCTTTCGGCGCCTGCGCGGATGTGCATAGCCCCCCCCGTTCCGGCTGAGCTAGGTTGGAGGAATACCTGCCAGACCCCCTGCTTGTCGGCAAAAGCGGGGTATGTTTTTCCCTGAAATTCTACTTGTACCAGCTTTCCGGGCTCTGCCCATCCCCAGATGCGGTTGTACTTTTGCTGCTGCAACACCATGTTGTCCGACAGGAAGGCGGGAAGGCGGAGTTGGGCGTGGAGCCCGCACCACCAGACGAGGGAGAAGAAGAATACCGAGAGGCTTTTGGCATACCGTTTGTGCATCTTGAAAAATTTTACAGTTCGAAAACAAGTGCTTCGTAAGGCTTGAGCTTGCCGTCGCGAGAGGCGTTGGGATAGTTGCCCAG